>JBKPGZ010000151.1:0-17469 GCA_046729675.1 Gemmatimonadota bacterium | reverse complement strand
TCCCAAGGCCGCGATGTTTGCGCTCGCGGAGCTGGGACATCGGAGCCTCTTCGAGCAGCTGGTCGCCTGCATCCTCTCCATCCGGACGTACGACGAGGTGAGTCTCGTCGCGGCTCGGCGGCTGTTCGATGCCGCGCCGACCGCCGGCCATATCGCCCGGCTTCCGATCCCACGCATCGATTCCCTCATCGGGGACGTCAGCTTCCACGGTGCCAAGGCGTCCCAGATTCGAAGCATCGCCCGCACAGCCGAGGGACACGGGGGAGAGCTACCCTGCGACGAGTCGGCGTTGCTCGCTCTGCCGGGCGTCGGTCCCAAGTGCGCCCACCTGGCGCTCGGGATCGCCTGTGGTGCGACGCTCATCAGCGTGGACATCCACGTGCATCGGGTCACCAACCGCTGGGGGTATGTTCGCGCCCCGACGCCCGAGAAGACCATGGCCGAGCTGGAGCATCGACTGCCACCGCGTTACTGGGTCGAGATCAACTCGCTCCTGGTACCGTTCGGCAAGCACGTGTGTACCGGCCGGCTCCCGAAGTGCTCCACCTGCCCGGTGCTGGACATGTGCCGCCAGGTGGGCGTGACGAGCCACCGCTGACCATCGGACGCCGGTCACTCGTCACGGCCGCCCGGGCTGAGGCCGGTCAGGCCGAACCGACTTCGATCTGGCGGCGCCGCTGCGCCGGCCGCTTGGGCGCCCGCAGCCTCACCTCCAGGACGCCGTCCTTGAACTGGGCCTTCACGTCTTCCGTGTCCACCCCTTCGGGCAGCGGGATCGCGCGGGAGAAGCGTCCGTAGCTCCGCTCGCTGCGGTAGAAGCCCTCTTTCCGCTCCTCATGTTCCTGCCGGCGCTCCCCTTCGAGGATGAGGGCGTTCTCGGTCACGTCCACCCGGACATCTTCCTTCTTCAAGCCGGGAAGATCGGCACGGACCACGAACTGACCCTCGCGCTCGAAGGCCTCGATCTCAGGGGCCCAAGCAACCAGCTCCGGTTCGGCGAACCGCTCGGGCAGCTCCGACCAGAATCGCGGGGCGAACCGTCCCCGGCCGAACCCAAAGCTCTCGAACATGCGGTCCATGTCCTCTGCCACCCGGCGCATCAGAGCAAAGGGACTGGCGCTGAACGGCTCCTGCCGGGCGAGCGCGGTCGATCCGGCTCCCTCGCGCTCCCGGACTGCCTGGCGTTTGGTCTCCTGCTTTTCGGATCGCGTGATCATGGTATCTGCTCCTTTCAACGCGTCATGGCCGCGACCTCCGGCCCGACCTCAGCCGAGCGCGGGCCTGGTCGGCGGGTACCGGATGTCCGTGGAAGAATGGAGCGGATAGCGCGAGGAGCAGCGATCTCGTCGGCAGTGCGGCGATACATTCTGGACCCGCGACAACGCGGACATTCCACGCGCCACTCACCCCCATTCACTCACGGGGCACGTCTGCGCATCCGGAAGTCTAGCGAGCGGAACTGGAGGACAGTGTGACCTCCGTCACGATGCCGTCCATCGGCTCAGTATCTCCGGTCCGCCTCCCGGTAGCCGATCGCGGCGTTGAGCCAGCGCACCAGAGGCACCAGTGCCGCGAAGTCCCGGGCCAGGATGTCGGCGAGTCTGGGGCTCTCGACTTCGTGCTCGGTCATCATGTGCGTGGCTGTGAACGAGCGGTAGCGGAGCCAGCCGGCCGCCGGGTGCGTCTCCGCATACCCGCGTGGCATCCGCTTGAGTTGCGCCTCCGGATCGAGCCGCCGGAACCGCCGGCGGAACGCTGGCGCCCGGAGCAGTACCTCGAAGTCCTCCGGCGCGTCCGCGATTGCCTCGCGGATCCGGTCCAGCGCGGGCCGCGCCGGCATCCACATCCCGCCCGCCACGAAGCACTCCCCGCGAGCTATCTGAAAGTAGAGCCCGGCACCGGCACCTTCCGCGTCCTGTCCCGCCCCGCGACCGGCGTCACAGTGATAGAACTGGCACGCAGCGTTGGTCTTGTAGGGCGACTTGTCGGCCGAGAAGCGGACGTCCCGATGGATCCGGAAGATCGAGCGCTTGGGATCGCCGACCAGCTCGGGGGCCAGGCGCGCGAGCCGCACGTCCATCTCCTCCACCAGCGCCCGCATCGGATCGCGGATCTCGCGCTCGTAGACCGGCCGGTGCCGCTCGAACCAGTCCCGGCGGTTGTTGCGCTCCAGACGGCCGAGAAACCGGGTCGCCCCCGGGCCGAAGCCCTCGAATCGGGTCGCGGCCGTCTTATCCCCCACCAGCGCCTCCTTGTCCCTTCGAGTCAGTCGCTTGATCGCCAGCTCCCGGCGCAGCGCCGCGCCACGGTCGGACGCCGTCTCCGCATGGACGATCGAGACCGGGAGCCGTGACCTGGTATAGGCCGCCCCCCGGCCGCGGTTATGGGCGCGCTCGCGGGCTTCGAGGTCGGTGGTGACGCCGGTATAGAGGGTGCCGTCGGCACAGCGGGCGAGGTAGACGTACCAGGGCATATGGATTGTAATGATACGCCCGCCCGTCAGTGCGGAATCCAGATCACATCCCCCTTCCCATCTACAACCCAAGTTCCAAGGACCCTCGAGAGCATGCGGAGGCTTCTCATACGGAGGCTTCTATGGAAAGCAAGGTGAGCTGCTCGGACGCCCGGTGCACCCGATGCTGACGCCGCGATCCTCGACCTGCCCCGTTCCCGATCTGTGGCGTCAGGGCGGGGTGGAGGCCCACCGGTGACCACGCTGGCGATTCCCGTCGGCGGCGTGGCGATCCGACCGGCGCTGGAGTGCGCCTGGTACGGGCCGTCGGTTCTCATCACTAATCGGCAGGGGGAATGCGGAGCCGACCAGACGCTCAGCGGATTCTTCTTCCGGGAGACGCGCTTCGTCCGGGAGCTTCGGCTCGAGATCGACGGCCAACGGCCGTGGCTCTGCGCCGGCGGCACCGGCGACCAGCGGACACTGGCCTTCAATCTCAGCTATCCCGAACTGGGCGGCTTCACCGGCGGGGGGAGCGGGTTCGGCGGAGACGAGGTCCCACGTGACCCCCACGGCATCCCCGATCGGGCGCTCGATCTCCTGCTCCGACACGAGCTCACCTTCCGGGGGCTCGAGGTCACGTTGAGGATTACCAACCGGTCGCCGGAGAGCCTCACGATCGGACTCGCATGGTGCGTGGATGCGGACTTCGCCGACCTGATGGAAGCCATGGAAGGCAACGGGGGGAGGGCCTTACCGATCGAGCGGCTGACCGACACCAACTCCCTCCGCTTCCGGCTCGGCCGGTCCGACCTGCCCTTCGAGACCGCGGTCTCGGTCACGGGGGCCGCGGTCTGGACCGCGTGTCCCGGGAGGCTGGCCGCGCGAGTCGGGCTGCGGCCTCAATGCCCCGAGACGATCGTGCTGCGGGTTATAGCGAGCGATGGCGACTCGGTACCCGACGTCGAGGGCGAGAAGGAGCGGCAGCGCGCCGCACGGACTTGGCAGGCGGAGGTCACGAAATTTCGCTCGCCGGGCGACCGGCTGGTCGAGCGGGTGGTGAACCAGGCCGTCACCGACCTCGGGTCGCTTGCGCTGCTGGAAGGGGGCACGGAGGAATGGCTCGCGCCCGCCGCAGGCATCCCTCTCTACCCGGCGCTGTTCGGCCGCGATTCCCTGACTGCCAGCTGGCAGGCGGCGCTGTTCGATAGTGGGCACCTGCTGCGGGCCACGATGACAAGGCTGCGGAGGATTCAGGGCCAGACCGAAGACGCGGCGCGCGATGAAGCGCCGGGAAGGATCATTCACTCCGTCAGGCGCGGTCCGCTGGCGCGAACCGCACGCAATCCGTACGCGCGCTACTACGGCGACTTCGCCAGTCCGATGATGTTCGTGATCGCACTGGCGCATCTCTACGCCTGGAGTGGCGACCGGGCCGACCTGGAGGGCCACTGGGACGCCGCTCGTCGAGCGCTCGACTGGGCCCGGGAGCGGGGCGATCGGGACGGCGACGGATACCTCGAGTATCTCACCCTGGCGGAGCGGGGGCCGAAGAATCAGGGGTGGAAGGACAGCGGCGAAGCGATCATGTACCCCGACGGGCGGACCGTCTCCGCACCGATCGCGACCTGCGAGCTTCAGGGCTACTGGTTCGCCGCCCAGCAGCTCGGCGCCGTGCTCGCCGCGGTCCAGGGCCGGACGGAAGACGCGAAGGCATACTGGCGGTCGGCGATGGATCTCAAGGCGCGATTCAACCGGGACTGGTGGATGGAGGACGAAGGCTTCATCGCCCTCGCCCTGGATCCCGAGAAACGCCAGGTGCGCAGCATCGGCTCCAACGCAGGTCACTGCCTTGCGGCGGGAATCGTCTCCGACGAGCACGTGCCGCCGGTGGTCGGGCGGTTGTTCGCGCCCGATATGTTCGGCGGGTGGGGGATCCGCACGCTCGCGAGCAGCCATCCCTCGTACAACCCCATCGGCTACCATTTGGGCAGCGTGTGGGTGGTGGAGAACGCGACCATCGGTTTCGGCCTGCGGCGCTACGGGCTCGATGTCCGATTCCTCGAGCTGATGGAGGCACTGGTGGATCTGGCCGGACTCTATCCGAGGCTGCGCGCGCCGGAGTGCGTCGGTGGTTACGCCCGCTCCGAGTTTCCTCACCCAGGAGCCTATCCCCAGGCCAACGCCCCCCAGACTTGGAACCAGAGTGCATTTCCGCTGCTCATCCACACACTGCTGGGGATGCAGCCGGTGGCCGCGCTGGACCTGCTGGTGGTCGATCCCGTTCTTCCGACGTGGCTCCCCGAGGTCATCCTCGAGCGGGTGCGGCTCGGGGGAGCTACCGCGACGCTTCGCTTCTATCGCGATCGCCGGGGTGAGTCGCACGTCGAGATCGTGCGGAAACGAGGGACACTCCATGTCGTCAAGCAGCCTCCATCCGAGTCGCTGACGGTGGGGCTGCGCGACCGGTTCACCGCCCTGGCGGACCGCTTGCTGCACCACTGAGAGGGAGGTGGGAATGATGCAGCACCAGTTGAAGCGAGTGGAAGAACAGGTCGTGGTCATCACCGGAGCGTCCAGCGGCATCGGCCTGGTGACCGCCAGGATGGCGGCGGAGCGGGGCGCCTGTGTGGTTCTCGCGGCCCGAAATGAGACCGACCTCCGGCGGGCGGTCGAGCGCATCCGCCGGCGCGGCGGACGGGCCGTATCGGTCCAGGCCGACGTGGCCAGCCCCGATGACGTCAACCGCATCGCCGAGGTGGCGATGCGGGAGTTTGGCCGGATCGACACCTGGGTAAACAATGCGGCCGTCGCGGTGTACGGGAGGATCATGGAGCTGCCGGTGGCCGACATGCGCCGGCAGTTCGATGTCAACTACTGGGGACAGGTCTACGGCTCACGGGCGGCGGTTCCCCACCTCAGGAGCCGGGGCGGCGCGCTCATCAATGTGGCCAGCGCGTTGGCGGACCGTGCCATTCCACTCCAGGGCAACTACTGCGCGGCCAAGCACGCCCTGAAGGCCTTCACCGACTCGCTCCGCATGGAGCTCGAGGAAGAGGGCGCGCCGATCTCGGTGACCCTGATCAAGCCCGGCAGCATCGACACCCCGCTGTTCGACAAGGCGCGGACCCTGCTTGGCGTCGAGCCCCAACCGGTGCCGCCGGTGTATGCCCCTGAACTGGTCGCCCGCGCGATTCTTCACTGTGCCGAGCACCCGATGCGGGATCTCGTGGTGAGCGGCATGGGCAGGCTGTTGAGTCTGGCGGGCACGGTCGCGCCGAGGCTTGCCGACCGCTACATGGAGCGCAACACCTTCGAGGCGCAGAAGACCCACCGACCGGTGACGGCAACCCGGCCGGACAATCTGTACGCGCCGGTGGAGCACGACGGAGGGGAACGGGGGAAGAACTGGAGGGGCAGGGTTAGCTCGAGGAGCCTTCAGACCGCCGCGGCGCTGCACCCGGCCGTGGCCGCCGGGGCGGCCGCGCTCCTCGCAGTGGCCGTCGCCGGCATCGCCCTTCGAAACCAACGCTGACGCCTCGCGCCCTTCCCATGGAGGCCGTCGTGATCCGTCTCACGGAACACACCCGGAAAGCAGGCAACAGTAATTCGGGCGGCAAGGCATTCGCGGGTAATCACTTGTAGGGCAAACGACGAAGGGAGCCAAGGATGGGCCACACCGTGAGCGATTTCCTGGTCGATCGGCTCCATCAATGGGGAGTGCGGCGGATCTTCGGCTATCCGGGAGACGGAATCAATGGCTTGATCGGGGCGCTGGACCGGGCAGAGGAGAAGATCGACTTCGTGCAGGTGCGCCACGAAGAGATGGCCGCGTTCATGGCATGCGCTCACGCAAAGTTCACCGGTGAGGTCGGAGTATGTCTGGCCACATCGGGGCCGGGCGCCATCCACCTGCTCAATGGGCTCTACGACGCGATGATGGACCACCAGCCGGTGGTCGCCATCGTGGGTCAACAAGCGACCATCGGTCTCGGCGCCGACTTCCAGCAGGAGGTGGACCTCGGGTCGCTCTTCAAGGACGTCGCGCGGCACTACGTCGCCTTGGCCTCTACCCCCGCCCAGGTACGCCATCTGGTGGACCGCGCCATGCGGATCGCCAAGGCCGAGCGAACCGTCACCTGCATCATCCTGCCGAACGACGTGCAGGAGATGGACGCAGTGGAGGAACCTCCCCGTCGCCATGGAGCGGTCTTCACCGGGATCGGATACTCCGAGCCGTTGGTGATCCCCACCGAGGAGGATCTCCGGAGGGCCGCGCGGGTGCTCAACGAGGGCGAGCGCGTGGCGATGCTGGTCGGCGCGGGGGCACTCGGCGCCACCGAGGAGCTCATGGAGGTTGCCGAGATCCTCGGCGCCGGCGTCGCCAAGGCGCTGCTCGGTAAAGCCGCACTTCCGGACGACCTGCCGTATGTCACCGGCTCGATCGGCCTGCTCGGCACCAAGCCCAGCTGGGACTTGATGACGAAATGCGACACGCTGCTCATGGTCGGGAGCAGCTTCCCCTACTCGGAATTCCTCCCCAAGCCGGGCGACGCCCGCGGGGTGCAGATCGATATCAAACCCCGGATGCTGAGCCTGCGATACCCGATGGAGGTCAGCCTTCACGGCCACAGCCGGGAAACGCTGCAGCTTCTTCTCCCCATGCTCAAGCGCAAGTCCGACCGCTCCTGGCGGGAGGAGATCGAGGGTTGGCTGAGGGACTGGTGGAAGGTACTGGAAGCCCGGGCGCACAACGATGCCGATCCGATCAACCCGCAGCGCGTGTTCTGGGAGCTGTCCCCCCGCATCCCGGATCGTGCCATCCTCACGTGCGACTCCGGCTCGGCCGCGAACTGGTACGCGCGCGACCTGAAGGTCCGCCGGGGCATGATGGCCTCGCTTTCCGGCAACCTGGCCACCATGGGCCCCGCGGTACCCTACGCGATCGCGGCCAAGTTCGCCCACCCCGACCGGCCGGTCATCGCGATGGTAGGGGATGGGTCGATGCAGATGAACGGAATCAACGAGCTCATCAGCGTCGAGAAGTACTGGAGGGAGTGGGCCGATCCGCGCCTGGTGATCCTGGTCCTGTACAACCACGACCTCAATCAGGTGACCTGGGAGCAGCGAGCCTTCGCCGGAGATCCGAAGTTCCCCGCCTCGCAGACGCTGCCCGATTTCCCATTCGCCCGGTACGCCGAACTCCTCGGGCTGGCCAGCGTCACCATGGAGAAACCGGAGGACGTCGCGGCCGGCTGGGAGACCGCGTTGGCGACCGAGCGGCCGGTGGTGGTCGAAGCTCACACCGATCCCGAAGTGCCGCCCATCCCTCCCCACATCACCTTCGATCAGGCGAAGGCCTACTGGCAGGCATTTCTCAAGGGCGACCCGGAGCGGTGGGACATGGTGAGGCAGTCATTCAGGGAGATGGTGGAGAGTTATTTGCCGCACCGCTGAGGCGCGACCGGGCAGTGAGGATCGACTTTCCCTATCGCGGGTATGAGACGATCGCGCCGGTGGAGGTGCCGGACGCGAACCTCATGGGCGTGTACAGTCCCCGAGCCTTCGACCGCGTGGACGAGGAAGGTGTGCTTCGCCACGGCTTCGCCGCGCCGGTCGGGGCGCCTCGGTTGCGGCATGCGGTCGGCCCGGCTCGCCGGATTCTGATTCTCATCGACGATGCCAGTCGGATGACGCCCACCGCGCGCATTCTTCCGTACGTCCTCGACGAGTTGAAGGCAGCCGGTGTCGCTGACGAACACATCGAGTTTCTTCAGGCCCCCGGCACTCACCGCCCGATGACTTCTGCTGAGCTTCGGGAGAAGCTGGGACCGTGCGAGGGGCGGTTCCGCGTGCACGAGCACCACTACCTCGACACGGAATCCCTGCACGATTTTGGCCGAACCAGCGATGGGACCCCGGTCACGGCCAATCGGCTCCTGGCCGAAGCGGACTTCGTGCTGGGCATCGGATCCATCCTGCCGCATCGGGTAAAGGGACTCTCCGGCGGTGCCAAGATCGCGTTTCCGGGGGTCTCCGGGCGAGAGATGATGGAGCGCTGCCAGTGGGAGGCATCCATGCACCCGGCGGAGACCGTGATGGGTGTTCCGGAGAATCCCATGCGGCTCCGCATCGAAGAGGCCGCCCGGATGGCCGGCCTGCGCTACATCGTCAACGTGGTATCCGACATCGGCGGTCGGATCGTGGGCTGCTTCCTGGGGGATGTGGTTGCTGCGCACAGGGAGGGGAGCAAGTGCGCCCGCCGAGTCTACGCCGCCCATCTGCCGACGAGGGCGGACGTGGTGCTCATCGACTCGCATCCCGCCGACCGGGACTTCTGGCAGTCCGCGAAGGGCCCGTACGCCGGCACCACCGCGGTGAAAGACGGGGGCTCCCTGATTCTCGTATCGCCCAATCCCGAAGGCATCGCGAGCAACCACGCCAACCTGCTGGAGATCGGATACCGGCCTCACGCCGAGATCGTCCGCATGGGGCAGCGCGGAGAGGTGGACGACCTGATCGGTTTGTCGATCCTGGCCGATGTCTGTCAGATCGTTGACAAGACTGATTGCATCATGGTTTCCCCCGGCGTGACGATCGAGGACGCCGAGCGGCTGGGGTTTCGCTATGCCGGCACCGCGGAGGAGGCGCTTGGCCTGGCATTCCAGCGCCAGGGCCCGAATGCGACGGTGGCGGTACTGCGCCACGGCGGCCACATCCTGCCGATCGTCGACGACGAAGGGAAGAGGATGTGAGCTCGCCGACGACCTCGAGGCCCGCGGACGTCGCCGGCCTGGTCGCTGAGCTCCAGCGCAAGGTGCGAGGCGAGGTCCGCTTCGAGCCGGGGAGCCGAGCACTGTACGCCACCGATGCCTCGAACTACCGCCAGGTACCGATCGGCGTCGTCCTCCCTCGCGACATCGACGATGTGATCCACACGGTGGCGGCCGCCCGCTCGTTCGGTGTCCCGCTGCTGCCCCGAGGAGGCGGCACCAGTCTCGCCGGCCAGTGCTGCAACGCGGCGATCGTGATGGACCTCTCCCGCCACATGAACCGGGTTCTCGAGATCGATCCGGCGCAACGACTCGCCCGCGTGCAGCCGGGCTGCGTACTGGACGATCTGCGCCACGCGGCGGAGCCCCATCACCTCACCTTCGGGCCCGACCCGGCGACCCATTCCCACTGCACTCTCGGTGGCATGCTGGGAAACAACTCTTGCGGGGCGCATTCGCTGCTGTCGAGGAACGCCGGTCTCGGCCTCCGGACCTCGGACAACACCCATGAGCTCGTCATTCTCACCCACGAGGGCGTTGGCCTGCGAGTAGGGCCAACCAAACCCGACGAGGTCGAGGGGATCATTGCGGCGGGCGGCCCACGCGGACGTATCTATGCCGGACTCAAGGCCTTAAGCGACACCTACGGGGACGAGATTCGGGCCCGCTTTCCCCGACTCCCCCGGAGGGTGTCCGGCTACAACCTCGACGAGCTGCTGCCGGAGAACGGCTTTCACGTCGCCCGTGCGCTGGTCGGAACCGAAGGAACCTGTGTCACCATCCTGGAGGCCACCCTCCACCTGGTGCCGAGACCGCTCGCACGTTCGCTCCTCGTTCTGGGGTACCCCGACGTCTTCGCCGCCGCCGACCACGTGGTCGAAATTCTGGCCTACGACCCCACGGCGCTCGAAGGCATGGACCGACTGCTCGTCGAGTGGGTCCGGGACAAGGGAGACCAGTGCGCGAACCTCGAACTCCTGCCCCCCGGCGGCGGCTGGCTCATGGTGGAGTTTGGCGGCGAGACCAAGGGCGAAGCGGACGAACAGGCCCGGCGGCTCATGCGCGGGTTGGAGCGCGGCTCCGGCACGCCGTCCATGAAGCTGTATGACGACCCGGTGAAAGAGGACATGCTGTGGAGGGTGCGTGAAGGCGGACTCGGCAGCACCGCCTGGGTACCCGGACGGCCCGACACCTGGGAAGGCTGGGAAGATTCGGCGGTACCACCCGAGCGGATGGGACTCTACCTGCGCGACTTCGCCGCGCTGTTGGAGCGTTACGACTACCGCACCGCACTCTATGGGCACCTGGGACAGGGGTGCGTCCACTGCCGGATCCCGTTCGACCTCTACACGGCTGACGGGGTTCGCGAGTACCGCGCATTCATGCTTGAGGCGACCGATCTGGTCCTCCGGCACGGAGGCTCGCTATCGGGCGAGCATGGCGACGGCCAGTCCCGGGCGGAACTGCTGCCTCGGATGTTCGGCGGCAGGCTAGTCCAGGCGTTCCGGGAGTTCAAGGCGATCTGGGATCCCCAAGGCCAGATGAACCCCGGGAAGGTCGTCGACCCCTTTTCCATCACCGATCACCTCCGCCTCGGGCCGGGGTACGATCCACCCGAGTCGCGCACCCATTTCCGGTATCCGGCCGACCACTTCACCTTCGCTCGGGCGGCGTTGCGCTGTGTGGGCGTCGGAGAGTGCCGGCGTGAGAGCGGGGGCACGATGTGCCCCAGCTACATGGCTACCCGGGACGAGATGCACTCCACTCGGGGGCGCGCGCGCCTTCTCTGGGAGATGCTGAACGGGGAGGTGATCACCGGCGGGTGGCGCAGCGAGGCGGTCAAGGATGCGCTCGACCTCTGCCTGGCGTGCAAGGGCTGCCGGCACGAGTGCCCGGTGAATGTGGATATGGCCACCTACAAGGCCGAGTTTCTTTCTCGCTACTACCAGGGCAGGCTTCGCCCGCGGCATGCGTACGCGTTCGGTCTGATTCACGTCTGGGCCCGCCTGGCGGGCCTCGCGCCGGGTCTGGCGAACCTGTTCACCCAGACACCTGCGCTAGGCCGTCTGGCCAAGGCGGTCGCCGGGATGGCGCGAGAGCGAAGCATTCCGGCGTTTGCAGAGCAGAGCTTCCGCTCCTGGTTCCGGCGGCGGCCGCCGCTTCAGGACTCTCGTCCGACCGTAGTCCTCTGGCCCGACACGTTCAACAACTACTTTCACCCTGACACCGCCCGGGCCGCGGTGGAGGTACTGGAACGGGCGGGATTCCAGGTCCGTCTGCCCCGTCGAGACCTCTGCTGCGGCCGTCCGCTCTACGACTACGGCTTTCTCGCTACCGCCGAGCGGTGGCTGCGACGAATTCTTCGGAGCCTCGCTCCCGAGATCGACGCAGGTACCCCGGTAGTCGTCCTCGAGCCGAGCTGCGCTGCGGTGTTTCGCGATGAGCTCATCAATCTCTTACCCGACAACCAGTGCGCCCGGCGATTGTCGCGGCAGACTTTCCTGCTTGCGGACTTCCTTCGCCACCAGGCGCGTCACTTCTCGGTCCCGCGGCTTCCTGGCCGGCGGGCGCTGCTGCATGGGCACTGTCACCACAAGGCCGTCACCGGGCTGGAGGATGAGGAGGTGTTGTTACGGGAGATGGGACTCGAGCTCGACGTTCCGGACACGGGATGTTGTGGGATGGCGGGCGCGTTCGGGTTCGAATCGGGGGACCACTACGCTGTCTCCATCGCCTGCGGGGAGCGGGTGCTGCTGCCCGAGGTGCGCCGTGCGGCGCCCGAAACGCTGATCGTTGCCGATGGCTTCAGTTGTCGGGAGCAGATCGCGCAAGGCACCGAACGCGCGGCGCTCCACCTGGCGGAGGTGATTTTGCGGGCATGGCGGGATGGAGCTCCGGGAGGCGAGCATGAGAGCCAAGCTGTTGAGCCGACAGGATCCCCGCACCCTAGTAGTGGTGTTCGATAGCGGGGATTCGGTGGTGGATGGCCTGATGAAAGTGGCGAAGGAATGGCGGTTACGCGGGAGTCACTTCACCGCCATCGGGGCGCTCCAGGAGGTGACGCTCGGGTATTGGGAGCCGGAGCGGAAGGAGTACCTGCGCATTCACTTGCCGGAACAGGTGGAGGTACTTTCGCTGGTCGGAAACGTCGCGCAGGGCTCCGATGAGGCGCCCAAGCTTCACGCCCACGTGGTGGTGGGCAAAGCGGACGGCAGCGCTCACGGCGGGCACCTGCTCGATGCGCGGGTGCGGCCCACGCTCGAGGTGGTGATCGTGGAATCGCCTGAGCACTTGCAGCGCCGGCTGGATCCCGGGACTGGACTGGCGCTGCTCTCCCCCTGAGCGAGGGTGCGGAGGGCGCCGGGGCCGAATCCTCGGAACCCGGCAGGCACCCCCTCGTCATCCGAGCGTTCCCCTATCACCTGTCATCCCGAGCGCAGCGAGGGACCTTCCCGGCCTTCAGGGGACGCCTGGGTAAGATTCCTCGCTACGCTCGGGATGACAGCGGCGGGCCGGATTGTATTGATACGCCCCCCTCTCTATCTTCGACCGACTCCCCCACACCGCAGTCCGAGGGTCCGAGCCCCGATGCAACCCGACCAGCGAGCCGGCCGCCGCTCGCTTCCGGATCAACGCACCCTGTTGTCCTGGCTGTTCATCGGCCGCCTGACGCTGGCCGTCGGCAGCCTGGTGGGGGCCGGGCTGGTCGGCGCCGAGCGGCCCCGGGAATCGTTCCTGGTGAACGTCACGATGGTCCTGGCGCTGACGTTCACCGCCTACGGTTTTTACATCGTGCACTGGCGGGGGCGCCGGGTCGGGAAGACCTTCCTCCTGATGCAGGCCGTGGTGGACCTGATCGTCGTCACGCTGGTGGTCCACTTCGCGGGGCAGCCGACTTCGGCCTTTCCGGCGCTCTACGTCCTCGTCGTGGCCGCCTACGCCCTGCTGATGCCGCCGGCCACCGGGGCGCTCACCGCGATCCTGGCCTCGGTCCTCTTTCTCGGCGATACCCTGTGGCAGCGAGCCGACGCACCCGACGCGGCCTTCTGGGCCCAGATGATCGTCTTCAACCTCGTCTTCGCCATTGTAGCCGTGCTCGGCCACCGGCTGCGGGAGGCGGGGATGGAGCAGGAGACGCTCGCCACCGAGCTGCAACGGGTCCGGCTCGAGGCCGACGACATCCTCCGGAACATCCGCTCCGGCGTGCTCACCGTGGACGGACTCGGCCGGCTGGCCTTCATCAATCCGACGGCGGAGCGGGTGCTCGACCTCGAGGGCGAGGCGCTGATCGGGCTGCCGATCCTGGACCAGCTCAAGGTGCGGTCCGCCGAGCTGTGGGCCGCGACGGTCGCGGGGATCCGGAGCGGGCGGAAGATCAGTCGAGGGGAGGGCATGGTCTCTCATCAAGGGGGCCGGTCTTTCCCCATAGGCCTGAGCACGACCACATTCCGTCAGGAGGCCCAGGAGGCCCCGTCGGTGACCGTCATCTTCACCGACATCTCGGATCTGAAGGAAGTGCAGGAGCTCCAGGCCCGTGCCGAGCGGCTGGAGTCGGTCGCGGCGCTGAGCGCGTCGCTGGCGCACGAGATCAGGAACCCGCTCGCCTCGATCCGGAGCTCGGTCGAGCAGCTGGCCCGCGCCGCGCACGCCGACGAGGATGAGCGCTTCCTAGCCGCGCTGATCGTCCGCGAGAGCGATCGGCTGAGCCGGCTGCTCAGCGAGTTCCTCGACTTCGCCCGGGTGCGGGCGACGCAGTTCGTGCCGGTCGACGTCCACTCGGTCGTGACCGCCGTGGTGCGGCTCATCCGGGCTCATCCGGAATGCCGTCCCGATGCGGAGATCATGATCGAGGGGAGCCGGACCATGATGGAAGGGGACGAGGACCTGCTGCACCGGGTCATCGCGAACCTCGTCCTCAACGCGGTCCAGGCCGCGCGGGGACCGATCCGCATCACGGTCAGCGTGACCTCCGTGTCGGCGGGCGAGATTCCCCATGGCACCAACCTGGAGCACGCGGTGCGGCTCCAGGTGCGCGACGACGGGCCGGGCATCCCCGAGGAGATCCGGGACCGGCTCTTCGACCCCTTCGTCTCGGGACGGACGGGGGGAAGCGGGCTCGGGCTCGCGATCGTCCAGCGCGCGGTGGAAGCGCACCGCGGACTGGTCCTGGTGGATTCCGAGCCCGGGGCCGGCACCACCTTCACCATCTTCATGCCCGCCAAAATGCTGGCGGAGGACGCTGCATGAGTCAGAAGCCCTCGGTCCTGGTGGTCGACGACGAGTCGGGCATCCTGGACACTCTCAGGATCCTGCTCAGGAACGAAGGATTCGAGGTCACGACCGCCCAGGGCGGCAAGGCCGGGCTGGAACAGATCCGGACCGGCGTCCACGACCTGATCCTCTCCGACGTGCGCATGCCCCAGGTCACCGGACTCGACATCCTCAACGCCGCGCGGGAACAGGACCCGATGACGCCGGTCATCCTCATGACCGCCCAGGCCTCGCTCCAGAGCGCCATCCAGGCGGTGAACTCCGGTGCCTTCTACTACATCCAGAAGCCGTTCTCCAACGACGAGCTGGTGGCGATCCTTCGCCGCGCCTGCGAGTTCCGCCAGGTACGGGTGGAGAATAAGCAGCTCAAGCAGGAGATCCGGCGGCGGGACAAGACCGCGGTGGCGCGGCCCATCGGCAAGTCGAAGCGGTTCCTCGAGGTGTTGAAGCTGGCGGAGCACGTGTCGCCCACCGAGTCCACCGTGCTGATCCAGGGCGAGAGCGGCACCGGCAAGGAGGTCATCGCCCGCTACATCCACAACCTGTCCAACCGGGCCGACGGGCCGTTCCTCTCCATCAACTGCGGCGCGCTCCCGGAGAACCTGCTGGAGAGCGAGCTGTTCGGGCACGTGAAGGGCTCGTTCACCGGCGCGGTGCGCGACAAGCAGGGCCTCTTCGCCGCGGCGCGGGGCGGCAGCTTCTTCCTCGACGAGGTAGGGGAGATGCCGCCGTCGCTCCAGGTGAAGCTGCTCCGCGTGCTCCAGGAGCGGGAGGCGATCCCGGTCGGCGCCACCGAGCCGATCCCGGTGGACGTCCGCATCATCGCGGCGACCAACCGCGATCTGGAGGAGGAGATCCGGCGCGGCAACTTCCGGTCGGACCTCTTCTACCGGCTCAACGTCATCGCGCTCAATCTGCCTGCCCTGCGGGAGCGGCGCGACGACCTGCTCCTCCTGCTGGAGGCCTTCCTGCAGAACATGGCCCAGGAGGCCGGCACCGAGCCCAAGGCGCTCGCCTCCGAGGCGCTCGACGCGGTGATGGTGTACGAGTGGCCCGGCAACGTCCGCGAGCTGGAGAACGCGCTGGAGCATGCCGTGGTGCTGAGCCGCGGCAACCTGATCGAGGCGGCCGCGCTGCCGGAGCGGATCACCAAGCGCCGGAAGGAGCCGCTGGTCGCGGAGCGGTCCTACCGGAACCCGACGCTGGAGGTGATCGAGCGGGCCTACATCATGTGGGTGCTCCAGGCCGAGGGAGGGAACAAGACCCGGGCGGCGGAAGTGCTCGGGATCGATCCCTCGACCTTGTACCGCAAGCTCAGCCGCTACGAGGAACAGGTGGAGGCCAAGGTGTAGTCAGCCATCAGCTGATCACGCTAACTCTGCACCTGCCCGCCGCGATTCGGTCCCGAATTCCGACCCGCCGATCAGCATCCTGATCCGCGACAGTGCGACTCCGTGCGCGCCGGGACGCTGGCGTGACCCAGCCCTTGCAAAATCCTGTTCCCCGCGGTCCAGCTCTCCGCGCGCAAGGATTGTCCGGCCCACCGTAAGCGCTTCGCACACATCACGTTAGACGGCCAGACCCCGGGGGTGGCATACGTGTTGCCTTACCCCCGGCCAGTCCGACCACGTCCTGTCGGCTCGGCTACCTCGCCGCTCACTCTCTTGGAGGAAGTATGACGAACCGTAAGGGCTTTACCCTGATCGAGCTGTTGATCGTGGTCGTGATCATCGGCATTCTGGCCGCCATCGCGATCCCGAAGTTCGCCAACACGAAGGAGAAGGCAGTGGTCGCCGGCATGAAGTCGGACCTGCGGAACCTGGTCACCGCGCAGGAAGCCTTCTTCGCCGATAACAAGACGTACGCGACCGGTATCGCCGCGACCCAGACCAACACGGCCGGCCCGGCCTGCGGTGGCAACGTGGCCTTCGTCCAGACCGCCGGCAACACTGCGCCCGTGATCACCATGTGTACGGCGGCTGGTTGGGCGGCGACCATTGACAACCCGGCCGTGACCACCGCTGCCTACGACGACTGCGGCATCTTCGTCGGCGATCCGGCGACCTTCGCCGGGTCGGCTGGTCTTGCCGTCACCGACAACGAGGGCGCGCCGAAGTGCTACTGATCGGAAGCTGAACCGCAGGACGCTGTACCGGGGCGGCGGCCGAGTCCGCCGCCCTTTTTCATGCCCGCGGCGGCTGGTGGGAAGGCCGCCGACGGTGGTGCTGAGATCGATCCTACGTCGCGTGAGGAGACCATGCGAGCCGGACAGCGGGGCTTCACCCTGATCGAGCTGCTGATCGTGGTCGTGATCCTCGGCCTGCTGGCCGCCATCGCGATCCCGAAGTTCGCGAACACCAAAGCGAAAGCGGTGGCCAGCGCGATGCGCTCCGATCTCCGCAACCTGGCCAGCACCCAGGAGACGTACTGGACCGACAACAGCACCTACTATGGCGGCGTGGTTCCCGATCCGGCATTCAACTTCAGGCCGTCCCAGAGCGTGTCGATCACTGTCGTGAGTGCCACCGCGTCCGGCTGGTCGGCCCAGGCGTCCGCGCCGGGCGTGACCACCCAGACCTGCGTGATCTTCTACGGCAACGCGCCGCCGATCCCGCCGGCCACGGTGGACGGTGCAGTCTCCTGCACCTGATGTGACGGGTTCGGTCCGCCCTTTGCGTTTGATTCGCCGCGCCGGCTCGCGGGCCGGCCCGGAAGTCCGCCGCCGCTGGGCGCCTGACGGTGCCCGAGCAAGGAATTGCGCGGCGGAGCACCATGCAGACCGCGAGTTTCCTGGGTAGAGCGCGGCACTGAAGTCTTCCTGCCTCACGTGAGTACGACCAATGCGCTTGCTCATCGTTGACGACGACGCCGATATCCGCCGCTCCCTCGGGCAGAGACTCGAGGAGACCGGCCACCAGGTCACGGTCGAGGGCGACCCCGAGCGGGCGCTCCAGCGTGCGGCCTCCGGCTCCT
>JBKPGZ010000150.1:0-3210 GCA_046729675.1 Gemmatimonadota bacterium | reverse complement strand
CGTCTGGTAGGCGGCCGAGCTCTTCTCGGTCACCACCGGCCGGACGACGATCTCATGGAGGGCGGGCATCACTTCTTTCCTTTCTTCTTCGGCGCCGGCTTCTTTGCGGCCTTGGTCGCCGACTTCTTGGCCGGCTTCTTGGCGGCCTTGGTCGCCGACTTCTTCGCCGCCTTGGTCGCCTTGGCGGCCTTTGCCTTGGCCGGCTTCGTGGCCTTGGGCTTCGCCGCCTTCGGTGCGCTCGCCCGCTTCCGCGGCGCCGGGGCCTCCTCGGCCTCGGGCTCGTCGGGCAGCGGCTCCGGCATCACACCGGTGAGCGCGCCCTCTTCGACCACCACCGCATCCGACCAGAGGACGTCGTAAGCCGACGCCTGGGCGTACGGCATCACCTCGACCGTCGGCAGGTTGCGGCCGCTCAGGTAGACGTTCTGGTCGCCGTTCGCGGTCAGCACCAGCACCTTTTCGCCGTCGAGGCCCAGGCTGCCGAGCAGCCCGGCGAGCTGCGCCGTCTTCGGGCGGCGGAACGCGAACCGCTCGATCACGTGCAGCGCGCCCTCGCGAGCCCGTGCGTTGAGGGCGGACCGCCGCGCCAGCTGCTTCACCTTGCGCGGAATCTCGGTGTAGTAGTCGCGCGGCTGGGGCCCGAAGACCGTGCCGCCGCCCCGCCAGTGCGGAGCGCGGGTGGAGCCCTGCCGCGCCCGGCCGGTCCCCTTCTGCTTCCACGGCTTCTGGTTGCCGCCGGAGACGAAGCTCCGGGTCTTGGTGGCCGCGGTGCCCTGACGCTGGTTGTTCAGGAACACCCGCACCGCCTGGTGCAGCACGGGCTCGTTCACCGTGCCGTCGTAGTACGCCGCCGGGAGTGCGAACGCGCTGTCGCGCTTCGCGCCGGCCGAGGTGTAATGGGGCGCCTCAATCATGACGGCTCGGTCCTCCCTGCTTCGCCACGGTGACGATCCCGTTCCTGGCGCCCGGGATCGCGCCCCGGACGAACAGCAGATTGCGCTCGGCGTCCACCTTCACCACGGTGAGGCCCAGCTCGGTGTGGCGCGCGGCGCCCATGTGGCCCGGCATCCGCTTGCCCTTGATGACCCGCGAGGGGTCGGTGCCGGGGCTGATCGAGCCGGGCTTGCGGTGCCGGGTGTTGCCGTGGGTGGCCGGACCGCCGCCGAAGCCGTGGCGGTGCACCACGCCCTGGAACCCGCGGCCCTTGGTGGTGCCGGTGACCTTCACCCGCTCGCCCGGCGCGAAGATGTCCACCTTCACCTCGGCGCCCGGCGCCGGCGCGTCGCCGTTCACCGGAAACTCCCGCAGCACCTGGGGCGCGACGTCGAGCCCCGCCTTCTTCGCATGGCCCAGCTCAGCCCGGGTGGCCCGCTGCTTCCGCCGCGCGCCGAAGCCGAGCTGCACGCCGCCCTCGCGCACCTGTACCACGCGGCAGGGGCCGGCCTCGATGATGGTGACGGGCACCGCGGTGCCGTCTTCCGAGAAGACCCGGGTCATCCCGAGCTTGCGTCCGATCAGTCCGGTGGTCATCGCTATTCGACCTTGATCTCGACGTCCACGCCCGCCGGCAGGTCGAGCTTGGTCAGCGCGTCCATGGTCTGGGGACGGGAGTCGTTGATGTCGAGGAGCCGCTTGTGGGTGCGCAGCTCGAACTGCTCACGGCTCTTCTTGTCGATGTGCGGGCTCCGAAGCACGGTCCACCGCTCGGTCTTCACCGGGAGGGGAATCGGGCCGGACACCTGGGCGCCGGTCTTCTCGGCGGTGCGCACGATATCCGCCGCGGCCTGGTCCAGCACCACGTGGTCGAACGCCTTGAGGCGGATTCTGATTCTCTGCGCCATTTAGAACTCCTCTTGCATGCTCGGCGGAACGGCGGAACCTCACCGCTTCCCTTCACTACCCCGGCGGTACGGCGGACGGGGGGCTCGACTTCCGCCGTTCCGCCGTTCCGCCGTTCCGACCGGTTACTTCAGGATCTTGGTGACCACACCCGCGCCCACGGTCCGGCCACCCTCGCGGATCGCAAACCGCAGCCCCTCGTCCATCGCGATCGGCGTGATCAGCTCGATCGTCATCTGCACGTTGTCCCCCGGCATCACCATCTCCACCCCCGCCGGCAGCTCCACGCTCCCCGTCACGTCCGTGGTCCGGAAGTAGAACTGCGGCCGGTACCCCTTGAAGAACGGCGTGTGCCGGCCCCCCTCCTCCTTCGTCAGCACGTACACCTCGGCCTCGAAGTGCGTGTGCGGCGTGATCGACCCCGGCTTCGCCAGCACCATCCCCCGCTCGATCTCGTTCTTCTCGATGCCCCGCAGCAACAGCCCCACGTTGTCCCCCGCCTCCCCCTGGTCCAGCAGCTTGCGGAACATCTCCACCCCCGTCACCACCGTCTTCTTGGTCGCCCCGAAGCCCACCAGCTGCACCTCCTCCCCCACCTTCACCACCCCCCGCTCGATCCGCCCGGTGGCCACCGTGCCCCGGCCCGTGATCGAGAACACGTCCTCCACCGGCATCAGGAACGGCTTCTCAATCTCCCGCTTGGGCACCGGGATGTAGCTGTCCAGGGCCGCCATCAGCTCCCCGATCGACTTCCCCCACTCCGAGTTGGGATCCCCACTCTCCAGCGCCTTCAGGGCACTGCCCTTGATGATCGGCGTGTCGTCCCCGGGGAAGTCATAGCTGCTCAACAGCTCCCGCACCTCCAGCTCCACCAGCTCCAGCAGCTCGGGGTCGTCCACCATGTCCACCTTGTTCAGGTAGACCACGATGTAGGGCACGTTCACCTGCTTGGCCAAGAGGATGTGCTCCCGGGTCTGCGGCATCGGCCCGTCGGCCGCCGAGACCACCAGGATCGCCCCGTCCATCTGGGCCGCCCCGGTGATCATGTTCTTCACGTAGTCGGCATGCCCCGGGCAGTCCACGTGGGCGTAGTGCCGCTTCTCGGTGGCGTACTCTACGTGTGCCGTCGCGATCGTGATCCCCCGCTCCCGCTCCTCGGGCGCCTTGTCGATCTGATCGAACGCCACGAAGTCCGCCAGCCCCTGCTTCGCCTGGACCTTGGTGATCGCCGCCGTCAGCGTGGTCTTCCCGTGGTCCACGTGCCCGATGGTGCCCACGTTCACATGCGGCTTGGTCCGCTCGAATTTGGCCTTGGCCATTGTCGGTGTTCCGGTGTCCGAGTGAGTTCCTTGTTTCGGCGGTCAGGCGGTC
>JBKPGZ010000149.1:0-5397 GCA_046729675.1 Gemmatimonadota bacterium | reverse complement strand
GGCTCGGACCGCCCGACCGCCCGACCGCCTACGCCGCTCCCCAGTACCCCCGCAGGGCCCGCACGTCCGGGCTGTCGCGCAGCTTCTCGAAGGCGCGCTCGCGGATCTGGCGAATGCGCTCGCGGGTGACGCCGAGGAGGGCGCCGATCTTTTCGAGCGTCAGGGCCTCGGAACCTTCCTCGAGGCCGTAGTAGAGGGAGAGGATCTTGCGTTCGCGCGGGGTGAGATGGCGCTGGAAGAGCTTGTCGATGAACTCACGCTGGAGTCGCGCGTCGGTCATCTCCTCGATCTCGACCTGCCCGTTGCCGGCGACCCGTTCGCCGAAGGTGCTGGCGCCGCGGTCCTGTCGCTCGACCGGAGCGTCGAGCGAAACCTCGGTCGAGGTCATCCGCCGGGCCGCGCGGATATTGTCCGGCGTGTCGTTGAGCGCGATGGCGATTTCCTCGTCGGTCGGCTCGCGGCCCAGCTCCTGGGCGAGGAAGCTCTGGGCTCGCGCCATCCGGACCAGCGCGGAGTTCTGGTTGAGCGGGATGCGGACGCTCCGGGTCTGCTCCGCCAGCGCCTTGAGCACCGCCTGGCGCACCCACCAGACCGCGTAGGAGATGAACTTGACCCCGTGGTCGGGATCGAACTTCCGCACCGCCTTGAGCAGCCCCTCGTTTCCGATCGCCACCAGCTCGGAAAGGTCGAGGCCGTGGCCCTGGTACTTCTTCACGTAGGAGATCACGAACCTGAGGTTCGCCGTGACCAGCCGCTCGGCGGCGACCTCGTCACCCGCGAGGGCGCGGCGAGCGAGCCGCTTCTCCTCTTCGGGGTCGGTGATCATCGGGAGCTTCTGAATGTCGAGGAGATACTGGTCGAACGACCCGGACGGGCTGGACCGGAGCAAGGCGCGGGCTTTCCCAGTACGGACGTGGGCCATAATCACCCTCGAAGGAGGTTGCCGGGACTACAGGGCTGGAATGGGCTGCCAAGTGGCGGAAAGGCGGGACCAATATAGGGTTTACCTCAGAGAGGGTCAAGCAAATACGAGTTTCCACATCACAAAATCTTTGTGGACAACCGATTGGTCGCTTTGTCCACCCACGGCCTCGGTTATCCACGCCCGCGGCCGAGTGTTGAAAGCGCAAGTTATTGCAGTATTGAGGCTTACGAAATGGCCCTGAGGGCGGCGCGGATCGCCGGCTCGCCCGCTTCGGTGGTCCACTCGGGGCCTCCACCCATCGTCCCCACGCCGCGCGGCAACGCGAAATGGATCCCCCCGGCTCGATTTTTCTTGTCGCTGGCCATCGCCGCCAGGATGCGCTCCTCGTCCACCGGCTCACGCACTCGTGTCGGCAGGCCCAGGCGCTCCAGCAGCGCTGCCACCCGCGCACCCGCCTCCGGCGTGGCGAGCCCGAGTCCCGTCGCCAGCGCCGCTTCCGCCACCAATCCGAGGGCCACGGCCTCGCCGTGCGGCAAACGGAAGTCGGTGGCCCGCTCCAGCGCGTGCGCGACGGTGTGGCCGGCGTTCAGGATGGCGCGGCGACCGCCCTCGCGCTCGTCCTCGCCCACCACCTCCGCCTTGATCTCGACGCTCCGCCGGACCAAGTGCTCCAGCGCCGCGGGGTCCCGCGCAACCAGCGCCTCCGCGTTGGCCTCGATCCACCCGAAGTAGTCGCGGTCCGCGATCAGCCCGTGCTTGACCGCCTCCGCGAGCCCTGCGCGGTACTCGCGATCGGGGAGCGTCTCCAGCACCAACGGATCTGCCAGCACCGCGACCGGCGGATGGAAGGCGCCGATGAGATTCTTGCCTTCGGGCGTGTCCACGCCGGTCTTGCCGCCCACTGAGGCGTCCAGCATGGCGAGGAGCGTGGTCGGCACCTGGAGATAGGGGACGCCCCGCATGTAGGTCGCGGCGACGAACCCGGCGAGGTCGCCGGCGACACCGCCGCCCAGCGCCACGATCCCGCTGTCGCGCCCGAAGCCCAGGCGCAGCAACTCGTCGGTGAGCCGGCTCCACGTCTCCCGCGTCTTGCTGCGCTCGCCCGCGGGGAAGGTGAGGACCGGGCCGTCCCATCGGGCGCCGGCGAACCGGCCCTCGCGCAGGAGTTGGTACACCGACTCGTCCGCCACGAGCGCGACCCGGCGGCGCGCCAGGTACCGCTCCACCAGCACGCTGAGTCTGGCGAGCCCGCCGGGCTCCACGTAGACCGGATAGCGCCCCAGCGCGTGGCGCACAGTCACCGCGGTCACCAGGTGAGGTCTCCCACGCCGGCGCGATGGTTGGCCAGTCGGGCCAGGGTGAAGAGCAGGTCGGAGAGCCGGTTGAGATAGACCAGGATCTCAGCCGGCGCGCTGTCCTCCCGCACGAGCCTGACGACGCTCCGCTCCGCCCGGCGGCACACAGTGCGCGCGAGGTGGAGAGCCGCCGCCTTCGGCGTCCCGCCGGGCAGCACGAAGGCGCGAAGCGGCGGGAGCTCACCTTCCGCGTCGTCCATCGCCCGCTCGAACGACGCCACCCGCTCGGGCGGGAGCACGGCTTTGGCGATCGCCTTCGCCACCTTCTTCGGCTCGGGCGTCGCGAGCCGTCCGCCGATGGCGAACAGGTCCCGCTGGATGCCGTCGAGCAGCTCGTCGAACAGCTCCACCGGGGCGGTGGCGCGCGCCACGCCGATCGTCGAGTTGAGCTCATCCACGTCGCCGTACGCGGAGGTCCGCGGATGGTCTTTGCTGACTCGCCCGCCGCCGAACAGCGCGGTCTCGCCCGTGTCGCCGGTCTTGGTATAGATCTTCATTTCGTCTCCGCGGCTCTCTGCGATGAGCTATCGGCTATCAGCTATCAGCTATCCGGCGTGCAGGGCCGCCGGCCGAGCACCTCTGATAGCTGATAGCCGATAGCCGATAGCTTCTTCACCCGCACACTCCTTCCACTTCGGCCGCCGCGACCACCACGTTGCCTGCGGGCTGGATGATCCCCCACACGACGCGGCCGTCGCGGACATTGACCTGCTCCATCCAGATGTTGTCGCGGGCGTAGGCGACGTCGCTGATGGGCTGGAGACGGCGCCAGTAGACGGGCCGGCCGATCGGGCCGAATGCGTCGAGCCGGCCGCCGATCGAGGCGAGCACGGTGGGTCGGAAGATCTCCTGGCGCCAGGTTCCCGCGCTGTCCCACACCATCACGCCAGTCGTGACCAGCGTATCGCTCCCGCCGAGGACGCGACGTTGCCGAAGCGACACCGCGTAGCGGATGCGACCCTCGCCCGCGCGAAAGGAAATGACGTCGGCGGCGCTCAGATCGGCGAGGGTATTCACCTCGACCCGGTCCGCGTGAAGGGGCCGCACCTGGAGGCCGGGGTACAGATCGGTGAGCGAGGAGTCCAGGTAGGCCGACGTGCGATCGATCAGTTGGTCCACCAGCGCCGGCGAAGGCTCGTCGAGCGGCTCCCGCCGGACCAGACCGCGCTCGCGCCGGCCGACCTCGTCGCCCGCGAGGAAGGTGCCGAGCACCGGGCCGCGGAGCGGGGGGTCGCCCGGCGCGGAGTCGGGCCGCACCACCAGCTCGAGCCTGGCGCCGCGCGCGTCACCGATACAGCGGTTGCCGCGGAGCAGGAGCTCCGAGACCGAGACGTCGGTGTGCCCCAACGGGGAGCCGACCATCGCGCGGGCGACGCCGGGTCCCCGGCCGGCCAGCGTGCGCCGTCGCTCGCTCCGACCCAGGGGCACGGAGTCCTGGCGGCGCAGGGTGTTCCACAGGTCGGGCTCGGCGAGCAGGTCGGGGCGGAACCGAGTCGCCAGCGTGCGGATGAGCGCGGTGTCGCTGGAGAGCAGGTGCACCGTGCGGCTGGTCCCTTCGCCCACGAAGCTGCCCACGAGGTGCCCGGCGCTGTCCACCCGCACGTCGCTCGCGAGCGGCATGGAGTCGAGGGGCGTGGGTGGTCGCGCCGGCAGCGGCCCGGTCTCGGTCCGCATGCCGCAGGCGAGCACGCCGGCGAGCAGCAGCGAGGAGGTGGTGGATCGGCACATGGCGCCCAATGTGACTAGGGTCGAGCGGGTGGGGAAGGGTGGCGACCGCATATTATATTTATACACTTTGCCCCGAACCGGGCTCACCTCAGCGTCTGGAGCGGCAGTGGCGGAACTGGAGATCAAGGACATCTCGATCATCGGCGGCGGGCCCACGGGTCTGTTCGCGGCGTTCTATGCCGGCATGCGGGGCGCCTCCGCCCGCATCATCGATGCGCTCCCCGCCCTTGGCGGCCAGCTCCTCGCGCTCTATCCGGAGAAGTACATCTTCGACGTCGCCGGTTTTCCCAAGGTGCTCGCCAAGGATCTGGTGCGGGACATGGTGGCCCAGGGGCTCCAGTTCGGCGCGAGCACCCATCTCGGCGAGGTGGTGACCGGACTGCAGCGGGTGGAGGATGACGGCATCGGCCACTTCGTGCTGCAGACTTCGGACGGCGACTACGCGTCGCGCACCATCGTGATCGCAGCGGGGATCGGGGCGTTCGAGGCCCGGCGGCTGGGCATCGAGGACGAGGACCGGTTCGAGGAGAAGGGCCTCCACTTCAAGGTGCTCGATCCGCGGCAGTTCGAGGGGAAGCGGGTGCTGCTGGTCGGCGGCGGCGACTCCGCGTTCGACTGGGCGGTGAATCTGCAGGGTGTGGCGCAGTGGGTGATGCTGATCCACCGGCGGGACGGCTTCCGGGCCCACGAGGCGACCATCAACCAGGTGCAGGAGCTGCACCGGGAGGGGCGCTGCGAGCTGCGGACCTTCTGGGAGGTGAAGACGCTTCACGGCAACGGCAAGGTCGAGGCGGTGACGATCCGCAACAGCAAGACGAAGGAAGAAGAGACCTTCGACATCGACGCCGTGATCCCGCTGCTCGGCTTCCACTCCGACCTCGGCGCGATCAGGGAGTGGGGCCTCGACACCGAGAAGGCCGACATCAAGGTCAACCAGACGATGGAGACCAACGTCCGGGGCATCTACGCGGCGGGCGACATCACCAGCTACCCCGGCAAGCTCAAGCTGATCGCCACCGGCGCGGCCGAGGCGTGCATCGCGGTGAACAACGCGGTGCACTATATCAACCCGAAGGCGAGGGTGAACCCGGGGCACAGCTCGAACCTGGCGATCTTCGGGCAGTCGGAGTAGGGCGGTCGGGCTGTACCCACCGCCACGCCGCACCGCCCGGTGCGGACGGACGGACCCCCGCTCCGCACATCCGCCCCGCCGGCGGACAGGCGGACCGCGTTGTCATCCCGAGGAGCGAAGCGACGAGGGATCTTTTCGCCCGGTCTTCGATGACCGCGAAGAAGATCCCTCGCTTCGCTCGGGTTTTCAGTGTATGGTCGGTCCGCCGGTCCGCCGGTCCGCCGGTCCGCCGGTCCGCCGGTCCGCCGGTCCGCCGG
>JBKPGZ010000148.1:0-4000 GCA_046729675.1 Gemmatimonadota bacterium | reverse complement strand
TTCACCCCCAAGACGGCAACCGAGATTGGCTCGCAGGTCTCGTGGGCTCGGAGATGTGTATAAGAGACAGGCTCCGTGGTGACCGAGGCGGTGAAGGAAGTGGCCACGGTGCCGGTGTGGTGCAAGCTGACGCCGGCCACCGCCGAGATTGAGGTCGAGGCGGGCGCCTGCTTCCGGGGTGGCGCCGACGCCATCGTGTCCTCCAATACGTTCCCCTCCATTCCGCTCATCGACCCCGAGACGCTGGAGTTCGAAATCAACGTGGACGGGTTCGTCTCCAGCGGCGGACTGGGCGGGCCGGCGATCCTGCCGCTCTCGCTGGCCAAGATGTCCCAGATGACCCGGGCGTTCCCCGACCGGAGCTTTTCCGGGATCGGTGGGATCTCCGATTTCAACCAGGCCCTATCGTACATCCTCCTGGGCTGCGGGACGGTGCAGGTGTGCACCGCCGCGATGCTGGACCAGGCGGTGGGGCCGAACGTGATCAAGCGGCTGCTGGCGGGGCTCGACGCGTTCCTCGAACGGAACGCCGCGCGGGGGTGGACCAGCGTGGAGGACTTCCGGGGGATCCGGCGGGACCGGATCGTGGCGCAGTCGGAGATCCGCCGGCCGGACTCGGCGGACTATCACTCGGGGTACGAGGCGGTCGAAGGGTACGCGACCGCATAATCGCTGTCACCCTGAGCGAAGCGAAGGGGGCATGCGCCTGGTCATGCCTCCCTCGGTCCGCTCGGGATGACAGGGGGGAGCCATGAAACTCGACCGAATCATCAAGGGCGGCAACGTCGTCACCCCCGCCGGCACGTTCGTCGGCGACGTCGGCATCGCGGGCGAGAAGATCGCCGCGCTGGGCGCGGACCTGGAGCCCGGCCCGGGCACCGACGTCATCAACGCGACCGGCCA
Source organism: Gemmatimonadota bacterium (assembly GCA_046729675.1). GTDB lineage: Bacteria > Gemmatimonadota > Gemmatimonadetes > Gemmatimonadales > GWC2-71-9 > CAVVWJ01. The sequence goes on along the minus strand of JBKPGZ010000148.1, from coordinate 3,097 downwards.
CCACGTGCTGCCCGGCGTGCTCGATGTGCACGTCCATCTCGAGCTCCCCTTCTGCGGCACCGTCTCCGCCGACGACTATCGGACCGGCACCCGCGCCGGCGCGCGCGGCGGGGTGACGACCGTGATCGACTTCGCCATCCCGTATGCCGGGGAGACCCTGGGCCAGGCGGCCGACAACTGGATGCGAAAGGCCGAAGGCAAGTCGCTGATCGACTACACCTTCCACATCTGCATCACCCGCTGGGCCGAGCACCAGTCGCAGATCAAGGAGATGGTGGATCGGGGGTTCACCACCTTCAAGGAGTTCATGATCTACGAATCCGAGGGGTGGCAGTCGGACGACCGCGCCCTCTTCGGCACGCTGGAGCTGATGCGGGAGTACGGCACCATGCTCCTGGTGCATGCCGAGTCGGCGCGAGTGCTCGACGAGCTGATCGCGCGGCATCACACGGCGGAGCTGATGGCGCGCTACGGCGCGCGGCTCCATCCGATGACCCGGCCCAACTTCGTCGAGGCGGAGGCGATCCAGCGGGTGGTGCAGTGGTGCGAGGCGACCGGCGGCCAACTCTACATCGTGCACATGTCTACGGCCGAAGGGTCGGACATCGTGCGCGCGGCCCAGGCGCGCGGCGTGCCGGTCCTCGCCGAGACCTGCGCCCAGTACCTGGTGCTGGACGACTCAGTGTTCGAGGGCAAGGACGGCCATCTGTTCGCCTGCTGTCCCCAGGTCAAGAAGCCGAAAGACGTCGAGCGGCTGTGGCGGGGCCTGCGCGACGGCGAGGTCTCGGTCGTCTCGACCGACACCTGCACCTTCACCCGCGAGCAGAAGGCGATGTGGAACGGGGACTGGACCAAGATCCCTATGGGCCTGCCCGGTCTGGAGACGCTGCTCCCGCTGGTCTACACCCACGGCGTGCTCGGTGGACGGCTCACGCTGGAAGAGCTCTCCATGAAGCTCAGCACCAATCCGGCGCGGATCATGGGGCTCTATCCCCGGAAGGGTGCGATCATGGTGGGCGCCGACGCCGACCTGGCGATCATCCACCCGACCGGCACCCGGACCGTGAGCCCGTCCAACATGGAGACCAACGCCGACTGGTCGCCGTACGACGGGTGGGAGCTGGCGGGATTCGCCCGGACGACGCTCTCGCGCGGCGAGGTGATCGTGGACAAGTACGCCGTGGTGGGCCGGGAGGGCAGAGGGCAGTGGCTGCCGCGCACGACCGCCGGGCTCCAGGCCCAGCGCACGCCGCCTCTCGCTCCGGCGCCGCCTGGTCCGCCGGCCAAGCCCCGCCAGCGCGCACCGCGTCCGGCGGGAGCGCGGTGACGGTCCAGGCGCCTCCCAGCGCGGAGGACTTGAGTCACAGTCCGCTTTGGAATCCGGACCTCGCGCCGACGCCCCCGGCGCGCCGCACCTGGTCCACCTACAACATCGCCGCGCTCTGGATCGGGATGAGCGTGGTGATCACGACGTACACCCTCGCCTCCGGTCTGATGCAGCAGGGGATGAATTGGTGGCAGGCGATGGTCACCATCCTCCTCGGCAACAGCATCGTGCTGGTGCCGATGGTGCTGAACGCGCACGCCGGCACCAAGTACGGCATCTCCTTCCCGGTGCTCTGCCGGGCGAGCTTCGGCGTCTGGGGCGCCAACATCCCGGCGATGCTCCGCGCGCTCGTCGCGTGCGGCTGGTTCGGGATCCAGACCTGGATCGGCGGGCTCGCGCTCGACGCACTGGTGGTGGCGGCGTGGCCGGGATGGGCCGACGTGCCGGGCGACACGGCGATCACCTTCATGGCGTTCTGGGTGATCCAGGTCGCGGTGATCTTCAAGGGCACCGAGGGGATCAAGCTGCTGGAGAGCTGGGCCGTCCCACTGCTGCTGGCCGGCGGCGGAATCCTCTTCCTATGGGCGATCCGCGTCGGAGGCGGGCTCGGGCATCTGCTGGTCCAGTCGGAGCGTCTCCGCAGCGGCAGCACCCCGTTCTGGGCGCTGTTCCCGGCGGCGCTGACGGCGAGCATCGGGTACTGGGCCACGCTGAGCCTCAACATCCCCGACTTCACCCGCTACGCGCGAAGCCAGCGCTCCCAGATGCTGGGCCAGGCGCTCGGCCTGCCGACCACGATGACGGCGTTCGCGTTCATCGGGGTGGCGGTCACCAGCGCCACCATCGTGCTCTTCGGGGAGGCCATCTGGGATCCGGTGGTGCTGATCGCGCGGATCGGCGGGACCCGCGTGATCGTGTTCGCGTCCCTGGTGATCGTCGCGGCGCAGCTCACGACCAACATGGCGGCGAACGTTGTGTCGCCCTCGAACGACTTCTCCAACCTGAGCCCGCGGCGGATCAGCTACGTGACCGGCGGGCTCATCACCGCGGTGATCGGCATCGTGATGATGCCCTGGAGGCTCTACTCGGACGCGGCGGCGTACATCTTCACCTGGCTGGTGGGCTACTCCAGCCTGATGGGCGCGCTCGGCGGCATCCTGATCGCGGACTACTGGGTGCTTCGGCGGCAGCGGCTGTTGCTCGACGATCTGTATCGGGAGCAGGGCGCCTACACCTACGGCGGCGGGGTGAACTGGAGAGCGGTCGCGGCGCTGGTGATCGCGGTGCTGCCGGTGGTGCCCGGGTTCCTCCGGGCGGCGACGACGCCGGGTGGGACGGTGACGGATCCGGATCTGTTCGACCGGCTGTACGCTTATGCCTGGTTCGTGACGTTCGGGCTGAGCTTCGTCGCGTATCTGGTGCTGATGCGCCGCCTGTCATCCCGAGCGTAGCGAGGGATCTTGCTTACACCGTCGAGATCCCTCGCTGCGCTCGGGATGACATACTAATGAAAGGTTCGCATGCCTCGAATAGTGAAGTGCGGCCTGATCCAGGCCTCCCACGCCTGCTCCACCGCGGAGAAGCTCGAGACCATCCGCGAGGCCAACCTGGCCAAGCACATGGACCTCATCGAGCGCGCGGGCAACGAGGGCGTGCAGATCCTCTGCATGCAGGAGATCTTCACCGGCCCCTACTTCTGCGCCGAGCAGAGCCCCCGCTGGTACGACGCGGTCGAGGCGATCCCCGACGGTCCGACGACCAAGTTGATGC
>JBKPGZ010000147.1:0-6789 GCA_046729675.1 Gemmatimonadota bacterium | reverse complement strand
ACCGCCTACCTGGGCCGGCACGGGATCGTGCCGTCACGCACCACCGACCACATGGTGCTCTTTCTCTTCTCGGTGGGCATTACCAAGGGCAAGTGGGGGACGCTCCTCAACACGCTGCTGGACTTCAAGAACGACTACGATCGCAACGCCCCGCTCACTCAGGTGCTGCCCAACGTCGTGTCGGCGGCTCCCGACCGCTACGCAGGCATGGGCCTCAAGGATCTGGGTGACCAGATGTGGGCTCACATGAAGCGGAGCCGGCAGGGGCACTGGCAGGCCGTGGCCTATGCCAGCCTCCCCACGCCGGAGATGACCCCGCGGCGCGCCTTCCAGCAGCTGATGGCGGGGAATGCGGAGAAAGTCCCGCTGGATGACATGGCCGACCGGGTCGTCGCGGTCGGCGTGATTCCCTATCCGCCCGGGATTCCCATCGTCATGCCGGGAGAGAATGTCGGCGAGGAGGACGGCCCCTGGCTCACCTACCTCCGCACGCTGCAGGAGTACGGCCACCGATTCCCCGGATTCGCGAAGGAAGTCGAGGGCACCGAGGAGCGGGACGGGGTCTATCACATCTACTGCCTGACGCCGGCCGGTACCAGGCAGACGACGGCCGCGCGTGGCGAAGAGGCGCGGCCCGCGTCTCGATCGCACCGTGAGCATCGAGGCAAAGAGGTAGGGGTGTGACCTAGGCGACATCGAAGGCACGAAGGAGCGACAGTGTCTACAGCAACGATCCCATCCACGCCCAAGGGCGAGCGCAGGCAGGCCTCCGACGCGATCGCGGCCACGGCGGCCCCGCCCGACACGGGCTGGCGAGACCTCGCCCTGTCCGAGTTCTCCGTCAAGAGCCCGACCATCCCGATTCCGTTCCATGAGCTGCTCAAGGTGGTGGCCCTCGTGGACCGGGACGATGCCCAGACACGCCACCTACTGGAACACATCGCCAAGGAGAAGTACGAGATCGAGGTGAGCGACAATTACGATCGCGACGTCTCCGAGGACGCCGACGTCGGTGCCTACATCCTCCTGATCGATGGCGACCGGCGGGCACAGGCGCGGCACCTGGGTCGCGCGGTCCGCGAGCTCGGCCTCCGGACCCCGGTCTGGGCCCTCGCCGACTCGCATCGCGTCGCCGACGTCGCGGTCCTGGAGATCACGGGCGAGGTCCATGGGTACATCTACCTCGGACAGCAGACTCCCGCCTTCTACGCCAAGCAGGTGGTGGCGAGCATCGTGGACTACGGCTTGAGTCTGCTCCCCCCGTTCTTCGGCGGACTCGCGGCCTACGACGCCGAGGCCAACATTGCGTTCGACTGTCCGGGCCATCAAGGCGGACAGTTCTATCGCAAGTCGCCGGCCGGGCAGCTCTTCTTCAAGCATTTCGGCGAGCGGATCTTCCGCAACGATCTCTGCAACGCCGACGTGGATCTGGGCGATCTGCTGATCCACGAGGGTACCGCCGCCCTGGCCCAGCGGCACGCCGCCCGCATCTTCGGCGCGGACAAGACCTACTTCGTGCTGAACGGCACCAGCACCTCCAACAAGATTGTGACCAACGCGGTGCTGCGGCGCGGCGACCTGGTCCTCTTCGACCGGAACAATCACAAGTCCCTGCACCAGGGCGCCCTGGTCCAGGCGGGCGCGATCCCGATCTTCCTGCCCACGTCGCGCAACTCCTTCGGCATGATCGGGGCAGTCGACTGGGACGCGTGGGACGAGCAGTACCTCCGCGAGCAGATCCGCGCCAATCCGCTGGTGCGCGATCCCGAGCGCCACCAGGCCGACCGCCCCTTCCGCCTCGCCTGCATCCAGCTCGCCACCTACGACGGCACGGTCTACAACGTCCGCCAGGTGATGGAGAAGATCGGTCACCTGTGCGACTACGTCCTGTGGGACGAGGCCTGGATCGGCTACAACGCCTTCCACCCGCTGTTCCACGACCACAGCCCGATGCGCCTGAGCGGCCTAGGACCCGAGATGCCAGGGCTCTTCTCCACCCAGTCGGTGCACAAGCAGGGGGCGGGGTTCTCCCAGGCGTCCCAGATCCACAAGCGGGACGACCACATCCGGGGTCAGCGGCGCTACGTCGAGCACAAGCGGTTCAACGAGTCGTTCCTGATGAACGCGTCGACCTCACCCTTCTACCCCCTGTTCGCCTCCCTGGACGTGAACGCCAAGATCCACGAAGGCAAGGCGGGCGAGATGCTGTGGGACCGCTGCATCGAGCTGGGCATCGAGGTCCGCAAGAAGTTTCGCGAGTTCGGTGCGTTCTATGGCGTCGCCGGCCGGACCGACCAGGAGAAGTGGTTCTTCGATCCGTTCGTGCCCGACGTGGTCACCGTCCGGGGGTCGCGCTTCACGGACGACGTGACCGACGTGCCATGGGAGGACATCCCCACCGACGTGCTCAAGCGGGAACAGCAGTGCTGGATCTTCCGGCCGGCAAGCCGCTGGCACGGGTACTCGGGCTACGCCGACGGCTACGTAATGGTGGATCCCAACAAGCTGACCCTGTTGACCCCCGGGATCGATCGTCGGACCGGCGATTACCGCGATTTCGGGGTGCCCGCCACGGTGGTCGCCAACTACCTGCGTGAACAGCGCGTGGTCCCCGAGAAGTGCGACCTCAACAGCATCCTCTTCCTGATGACGCCTGCCGAGGACGAGAGCAAGCTCAACACGCTGATCGCCCGGCTGGTCAAGTTCAAGAATCTCTGGGATCAGGATGCGCCGCTCGGCGAGGTACTGCCGACGCTCTGCGCCAACCACCGGGAGCGGTATGCGGGCTATACCCTGCGTCGGGTCTGCCAGGAGATGCACGACTTTTATCGTACGGCGAACATCAAGGAGCTGCAGCGACTCTGCTTCCGGGCCTCGAGCTTCCCCGAGCTGGCGATGTCGCCGAAGGACGCGTATGAGGCACTGGTCGCCAATGAGGTGGACTACGTGCCGCTGGACGAGATGAAGGGGCGGATCGGGGCGACCCTCGCGCTGATCTACCCGCCGGGGATCGGGGTCGTACTACCCGGCGAGCGGTGGGACGACCGGGCGCAGCCGATGCTGGACTACTTCATGGCGTTTCAGGAATCGTTCAACCGGTTTCCCGGCTTCAACTACGAGGTCCAGGGCGTCTATCAGGAGCGGATCGATGACCGCATCAAGTTCTACACCTACGCGGTCCGGCGGTGATCCCGGAGCCGCGGCCGTGAGCACGGGGGGCGTGCCGGCCACCAAGAAGATGAACGTGGTGCAGCTCACGTTCATCGTCGCGGTGAACATGATGGGCTCCGGCATCATCATGCTGCCGACCAACATGGCCCAGGTCGGGGCGATCTCGCTCCTGTCGTGGATCGTGACGGCGCTCGGGTCGATGGCGATCGCCTGGGGGTTCGCGCAGGCCGGGCTCTTCAACCAGCGCGAGGGCGGCATGTCGGCGTACGCCGAGGACTCGTACGGGAAGCCGGGCTACTTCATCGTGTTCTTCCTGTACTTCATCTCGCTGGCGATCGGCAACGTGGCCATCGCGATCTCCGCCGTCGGCTACCTGGCCTCCTTCTTCCCCTGGCTGTCCTCGACCACGGTGGCGACCACCATCGGGGTCATCGGACTGCTCTGGCTCACGACGATCGCGAACTTCGGCGGGCCCAGCGTGACCGGAAAGATCGGCTCCGTCACGGTCTGGGGTGTCATTCTGCCGGTGGGTTTCATCTCCTTCCTGGGATGGATCTGGTTCAAGTCCGAGACCTTCTCGGCCGCGTGGAACCCCAACGGGCTGAGCCTGGTGGAAGGGATGGGCTCGAGCATCGCGCTCACCCTGTGGGCCTTCCTCGGGATGGAGTCCGCCGCGCAGAACTCCTCCGCGGTGGAGAACCCGAAGCGGGACGTCCCGCTGGCGTGCATGTTCGGCACCCTCGGCGCCGCGGTCATCTACATCCTGTCCACCGCGGTGATCCAGGGCATCGTGCCCAACGAGGAGCTGGCGAAGTCCACCGGCCCATTCGGGCTCGCCTACGCCCACATGTTCAACCCCACGGTCGGCTCGATCGTCATGGCGCTGGCGGTGCTCGCCTGCCTGGGCTCGCTGCTGGGCTGGCAGTTCACCATCAGCACGACGGCGAAGTCGGCCGCCGACCAGGGAATGTTCCCGGGCTTCTTCAGGAAGATGAACCGAATGGGGGCGCCGGTCGTGGGCATGGTCGTGATGGCCGTGGTGCAGTCGCTGATGGCGCTGTCCACGGCCTCGCCGACCCTGAGCGAGACCTTCGGCGTCCTGGTGAGCCTCGCCGTCGTGACCAACGTTATCCCCTACATCATCGCCCTGTCGGCCCTGCCCCTCATGATGCGGACCGCCGGGGTCGAGGAAGGCAAGTACCGCCTCAACGTCGCGGTCGCCGTGGTGGCGATGCTCTACAGCACCTTCGCCATTTACGCCTCGGGCAAGGACGCCGTCATGGGCGGCACGCTGGTCATGGCGCTCGGCTTCGTCATCTGGGGATTCATCGCGCATCGCTTCGTCGCCACGAGGCGCGCGGCGGCAACGGCCTGAGGGACCCGACGTCAAGGAGACGCACCATGCCATACGCAGCAGCCACAGCCCCGAGCCGAGCCTGGATGACGGTCAGCGCGATCGCGCTGCTCGCGGCGGCCCCGCCGGCGTTCGGGCAGGCGGCCAAGAAGACGACGGCAGCGGCCGCGAAGCCGGCCGCCGTCACGCTGGATCGGGTCAAGTCGAGCAATACGCTCAAGCTGGGATATCGCACCGACGCGCGCCCCTTCTCCTTCAAGGATGCCTCGGGCAACCCCGCGGGATACTCGGTGGACCTGTGCCGGGCCATCGGCGAGTCGGTGAAGAGCCAGCTGGGCCAGGCCGACCTCAAGGTGGAGTGGGTGCCGATCACGGCGGAGAACCAGCTCCAGGCGGTTGAGCAGCATGAGGTCGATGCCTCGTGCGCCGCGGTGACCGTCACCTTGAAGCGGCGGGAGCTGGTCGACTTCTCCCTCCCGATATTCCCCGGCGGGGTGGGCGTGGTCATGCGCTCCGACTCGCCCAAGCGCCTGCGCAACATCCTGAACGGCGAGGCACAGCAGTACACGCCGACCTGGAAGGCGGTCGCGCTCAACATCATCCTGGAGCAGGTCTTCGTCACGGTTCCGGGGACCACGGCGGAGCAATGGATCAAGGAACGGGGCGAGGAGTTCAAGGTCCAGTTCCGCGTGGACCCCGTGTCGGGGTACGAGGCGGGCATCCAGGCCGTCCTGGATGGGAAGGCGAGCGCCTTCTTCGCCGAGCGCGCCATTCTCCTGGATGCGGTCAAGAACCACAAGTCGGCCGACGACCTGATGGTCCTGGATCGCCAATACACCTACGAGCGGCTGGCACTGCCGCTCCAGCGCGGGGACGATGATTTCCGTCTCCTGGTGGACCGGGCCCTGAGCAAGGAGTTCGAATCCGCCGGCTACCGAGGCACCTACGCGAAGTGGTTCGGCGAGCCCAACGAGAAATCCGAAGTTTTCTTCCGGTGGAACGCGCTGCCGGAGTGAGCCCAGACCTGGTGGAGACGGTGACATGATCCAGCGAAGCATCAAGCGCCTGAGCTGGCGGGCGCTCGTGGTCGACGACGAGCTCCCCGCCATGACTGCCGAAGGCCGGGCAACCCGGTCGCTGGTGCAGGAGCTGCAGGGCCGAGCGATCGAGGTGGTCGAGGCCGCGTCCGCCGAAGACGGCTCGTCGGTGGTCGTCTCGGACTCGGCCATCCACGCGGTGCTGGTGGACTGGACCCTGGGCGACCACAACGGCGGGCCTGCCCGGGGCGATCACGAGAGCGCGCGCAACCTGATCAAGCAGGTCCGGTCGCGCAACGACAAGATCCCGATCTTCCTGATGGCCGAGCGGGGCGAAGCGTCCTCGATTCCGGTCGATGTCATGGAGATGGTGGACGAGTACATCTGGACTCTGGAGGACACGGCGGCCTTCGTGGGGGGACGCGTCGCCGCGGCGATCCGGCGCTACGTGGACGTGATGCTCCCGCCCCTGGCCGCGGCGCTCATGAAGTTCAGTCAGGAGTACGAGTACTCCTGGCACACGCCCGGCCACACCGGCGGAACCGCGTTTCTCAAGTCACCGGTGGGGCGGATCTTCTTCGACTATTTCGGGGAGAACCTGCTCCGCTCCGACCTGTCCATCAGTGTCGGGGCGCTGGGCTCGCTCCTCGATCACACCGGTCCGATCGGCGAGCACGAGAAGTACGCGGCCCGGGTCTTCGGCGCCCATCGCACCTACTGCGTCACCAACGGCACCTCGATGTCGAACCGGGTCATCTTCATGGCCGCGGTGGGACGGGACCAGATCGCGCTCTGCGACCGGAACTGCCACAAGTCCATCGAGCACAGCCTGGTCATGTCGGGCGCGATCCCCCAGTACCTGGTGCCGCTGCGCAACCGCTACGGGATCATCGGCCCCATCCCGGCGGACCGTCTCAAGCCCGCCGCGCTCAAGGCCGCCATCAAGGCGAACCCGCTGGTGACGAAGGGCGTGGATACCCAGCCGGTGCACGCCATCATCACCAACTCGACCTACGACGGCCTCTGCTACAACGCCCGAAGGGTGCAGGAGCTGCTCGACCCGAGCGTGGACCGGATCCACTTCGACGAAGCGTGGTACGCCTATGCCCGGTTCAACCCGCTCTATCGCGACCGCCACGCGATGTTCGGGGATCCCAAGGATCACACGGGGCCGACGGTCTTCGCGACCCACTCGACGCACAAGCTGCTGGCGGCGCTCTCCCAGGC
>JBKPGZ010000146.1:0-4813 GCA_046729675.1 Gemmatimonadota bacterium | reverse complement strand
GGCTGATCAGCGGAGATGCGGTCGAGACGGTGGCGGCAATGAAGCAGGACGGCACCGGCCCGATGCGCACCCTCGGCAGCCTGACCCTGTGCCGGTCGCTCCTCGAGGCAGGCCTGGTGGACCGTTTCCGCGTGGTCGTCTCCCCGTGATCACCGGGGGCACCGGCCGCGACCGCGTCTACGACGGGTATCCCGATGTCACCCTCGAGATGGTTGCCAGCCGAACGTTCGACGGCAGACTCCAGCTGCTCGAGTACGTCCCTACGGTGCTCACCGGTCCACCCGGCTCGCACCCCGCTTCCTGAGCGCGCACTGCTGTCCGAACCGCGCGACGTTCGCGTGGAGATGACGCTCGCCGGAAACTCCCTCCATGAGGACGACACAGCGTTCACGTTGGCGGGGCTGCTCGGCGAGGTCATCCGCGCCGTGAGGCGAGTGGCACTGGCATGGCGCCGCGCCCGATCACTTCCTGACCCCTTCTCGATGAGCGAGGGCGTGGCCGAGAGGGGCGAGCACGTCGGCGAAAGCGTTTGCCGTGGCCAGGTGTAGCAAGGGGTCTGCGCGGTACGTGCCGGTCGACGGCGAGCTCGAGCTGCTTCCCGGGCTCCGGTTCGTCCCGGCGCCGGGCCACACACGAGGCACGCAGGTGGTCGTCATCGAGATGGGCGGGCGTCCGGTCGTCGTCGGCGGCGACGTGGCGGTTTGGTTCGGCGAGCTCGATGAGCCGCACACCGAAGGCCAGCGGCGGGTACGCGCGCTCGACCCCGAGCTGGTCTGGCTCGCGCACGAGCACGACCCGTGGCGACCTCGCACCGTCTAACTCGAACCAGAGGATCCTCCCGCGGGGTCGTGCGCCTCGTCGACCATCTGCATCGACCTCGTCTCACCTCTGAACGATCATGGCTCGATCCGGATCGAGTCGAGGATCGTGCGCAACTCCTCGAGGTCCTCGGATGGAGATCCGGGGGACCGCCCGGCCGCGATCATCAGGCGGGTGCCCTCGACGTCGAGGATCCAGAACTCCTCGTGGTAACCCGGACCCGTGTAGCCGTAGAATGCATCCCCTTCTTCGCCTGCGTCGATGGCCGCGACCCAGCTCTTGAGGTTCCCCTCGGCGCAGTTGGTGAAGCGGGTGTCGATTCCCGCTCCCTCGACGGGCAGGTCCGGCACGGTTAGCTCGAGGTGCGTCCCGCTGTACCCGCCGATGGACACGTCCTCTGGGGGGGACGCCACGTGGAACGGGGCCAGGTCCGCGAGCGACGTAGCGAGGTCCTCGACGCTCGGACCGACCGGTGGATCGGCCCACGAATGGTCGCGACACCCGTGGGTGACCAGGTTCGACACGGTGGTGATGCTCACTGACACCCACCCAGCATCGGAGGGCTTGCCCGCGCCGATCCAGCTCTTCCAGCCTTCGGCGGGGATCTCCCACGTGACGCGGAGCGGCGTCGAGGGGTCGAGGTCGGGATCGATCGCGTACGTTCCCGGCTCCAGATCGGTGAAGGGCTCGGCCTTTCCCGCCAAGATGTCCATGATCGTCGGCGTGAGATCCAGGACCGTCGGCGTGCTCGACGGATCCGTCGTCGCCACCGCTGAGGCGGCCGCCGCGCCCGTCGTATCGGAACCCGACGTGCAGGCTCCAAGCGACACCCCCAGCACGGCCAACGCGAGCGTGCGTCCGATGCGAAGCATCATCCCGTTCCTTTCGTGCCGATCCCTGCGGCCCTCGGCCAACGCGAGAGCGCGTGCGTCTCGAGTCTTCGTCGGGATCTCCCCTCTCGTGCGATCTCGCTCGATCGTGTCGCCGTCAACCGGTGTGGAACTCGAACGAGTCCAAGATCGGTGTTGCGGCGTCCACCACCTGCTCGAAATGCTCCGCCGGTGCCACGATCGCGACGGCAAGGATCCGTGCGGACCCTCCGGGGAGGTCGAGCAGGTAAAGGCGCATCCGGCTCCCCGGCTCGACGCCCGTCTCGGTGACCACCGGGGTGACAGCGACCCATCCGTCGCAGACCCTCGCTCCCGGCGCGGGGACCACGTCCATGCGCAAGGCCTCGACGCCTCCTACGCTCGTCGCGACCGGGGCGGTCACGTCGAGGTCGGGGTCGGACCGAATGGTCCGGGCCAGCGCCGCGGCGTCGGTGAGAGCAGGACCATCCTCGCAGCGGGTGCCGCTGGGCCGGGGGTCCGCTGCCACCTCGAAGCGTTCGTCGGAGCCTTCGAGGAGCAGGTCGTCACCGAGCCAGCCGGTGAGGTCGGGTCTCCAAGGACGGGCCGCGCTGAACGTCACCTCGCCGTCGAGGATGCGGTAAGGCTCGCCCACCGTTTGACCACCCTCGGTCGTTCCACCAGGGCCCTCGGGCGCGTCCGGAAGGTACTCGAGCTCGATCGACCCGTCTTCGGCCCGGTGCAGACCGAAGACTTGCTCCACGACGGTCTCCCCGCCGTCGGCGAACAGACGGACCTTGACCACCGTCTCGCCGTCGGGCCAGGCGGGGCCGCTCAGGCGCTCGAACCCGGATCGCTCGTAAGGAGCCCCCGTGCTCGTGGCGTACATTAGCGGGATGTCGCTCTCCTCGACAAGCACGTACCCTCCGGCGCCCTCACCGGCGACGCGGGCCGCGAGGAAGCCGTCCAGAAGGGCCGCGACCTCCGCTTCGGAGGGTGGCGTGCGCTGCTGGAAGGGCGGGAACGTCCTCCAACCGGTGACCACCCAGAGCCCCGACGGACCTCGCACGCCGGGCTGAGCGAGATCGACGCTCACCGTCTCGTACCGGACCCCGTCGATCGTCGAGGCACACGCTCCGGCCCGGGGATCGTCGGGGTACAGGGCGTTCGTCTGGCCCGGTGCGCACCGGATGAAAGTGGTGCTCAGAAGCCCGCCGTACGCGTCCCACCCAACGTAGGGGTTCTGGATGAACGACTCCCAGCCGAGCTGCTCGCGGAGGAACCGGCGCACGATCTCCGTGTCGTCGTCGGCGCCCGAACCGGTGGCCAGCAGCTCTGGATCGACCTGCCAGGTGTAGTCGGGGTCCCCCTCATCCGCCAGCCGCTGCGCCTCTCGGATCTGCTCCGGTGTCGTTTGGGGCCACGTGCCGGGCATCGCTCCGGCGCTCGCGTCGCCCAAAGGTTCGAACCGCAACCAGAGGTCCCCGGAGGGGTCGAGGAGGCTGTCGACCGCAGGTTGGTAGACGAACGTGAAGTCGCGGAGCTCCTCCTCGGTCGGGCTGTACAGACCGTCGGGCTCGGTCCCGTCATCGCAGGTGAGATCGGGGGAGGGTATGACGAGTTCCGTCGCGCCCCGGATCTCGCCGGTCCCCGTCATCGTCGACCGAGCGCCGGAGCACGCCGGAGTGACGTCGTCGTGCAACTCGATCTGGATGGCGCCATTTCCGGAGGCTCCGACGGTCATCGTCGCCCTGCTCCCGTCGGCATCGTGGTCGACCACCCACGCGCCGAGGAACGGGGCTCGCGGGTCGTCCGCGGGAACACTGCTCGAGGAGAAGGCCCTGAGCAGCGCCCCGATCGCGACGCCGGCAAACAGGAGCGCGACCAGCGCGGTCCCGATCCGACGGTTCCTGTCCTTCCGCTGGCGACGCCGGTGGAACCCATCCAGCGTGAACGGATGGAGCTCGACGCGCTCCATCTCGCGCTCGAGCAGCGAACGATCGCTAGGCATCGGTCACCTCCGTGGTTCCCTGCAGCGCCACCCGGGCCTGGTGCGTGAGCGCCCACACGGTCGACGCCTTGATCCCGAGCAGGCGTCCGGTCTCCTCGCCCGAGTAGCCCAGCGCCTCGGTCAGCACGATGGCGGCGCGCTGCCGGGGCGTGAGCGAGCCGAGGGCCCGAGCGGCGGCGTCCCGGTCTTCCACGGGCTTGAACACGTCCTGCTCGGGCCCGAGACCCACCGTCCGGGCGAGCCTGACGCGGGCCCGCCGGTACTGGTTGCGGAACAGGTTCATGGCCGTCCGGTGCAGGTACCCGGCCGGGTCGTCCATCGCCCCCACCGTCTCCCACCGCTCGAACACCCGCGTGAAGGCCTCCTGGGTCAGATCCTCCGCCTCGGCGCGGCTCCCGGTGATGACCGACAGGACCCGGAGAAGGCGCTCCTTCTGCTCTTCGAAGAACGAGTCGAACGCGACAGGCTCCGTGGCCATTGCCTCGTCGAGTGCCTTCCACATCGGTCGGAGGTCGGCGGATTCTCCCATCACAAACAGTCAACACCTCGGAGGCCCCGAACCTGTAGACCGATCGGCGGCATCGTGGGAGGCGATCTCAACACTGCGCGGGCAGCCGCCCTAGCGTGGCCACAGTACGGACACGGCGAGTTCTGGAACGACGTGGAGACCTGGTGGTTCAAGGAGCCGCTGCCGGATGGCGGGGAACGTCAGTCCTATTGGGGGAGATGGATCAAGGACGAGCTGCCTGCGATCGGCAACAGCCTGCAGGACGACCACATCTTCGTGGATGTGGAGACGTTCGGACACGTCACCCGCTGCCTCGTGTGGGACACCCGTCGAGTTCGCGAGCACCGGGTTGTTCACCGGCTGCTGATCGGCCGAGCTCCGGGACCTGCGGTCTAGGACGTCCAGCGCGCGACTCGGGCAGTCCCATGTCATGCTGGCATCGCATTCGATGGAGGAGGGAAGATGGAGCGCGACGAGATGCTTCGTCTTTTCGAGGCTCATCGTGAAGCGGAGGCGGCTCGCGACATCGATGGCATTCTGAAGACGTTCGTGCCAGACCCGTTCTTGGACACGAAGGCCCTGGGGATTCTGAGCGAGGGCCGGGATGCGGTGCGAGCTGCCTACGAG
>JBKPGZ010000145.1:0-6896 GCA_046729675.1 Gemmatimonadota bacterium | reverse complement strand
GCCCACAGCTATGGGCTGTGTGAGACCGCCCTGAAGACCCAGCACGACGCCTGGCGGCTGGAGGGAGATGCCGTCCGGGAAGATCACCGCCGCGAACTCCGCACCGGGCCTGCCGGGAGAGTACGTGGTGAACCGCAGGGTGGGCCGGAGCAGCGCCGGCCCTGATGCGCCCCGCCAGTGATCGAACGTGAGGCCGACGAGCTTGACCCGTTGCGTTGGGCTCTGCGCAAGCGCCGGCGTGGCCATGAGAACGACAGCGAGCAACGGCAGGCGAAGGTGGCGCACCCGGCAGCTCCGGCTTGGACGGTCGCTCCAGACTGCGGACGGGCCGTCCCCCAGGCGTTACCTTATCTCACCCCGATGATCCATCTCCGCACCTTCGGCGCCGTGGACCTCCGCACCTCGAACGGCGCGGAAGCCGACGCGGTGCTGCGCCAGCCGAAGCGGCTCGCGATCCTGGCCTATCTCGCCGCGGACACTCCCCGCCGGTTCCACCGACGCGACAGTCTCCTCGCGCTCTTCTGGCCCGACCTCGACGAGGAACACGCCCGGGCGGCGCTGCGCCGGTCGCTCCACTTTCTCCGCCAGTGGCTCGGACCGGAGGTGCTGGCATCGCGCGGGGACGAGGAGGTGGCCGTCCCCGAGCGGGCGCTCCACTGCGACGCGACGGAGCTCGAGCGCGCCCTGGCGACCGGCGAACCGGAGCGCGCGCTCTCGCTCTATCAGGGGCCTTTCCTCGACGGGCTCCACGTCGAGGGCGCCTCGACCGAGTTCCAGGAGTGGCTGGACCGCCGGCGTGAGGCGCTGCGACGCGCCGCGGCCACCGCGGCCGGCCTCCTGGTCGAGCGGGACGAGCGCGAAGGACGCATACCCCAGGCGGCCGCCTGGGCGCGCCGCTCCCTGGACCTGCTGCCGGACGACGAGGCGGCGCTCCGCCGGCTGCTCACCCTGCTGGACCGGGCGGGCGATCGCCCCGGCGCCATTCACGCCTACGAAGAGTTCGCAAACCGGGTGGCCCAGCAGCTCGACCTGGAGCCGTCGCCTGAGACCCGCGCGCTCGCCGCGAGCATCCGGGCTCGCACCGGCGCGGGCGGCGCGTTCACGGTGGCCGTCCTGCCGTTCACCGTGCGCGGCGACCCCCGGCTGGCCTACCTCGGCGAGGGTCTGGTGGACCTGCTCTCGACCAAGCTCGACGGCGCCGGTGCCATCCGGACGGTGGACCCCCGGGCGCTGCTCCACTTCCTGGCCCGCAGCGGGTTGAGCCACGCCGACGCCGAGGCGGGCAGGGCTGCCGCGACCCACTTCGACGCCGGCCACTACCTGGTCGGCTCGGTGCTGGAAGCGGCCGGCAAGCTCCAGGCGACCGCGACGCTCTACCGTCGCGACGACGCGCCCGAGACCTCGGCTCGCGCCGTCGCGGCGAGCGAGGGGGACCTGTTCGAGCTGGTGGACGAGCTGGTCCGGCAGCTCCTCGCCTCCCGCTCGGTGGCATCCGGCACGAGGCTCGGCCGCATCGCCGCGCTCACGACCGGCTCGCTCGACGCGTTGCGCGCCTACCTCCAGGGCGAGCGTGAGCTGCGGGCGGGACGGTACTTCGACGCCCTGGAGCGCTTCCAGGTCGCGGCCCAAGCCGACTCGTCGTTCTCCCTGGCCTACTACCGCTCGGCGGCGGCCGCCGCGGGTTGCGCGCTGCCGGATGCCGCCCGCGACCTCGCCGGGCGGGCCCACGAGCATCGATCGCGGCTCTCACCCCATGACCAGCTGGTGCTGAGCGCCCAGCGCGCCTGGCTCGACGGCGCGTACGGCGAGGCGGAGTCTCTCTACACCACCATCACGGGGACCTACCCCGACGACGTCGAGGTATGGTTCCACCTGGGCGACCTGCTCTTCCACACCAACCCGCTCCGCGGGCGCTCCGCCGCGGAAGCGCGGGGGCCGTTCGAGCGGGTGGTCGCGCTGGAGCCGGATCACCTTCAGGCGATCACTCACCTGGCCCGGATAGCAGCACTGGAGGGGCGACACGAAGCAACGCTCGAGCTGGTCGGCCGCGCGCTCCGCGGCGGCCCGGACGCCGATCAGGCGCTCCCGCTGCGGGCGCTCCGGGCCTCCGTGGTGCGGGACGCAGCGGGACTCTCCGCCGCCCTGCGTGAGCTTCGATCCGCGCGGGCCACGACCGTCGCCAGCGCCTTCGCGGATATCGCGCTCTACGCCGGCGACCTGGCCGGCGCGGAGGCGCTCGCGCGAGAGTTCATCGAGGTGGCGCGCGCACCGGAGCTCAGGGCGCTCTGCCATGTTCAGCTGGCGCACCTCGCGGTGGCGCAGGGAAGGCACGACGTCGCTCAGGAGGAGCTGCTGCGCGCGGAGGCGCTGGACCACGCATGGGGATTGGAGAATCGCGCGCTGCTGGCGCTGCTGCCGTTCGCGAGCGCTCCAGCGTCTACCCTCGAGCGGGTGCGGGCCGATCTTGCGTCCTGGGACCCGGCGGAGGCCGCGCCAAGCAGCTTTCCGGTCCTCGCGATGCACAACGGTCTGCACCCGCCGATCCGGGAGTATCTGCTGGGGATGACGGCGCTTCGGTTGGATGACCGCGATGCCGCGCGGTCCCACGCGGCCGTCATGATGCGCTCCGCACCCGGGGAGGGCGGCCTGGTGGACTGCTTGGCCACCGAGCTCGAGGCCAGAGTGGCCCGCAGCGAGGGCCGGACCGCGGAAGCCTTGTCCATCCTGGAGCGGACTCGCCCCCGACTGTGGTATCAGCTCACGCTGGCTTCGCCGTTCTTCTGTCTCACGTCGCGCCGCTTTCTCCAGGCGGAGCTCCTGCGCGAGGCGGGGCGGGTCGAGGAGGCGGCCGGCTGGTTTGGCTCCCTGGTGCAGCGGTCGCCCTACGAGCTGGTGTACCGGGAGGCGGCTCGGGAGCGGCTCTCGTCCCTGCATTAGGCTCCGGCCGGCCGCCCACCCACCCCACCCGTTTTACTACAGAGACACGGAGGCCACGGAGGGACACGGAGCCTGCCCCCCAACCCCACAAAAAGTTGTTGGGTTGAGCGGGGGTGGCCCCGTTTCCCTCTGTGGCCTCCGTGTCTCTGTGGTGAATGCGGGAGACCGCTTCAAGTTGCGTCACGCCGCTCTAGAACTCCGTGCTCACCTGCACGATGAAGTTCTGCCCCGGATCGAGCGCGTAGGTCTTATAGCGGCTCAGGAAGCTCGCGTACTCCTTGTCGAGTGCATTCCGAAGCTGGAAGTCGAACGCGACATGACGCTCTCCGGCCGGCACGGCGAACCCAGCGCCGAGGTTGACGAGCGTGTAACCCGGCGGGGCGAAATCCTCGGCATCCGTCCGGGTCTGCTGTGCGTTCGATTCGCCGCCGACCGAGAAGTATGGGCGCAGGAGCCAGCCCGCGTCGCTTCCCTCGAGCTGCGCGCCGTAGGTCGCCCGGAACGCCGGAATAAACGGGAGCGGCGTGTCCGTGGTGGTGTTCTGCCCGTAGGTGTAGTCGGCGGTTCCGCGCAGGTGGAGCCAGCGCGTGGCGTGATACTGCGCGGCTGCCTCGAACCCGGTCAGGCGCGCGTCGCCCTGCGAGGTCTGAAAGATCTGGAAGCCGGACTCGGGATCCACCTCGGCCGTCGGGTTCGGAAAGATGAAATCGTTGATGTAGTTCGCGAACGCGCCGATCTCGGCGGTCAGGTTGTTGGTCTGGAGCCGGACCGCCAGGTCGGTGTTTACGGAGGTCTCTGTGGTCAGCGTCGAGTCGCCGCGCTCGAAGCGGACCGTCCCCTCGTGCACGCCGTTGGAGAAGAGATCGAACGCAGTCGGGGCACGATAGCCTCGGCCGACGTTCAGCACCAGCGCGACCGGCTGCGCCACGCGGTACAGCACACCCACGTTCCCGGTCACCGAGTTGTAGGTCCGCTCCTGCGCGTTCACGCCGAGCTCCGCGTCATCCTCGACCGAGAGGCGGCGGTAGTCGTAGCGAGCGCCGAAGGACAGGTTCCAGCGGCCGAGCTCCGCCTGCTCGAAGGCGTAGATGCCGGCGTTGTTATAGTCGTTGTTTGGAATCAGCGTCTCCTCGCCGAACTTCTCGAACTCGTTCCGCAGCCCGGACACGCCGACGATGCCGGCGAACGGACCAACCGGTACATGATGGAAGCGCACGTCACCACTGAATGTCCTGGCCAGCAGTCCGAGGGCGACGTCGGTTGCGTCCGCCTCCTCGAACTCGCGGCGGCGGTTCCGCTCGTAACCAAGATCCACGTCAAAGTGGGACGCGCCGGCGGCCAGGTTGGCGCCCAGGTGGACCCGGTCCTCGCCGATCCGCTGGAACGGTGTAGCCAAGGGATCCTCCGCCGGATCTTCGTGGATCTCGACCTCCTCATTCCGATGGGTATAGGACGCGGTCACCGAGCCGAAGCCCCCCCGGTAGCCGACGGCCCCCGAGCCGTTCACCGTCTCCCCACCCGAGTTGAACAGATCGCCAACCGGGGTCCGGACGTCGTTGCTGGTCCGACCGGTGACCGTCCCCCGAAATCCCAGGGGCCCGCTGGCACCTTCCAACGAGAGCGTGCCATCGGGCTGCTCGTTGCCGGTGCTGTAGGAGGCGAGCGCGCGGCCGTCCACGAACCCACTCCTGCCCACCGCGTCGGGGAGAGGAGGGGTAATCACGTTGATGACACCGCCGATAGCGTCGGAGCCGTACAGCACGCTGGCAGGGCCGCGGATCACCTCGACCCGCTCGGCCTCGCCAGCCTCGACCTGTGGTCCGTGCTCGTCGCCCCACTGCTGGTTCTCGAGGCGCTGCCCATCGGCCAGCACGAGGACGCGATTGGAGGAGAGCCCGCGGATCACCGGCTTCCCGATCCCGTTCCCGGTGCTGAGGCTCCGCACCCCGGGGAGGCTACTGACCGTCTCTCCCAGCGAAGCGGCGCGCTGGGCCTGCAGCTCCTCGCTGGAGAGGACGCTGGTGGGCTGGGGCGAGGTGAGCGAGGTGGTTGCGAGAGGCGACGCGGTCACCTGGACCTCGGGCAGCTCGATCAGGGTCGGGCGCAGGGTGACGTCGAGGGTGGCGCCGCTGTCCGCGAGGGTCACGCGCTGGACTTGCGGGGCGTAGCCCACCAGTGCGAAGGACACGCCGTACCTCCCCGCGGGCAGGTCGGCCAGTGTGTAGCGGCCCTCGATGTCGGTCGTAGTGGTTCGCTGTGTTTCGAGGACGGTGACTCTGACCTGCGAAAGCGGAGCGCCGTTCGTGTCGGATACGATGCCGGTCAGAGTCGCGCGCGACGGCTCGGTGCTCGCCGCCGAGACGCCGGGCAGGGCCGCGCCGAGCGCGACTGCCAGGAAGAAGGTTCGCATGGAAGCTCCAGTGCATGGGCCGATGGCCCTCCGCCACCTGTTACCGCGGAGGACGCAGATTGCCGATTGTGATCTTCAGTCGGTCAAACAGCCGATGCGGGAGGAGCTCGAGAATGCGGGATGGCGTCGAGATCGGTGACGATGACCCCGACGGGGTGCGTGATCAGTGGTGCGGGAGCGCCGGAGAGATCGGCGCGAACGACAGGGGACTGGACGATCGCGGCGCCGGCCCCGGCGGCGGTCCGGCCCAGCGTGCACTTCTCGGCGTGAGCGCCGCAGCCGCCGGCCGGCTCCACGTGGGTGCGCTGTTGGTCCGCCTGCGCGCCCCAGTGATGCAGCAGGGCGTCGGGACCGGGCAAGGTGGTCCCCGCACCCAGAAAGACGGTGAGGAGAAGCCAGGCGAGAAGCCGACGCTGCATGCGAGCATTATACCCCTGCGCCCCGGTCCGCGGCAGGTGTCTCGTTCCTCGCCGTCTCATTCCTCGACGAACGATCCGGCCACTTTCCCGCAACGACAGCTAGCGATCGATCGCCCGCATGCTCGCTTCGTTATACCGCTCGCCCGCGGCGACACCCTTCGGCGCGACCTCATCGATCTCTTCGAGGTCGCCCACCGTGAGCTCGACCTCCAAGGCGCGGATGTTCTCTTCGAGGTACTTTCGCCGCTTGGTCCCGAAGAGGGCGAGATGTCCTCCCCCTGCGCCAGGACCCAGGCGACCGCGAGCTGCGCCGGCGTGCACCGCTTCCGCTTCGCGATCGCCTCCACCTTCTCGACCAGCCCCAGGTTCTTGCGGAGGTTGTCGCCCTGGAAGCGGGGCGTGTTCCGGCGGTAGTCGTCGGGCGGCAGGTCATCCGGCGTCCGGAAGCGGCCGGTGAGGAAGCCGCGTCCGAGGGGGCTGTAAGCCACGAAGCCGATGCCCAGCTCGCGGCACACGGGGAGGACCTCGTCCTCCGGGTCGCGGGTCCAGAGGGAGTACTCCGTCTGGAGCGCGGTGATCGGGTGCTCGCGGTGGGCGCGCCGGATCGTGGCCGGAGCCGCCTCCGACAGCCCGAGATGGCGCACCTTCCCACGCTCGATCAGGCGGGCCATGGCGCCGACCGTCTCCTCGATCGGCACGGTCTGGTCCACCCGGTGCTGGTAGTACAGATCGATGTGGTCCACACCGAGCCGGCGCAGGGAATCGTCGCACGCGCGGTACACGTACTCGGGGCGGCCGTTCACCCCCAGGCTGGTGCCATCCTCCGCCCGCTGGTTCCCGAACTTGGTGGCGAGGACGATCTGGTCGCGGCGGCCGCGGATCGCCTGCCCCACCAGTCGCTCGTTGGTGAAGGGTCCGTACATGTCGGCGGTGTCGAGAAAGGTGATGTCGAGGTCGAGCGCGCGATGGATGGTGGCGATGGACTCCTCGTCGTCGCGGCCGGTGTAGAACTCGGACATGCCCATGCAGCCGTGCCCCAGGGCCGAAACGGTGAGGCCCGTGGCGCCGAGGGTTCGTTCTGGAATCGGGATCATCGATCGAAGCCGGGTCTTGGGTGATCAGTCAATGGT
>JBKPGZ010000144.1:0-9415 GCA_046729675.1 Gemmatimonadota bacterium | reverse complement strand
ACCCGGCTCATCCTACGTCCGATCTCCGCGCCACGCTTCAACGCACACTCGCCGGCACCTACACCATCGAGCGCGAGCTCGGCGGGGGCGGCATGTCGCGAGTGTACCTGGCGGAAGAGTCGGCCCTGGGCCGGAGGGTCGTGATCAAGACCCTGCCATCGGAGCTTGCCCGCGCGGTGTCGAGCGAGCGCTTCCGCCGCGAGATCCGGCTCGCGGCGCGGCTCACACATCCGCACATCGTCCCCCTTCTCACCGCGGGCGAGAGCGAGGGCGTGCCCTGGTACACGATGCCGTACCTCGAAGGGACGACCCTCAGGGGACGGCTGGGCCAGGGGCCGATGACGATCGCCGAAGCGGTGAGCCTGCTTCGGGACGTGGCCCGCGCGCTGATCTACGCGCACGAGCACGGGGTCGTGCACCGCGACATCAAGCCCGAGAACGTGCTCCTCACCGGCGGCATGGGCATGGTGACCGACTTCGGGATCGCCAAGGCGCTCACGGCGGCCACCGGCGACGGCCAGAGCGGAATCACCACGTTGGGCGTGGTGATGGGGACGCCGGCATATATGGCGCCGGAACAGGGAGCCGGCGACCCGACGACCGACCACCGCGCCGACATTTACGCCTTCGGCTGCATGGCCTACGAGGTGCTCACCGGTGCGCCGCCCTTTACCGCAGGCACGGCGGTCGCTCTCATCGGCGCGCACGCCATCGATCAGCCCGAGCCGGTGAGTCGCCGCCGCGCCGACATGCCGACTGCGCTGGCCGAGCTGGTCATGCGCTGTCTCGCCAAGCAGCCGGCCGACCGGCCGCAGAGCGCCGCCGAGGTGCTCCAGGTGCTCGACGACCTGCCCGCCCGGGCCGGCTCGCCGCGCCGCGCGAGGCTGCCGCTGGTGGCGGGAGCCCTCGCGATCCTCGCCGCGCTTGCGGTGGTCTTCCTGGCGGGACGGCGGGAGAAGCCGGCGGCCACGGCGCCGGGGCCGTTCCACTCCGTCGCCGTCCTTCCCTTCGTGAACACCGGCGGCGACCCCGGGGACGAGTACTTCTCCGACGGCATGACCGACGAGCTGGCCCACGCGCTGGCCGGCTTGCCCGACATCCGTGTTGCGGGACGCACCTCGTCCTATGCCTACAGGGGGAAGCCGGCGACGGTGCAGGAGATCGGCCGCTCCCTGGGCGTGGAGGGCGTGATCGCCGGCACGGTGCGGCGCGCGGGCGACCGGCTCCGCGTCACGGTGCAGCTCTCCAGCGCCGCCGACGGCTTCCAGCGCTGGTCGCACGAGTACGAGCGCCGGTCCACCGACGTGTTCGAGCTCCAGGACGAGCTGACCGAGGCGATCGTCGCCGAGCTGGAGCCGGCGCTTCGTGGCTCGGCGACGCAGGTCGCGACCGAGCGGCGTGGAACGGCGGATCCGGCAGCGTACGAGCATTATCTCCGCGGCCGGTACTTCTGGGAGCGCCGCGGCACGCCGGCACTGCTCAAGTCACTGGACGAGTACCGCGCCGCCATCGCCCGGGACTCGGAGTTCGGCCGGGCGTGGGCCGGGATGGCGATGACCTACGTCGTCCTGCCGTCCTACACACCGATGGATACCGACTCGATCACCAGGCTCGGTGTCGCGGCCGCGCGGCGCGCGCTCGCGCTGGACTCCACGCTGGTGGAGGGCCATCTCGCGCTGGCCAGCGCGCTGTCCAACGAGATGCGGCTCGAGGACGCGGAGGCGGAGTTCCGCCGGGTGATCGCCCTCGCCCCCAACAACCCCACGGTGCACCAGTGGTACGCCACCTGCCTGCTCGGCATGGGCCGAGTGGAGGAGGCGCTGGCCGCGTCGCGGCGTGCGGTGGCGCTCGATCCGCTCTCCGCCGTCATCATCAACGACCAGGCCTCGGTGCTCCTGTCGGCACGGCGGTACGACGACGCGTTCGTCGCCGCCCGCCGCGCGCTGGAGCTGGACTCCACCTTCGCCTACACCCGCGTGGTGCTCGCCTGGCTCCACGGCGTCACGGGGCATCCGGACAGCGCACTCGCCCAGCTCGGACTCGATCCTCCCATGGACCCGGGCCTCGCCTGGCGCGGCTCGGGCTGGCGGGGGCTCGCCGCCTGGGCCTACGGGATCGCGGGGCGGCGCGCGGACGCCGAGCGGGTGCGGGCGGAAATCGCGCGGGAGCCGGGTGGGCCGTCGCCCTATGACGAAGCGATGGCCGCGCTGGCACTGGGCCACCGGGAGGCAGCGGTGACAGCGCTGGCCCGGAGCCTGGAGCGACACGAATTGCTGGGACTGGATCAGGGCCCCGGGTGCACGCCGATCTTCGATCCGCTGTACCCGCTCGACGGCTTCCGCCGCCTGATGGCGCGCTACGGCATTCGCGTCTGCGAGCGCTAGTCAAGGCGGCGCTCGCCGAATCTCGGCGACGTCGAGCTTCCTCATCTTCAGCACCGCGGCCATCGCCCTCCGTGCCTTCTCGGGATCGGAGCTGGTGAGCAGCTCCGGGACCACGTCAGGCACCACCTGCCACGACACGCCGAACTTGTCCTTGAGCCAGCCGCACTGCTGCGCGCGGGGATCACCGCCCTCGGTCAGCCGATCCCGGTAGTAGTCCACCTCCTGCTGGTCGCGGCAGTGCACGACCAGGGAGATGGCCTCGTCGTGGGTATCATCGCTTGACAGAACGCAAACGTGCTCGATATTAACCACATGGTTAAACCAGATGGTTCAACCAAGCGGTTAACTTCGGCCCGGCGCGGCCGGGTCGATCAGGAGACCCGGGACCGCATCCTCGACGCGGCCGACCGGGTCTTCATCCGCAAGGGGACTGCGAGCGGCCGGACCCAGGAAATCGCGGACGAGGCCGGGGTCAACAAGGCGCTGGTGCACTACTACTTCGGCACCAAGGCCGCGCTCGCCGACGCGATCTTCGCCCGGGCGCTCGGCACGCTGGTGCCACGCATCTTCGGGATCCTGGCGGACCCGGACCGGGGCATCGAGCAAAAGGTCCCCGCCATCGTCAAGGAACAGATCGACTTCCACACCGCACACCCGTACTTGGCCGGCTACATGATTGCCGAGCTCCACGCCCATCCCGAGCGGATCGCCCGGATGATGACGGCGCACGGACGGGTCCCGCTGGACGTGCTGCGCCGGCAGCTCCAGGAGGGCGCCCGAGCGGGGAAGCTGCGCCGCATCGCCCCCGAGCAGTTCGTCGCCAACATGATGGGTCTGCTGCTTTTCCCATTCGCGATCAGATCGGCGCTCTGCGAGTTGCTCGGCTTCGATGCCGACCGCTGGCAGGCGTTCCTGGAGGAGCGCCGGCGGATGCTTCCCGACTTCGTCATGGCGGGGCTTCGACCATGATGCGTTCCCTGGCAACCGTTCTCGTTCTGCTGGCCGCGCCGGGCGCGCTGCGGGCGCAGGACACGCTCCGGCTCTCCGCGATGCAGGAGGCCGCGGTCAGGTCCGATCCCCGCGGGCAGCAGCGCGAGCTGCTCCGGTCCGCCAACGACCTGCGCCAGGCGGTGATCGGCTCCGACCGTCTGCCCCGGCTCTCGCTGAACGGCTGGGCGTCGCACCAGAGCGACGTGACCCAGCCTGAGTTCGGGATCCCGGGCGTGACGTTCGCCGAATTCCCCAAGGACCGCTGGCAGAGCACCCTCGACGTCGAGCAGCCGCTCTATGACGGCGGCGACGTTTCGAGGCGCAAAGCGGTCGAGCAGGCCCGTCATGCCGAGTCGGAGGCCGGGGTGGAGGTGGCGCTCTATGAGCTCCGGTCCGAGGTCAATTCCGCCTTCTACTCCGCGTTCCTGCTCGACAAGCAGGCGCACGAGTTCGAGGCGCTGGTGGTCGACCTAGATGCGAGGCTCGCCGCCGTGCGGGCGCGGGTGGACGCCGGCACTGCCCTCGGCCGGGATGCCGCTGAGATCGAGGCGGAGCTGGTCCGGGCCCAGTTGCGCAGGGACGAGGCCCGGGCCTCGCGCCGCGCCGCGCTCGCGATCCTCTCGGATCTGGTCGGCACGCCCGTGGATACGGCGGCGGTGCTGACGCTGCCCGACGAGGCGCCCGAGCTCACCGCTCCCTCCGATCCGGCGGCCCTCGCGGCCCTTCGGCAACGACCAGAGTTCGAGCAGCTTCGCCTCTCGCGTCTCCGGCTCGACCGTGAGGCCGAGGCGACCAGCGTGGAAAACAGACCCAGGCTCTTCGCCTTCGGCCAGGCGGGGGTCGGCCTTCCCGGGCTGGATCAGTTCAAGCGGTCATCGGATGCGTTCTGGCAGGCGGGACTCCGGCTGGAGTGGCGGCCGTGGACCTGGCGCTCCGCGGGCCGGACCGCCGCGGCGCTGCGGCTGGAGCGGGACATCCTGGCGACCGAGGAGGCGGCCCTGGGCCGGCAGCTCGCGCGGGCCGTCGCCGCGGATCTGGAGGACATCTCGCGGCTCAAGGCCGCGCTGGTGGACGACGAGCGGATCGTGGCGCTCCGCACCGAGGTGGAGCGCCAGGCCCGGGCGCAGTACGACGAAGGGACGATCACCACGCCGGATTACGTGGAGGCGCGCACCGACGTGCTCGAGGGCCGGCTGCAGCTTGACCGCCACCGGGTGGAGCTGGCGCAGGCGCGCTCGCGGTACCTCACCACACTGGGGCTGAGACCATGAGCCGGATCTGGAGTCACCATGTCACCCTGAGCGTAGCGAAGGGGACGATGATCCTCCTCACGACCGTCATTGCCTGCGGCCGCGGCGAGCCCGATGCCTACGGCAACTTCGAGGCGACCGAGGTGACCGTGGCGGCGGAGGTCGGTGGGCGACTGCTCGCCTTCCGGCTGGAGGAAGGCGACCGGGTGAGCGGCGACAGTGTGCTCGGCGTGGTGGATACGGTTCCGCTGGTACTGGAGCGGGAGGCCGTGGTCGCCCGTCGGGCGGCGGCGCAGGCACGGACCCGCGAGGCCGCGGCCAACATCTCGGCGCTCGAGGTGCAGCGCGCCATCGCCGACCGTGAGCTCGCGCGCACGGAGCGGCTTCTCAAGCAGGCTGCCGCCACCGCGCAGCAGGGTGACCGCGCCGAGCGGGACGCTCGGGTGGCGCGGGAGCAGCTCGATGGGGCGAAGGCGGCGCGGGCCAGCGCGCTCCAGGAGGTCGCCGCGATCGACGCCCAGGTGGCCTCGCTCGACGACCGGCTGGCCCGAAGCCGCATCCGAAGCCCGCTGACCGGCACGGTCCTCACCCGCTACGTCGAGTCGGGCGAGTTCGTGCAGGCGGGCCAGCCGCTCTTCAAGCTCGCGTCGCTCGACTCACTCACCTTCCGCGCCTACGTCGCCCAGGCGCAGCTCACCGCGCTCCGCCTGGGACAGGAGGTCAGGGTCGGGGTGGACCGGGCCGACTCGATCGTCACCCTCCCAGGCCGGATTATCTGGATCGCGTCCTCGGCCGAGTTCACACCGACCCCGATCCAGACCCGGGAGGAGCGCGCCGACCAGGTCTACGCCGTGAAAGTCGCCGTCGCCAATCCGGAGGGCCGACTCCGCATCGGTATGCCGGGCGAGCTGGTGCTCTCGAGGGGGCCGGAGCATGAGTGACGGGCCCGCGGTAGAGGTGCGAGGTCTCACCCGCCGTTTCGGCGACACGGAGGCACTCCACGAGGTGTCGTTCGAGGTGGGGCCGGGCGAGCTGTACGGGGTGATCGGGCCCGACGGGGCCGGCAAAACCACCCTGTTCCGCATCCTCGTCACGCTGCTGCTGCCCGACGCCGGGACCGCCCGCGTCCTCGACCGCGACGTGGTGAAGGACCTGTGGAATCTCCGCCAGCGGATCGGCTACATGCCCGGGCGGTTCTCCCTCTATCCCGATCTCAGCGTGCTGGAGAACCTCACCTTCTTCGCCGCACTGTTCGATACCACCGTCGAGGAGGCGCGGCCCACGATCGCGCCGATCTGGGTGCAGCTGGAGCAGTTCTCGGGGCGGCGGGCCGGCGCGCTCTCCGGCGGAATGAAGCAGAAGCTGGCGCTCTGCTGCGCCCTGGTGCACCGGCCCGAGATCCTCTTCCTGGACGAGCCGACCACCGGGGTGGACGCGGTCAGCCGCAAGGAGTTCTGGGACCTCCTGGCGCGGCTCCGCGCGGACGGTCTGCCGATCGTGGTCTCCACCCCGTACATGGACGAGGCGGTCCGGTGCGACCGGGTGAGCCTGATGCAGGGTGGACGCCTGCTGGCGACCGATCAACCCGCGGAGATCGGACGCCGCTACCCGCGGCCGCTCTTTGCGGTGCGCGGCCCGGACGTGCTGGGTCTCCTGGGTGCCCTCCGTCGGTTTCCCCATGCGGCCGCCGTGTGGCCCTTCGGTGAGTCGCTGCACTACACCGATGCCCGCGCGGATGCGCCGGCCGAAGCGATCGTGGGCGAGCTGCACGCGCATCTCCGCGGCGAAGGTCTCGGGCAGGCGGCGATCGAGCCGATTCCGGCAGGCATCGAGGACGCCTTCATGTGGTACATGGCACAGGAGCGGGCCGCGTGATTCCAAGGCGCTGTCATCCCGAGCGCAGCGAGGGAGCTAACAGGCGCATGTCCGGATCCCAACCGGCAAGATCCCTCGCTGCCCTCGGGATGACAATGACAGTATGACTCACGCCATCGAGGCTCGCGACCTCACCCGCCGGTTCGGCAGCTTCACCGCGGTGGACGCGGTCACCTTCCACGTCGAGCCGGGAGAGGTCTTCGGCTTCCTGGGCGCCAACGGGGCGGGGAAGACCACGGCGATCCGCATGCTGATCGGCGCCCTCGCGCCGACCTCCGGGTCGGCGACGGTCGCGGGCTACGACATCCGGACTCAGGCCGACCAGGTGCGCCGGCGGATCGGGTACATGAGTCAGAAGTTCTCGCTCTACGAGGATCTGACCGTCCGGGAGAACATCACGCTCTACGGCGGGATCTACGGCGTGAGCAACCGCGACATCGTGACCCGCACGGGCGATATCCTCGCGCGGATCGGACTGGAGCACGCCGGCGACGAGCTGGTTCGGGAGATCCCCCTCGGCTGGAAGCAGCAGCTCGCCTTCTCGGTCGCGCTGCTGCACCGGCCCGGCATCGTCTTCCTCGACGAGCCCACCGGCGGGGTGGACCCGATCACCCGGCGGCGGTTCTGGGAGCTGATCTACGAGACCGGCGCGGGGGGCACCAGCGTCCTGGTGACCACGCACTACCTCGACGAGGCGGAGTACTGCCGCCGGATCTCGATCATGGTGAACGGCGCCATCGCCGCGATGGGAACCCCCGCGGAGGTGCGGCGCTCGGTGGGGGCGGAGACCCTCGACGAGGTCTTCCTCAAGCTCACCAGACCGGAGACCGCCGCGTGAGGGCCTTCATGGGCTTCGTCCGCAAGGAGACCCTGCACCTCCTTCGCGACCGGCAGACGCTCGCCATCCTACTCCTCTTTCCGGTGCTGCAGGTGGTGATCTTCGGCTTCGCGGTGCGCACCGACGTGGAGGACATCGCGATCGCGATCGTGGATCCCACCCCGGATGTCGCCACTCTGGAACTGCGGGACCGGGTCGCCGCATCCGACCGGTTCCACATCGCGGGGGTGACGACCAGCGCGCAGGGGCTCGACGCCCGGTTCCGCGACGGCTCGGTACGCCAGGCCATCCTGCTGCCGACCGAGGTGGAGCGACGGATCGGGCGAGGCGATTCATTGCAGCTCCAGCTGGTCACCGACGGCAGCGATCCCAACACCGGCGGAATCATGCAGGGCTACGCCACCGCGATCGTCGACCGGTGGTACCGCGAGGTGGTGCCGCAAGGCGGCACCCTCCGGATCGACACGCAGTCTCGGATGCGGTACAACCCCACCCTCGAGAGCGCGCACCTCTTCGTGCCCGGGCTGGTGGCGTTCGTGCTGACCATCGTCTCCGCCTTGATGACCGCCATCTCGATCGCGCGGGAGAAGGAGACCGGGACGATGGAGATGCTGCTGGTGTCGCCCATCCGTCCCACGGCCATCGTGGCGGGCAAGGTCATCCCCTATATCGTGCTCGGCTTCGTGAGCGTACTGCTGGTGCTGGTGGCCGCGCGGACGGTGTTCGGAGTGCCGATCCGGGGCAACCTGGCGTTCCTGTTGGCCGCGAGCGGGCTCTACATCGTCACCGCCCTCGCCCTCGGGATCGTGATCTCCACCAACGCGCCGAACCAGCGCACGGCGATGATCGCGGCGCTGGCGGGGCTGCTGTTGCCGACGATGATTCTGTCGGGCTTCATTTTCCCGATCGACTCCCTGCCGCGCCCGCTGCAGCTCCTTAGCTACATCGTCCCGGCGCGCTGGTTCCTCGTCATCGTGCGGGGCATCATGCTCAAAGGCGCCGGGCTCGCCACGCTGTGGCAGGAGACGCTGGTGCTGGTGGGCATGACGCTGCTCTTCCTGGCGCGGGGGTCGCGCGGGCTCGCGATCCGGCTGGGGTAGCACATGCGCACCGTCCTCTTCCTGGTCCGCAAGGAGTTCCTCCAGATCTTCCGGGATCGCACCACGGTGTTCCAGATCTTCCTGATCCCGGTGGTGCAGCTGCTGGTGCTGTCCAACGCCGCCACGTTCGATGTGAAGCAGGTCGCCATGATGGTGGTGGACGAGGACCGGACCACCGTATCCGCCGGCCTGGTTCAGCGGCTGGAGGCGGGGCGCCAGTTCCGGGTGCTGCGGTACGAGCCGACCGATGCCGGCGTGGACCACGCCCTGCTCGACCGCGACGTCACGGCGGTGCTACACATCCCCCGTCGGTTCGAGGAGGATCTCGTCCGCCGCGGCCGCGCGCCGGTGCAGCTGATCCTGAACTCGGAGGAGGGCGCGACAGCGGGGATCGTCCAGTCCTACGCGCTCTCGATCCTCGCCGACTACGCCGTCGAGCTGGACCGGACGCTGCCGAGGCTGGGCGCCTCGCGGGCGGTGCGGGTCGCCCCGCTCGATCTCAGGACTCAGCGTCGGTTCAACCCCACCCGGAATTACAAGCACTGGATGGTGCCAGCGCTGATGGTGTCGCTGACCACCATCATCGGCCTGCTGCTCACCGCGCAGAACATCACCCGGGAGAACGAGCTGGGCACGCTGGAGCAACTCAACGTGACTCCGATGACCAAGGTCCAATTCATCGCGGCCAAGCTGATCCCGTTCTGGCTCCTGTCGCTCCTGATCCTCTCGATCGGCCTCGCGATCGGGAAGCTGGTGTTCGGCATCCCGATGCGGGGCAACCTGCTGCTGGTCTATCTGGCGGCCGCAGTGTACCTGATCGTCGTGCTGGGGCTGGGGCTGTGGATCTCGACCATCACCCGCACCCAGCAGCAGGCGATGTTCGTCGCCTTCTTCGTGATCCTGATCTTCCTTCTGATGAGCGGGCTGTTCACTCCGGTGGACTCGATGCCGGCCTGGGCCCAGGGCGTGGCCGAGGTG
>JBKPGZ010000143.1:0-8076 GCA_046729675.1 Gemmatimonadota bacterium | reverse complement strand
GCCAGCGCCCTTTTCCGCGTCGGGTCCGAAGCTGCGGGCCGGCGGAGCCTGGCCGGGACGGCTCGGGGCGCCGGGCCGGCTGGGCGCGGCGGGGGCGCTGCTGCTGAAGACGGGCTTGGGCCCACGCGGGCCCGCGGGCGGCCGCTGGATCCGCGGAGGAATGAACGGCGCGCGGCTCGGCGTGCTGGGCGCAACCGGACGCGGCGGCGCCGCGGGCGCGGCGTCAACGGGCTGCGTGGCCGCGGGCTCCTCGGTCGTCGTCGGGGCGCTCGAGTCGTCGTACGGCTCGGCGGGCACGGGCGGCAGGTCCTTGAACAGCGCGCGGGCGCGCTCCTCGAGGCTCTGTGCCGGCGCGGGCTCCTCAATCTCGGGCACCACCGGGCGCTCCAGTTCGAGCGCGGCGAGCTCGGCCGCGCGCTCGGACTGTGCCTGGGCCTCGGCGACCGCCACCTCGGCCGCCGTGCGGCGGCGCTTGGTGGGCCGGGCCTCGACCGGCGGCGGGGGGGGCTCCGCCTTCACCGCCTTGCGGCGGCCCTTCTTCGCGGTCGGCTCTTCGGCGCTCTTCCGCTTTTCCCGCTCCCAGCGCACGCGGATCGCCGACACCTGGTCGTTCTCCAGGGCGGAGAGATGGCTCCGCACGAAGATGTTCATGTCCTTGAGCATGCCGAGCAGCTGCTCAGGGGGTACGCCGAACTCCGCGGCGAGATCGTGAACTCGCGTCTTGACCACTCAAGCCTCCATCAGGTACGTGCGGGCGCCGGCGACACGATGCCGTCGGCCAACGCGCGGTCCCGCACCCCAACCGCCATCACGGGCGGTTTGCCCAACTGCGCGCCGATCGCGGCGGCGCCAGGTCCGGTCACCAGCGGGACGCCTTTCGCCGCCGCCAGCCGGACCACCTTGTCCACGGCGCGCGGGCTGGCGTTCTCCGCCACGACCACGCACCAGCACTTCCCTGCCTGCAACTCCTTCCGGACCGCTTCCACCCCGACCACCACGTTGCGCGCCCGGTAGCCCAGGCCGAGCAGGCCCAGGAGCCGGCTCATTCGCGGTTCTGGTTCTCCTCGCCGCCTTCCTCGGTGAGCTCGGCGAGGAACGTCATCAGCTGGTCCGCCGCCTCGGGGCTCATCCCCGGAATACGGGCGATGTCCTCTCGCTCGAGATCGAGGATGTCGTTCAGCATCCGGTAGCCGGCGTTCTCCAGGATCGCGGTGAGCTCGGGGGAGAGGCCCTGGAGCTCGCTGAGCGGCACCTGCGAGGCCATCTCCTCCTCGGGCGGCAGCGGCGCGAAGAGCGGGCCCTCGCCGCCGCGCTCCAGCCACTCGCGGCTGGAGTAGAGGTCGATCTTCCAGCCGGTGAGCTCGGAGGCGAGCCGGACGTTCTGCCCGTTCCGGCCGATGGCGAGCGACAACTGGTCCTCGTCCACCACCGCCTGGATGGTCTTCGCCTCGGGATCGGAGAACACCTTGGCCACCCGCGCGGGCGCGAGCGCCAGCCGGGCGAACCGCTCCGGATCGGGCGACCAGGGCACGATATCGATCCGCTCGCCGCCCAGCTCGTTCACCACCGCCTGCACCCGCGACCCCTTGAGGCCCACGCAGGCGCCCACGGGATCGATCGAGTCGTCGCGGGAGATCACCGCGACCTTGGTGCGGCTTCCCACCTCGCGCGCGATCGCCCGGATCTCGACGATCTGCTGCTGAATCTCGGGGACCTCGAGCTTGAAGAGCGCCTTCACGAACAGCGGGTCGCCCCGGGAGAGGATCAGCCGCGGCCCCTTGGGCGTCTCCTCCAGCCGCTTGAGCACGGCCCGGATGGTGTCGCCCTGGTGGAAGTGCTCGCGGTGGTTCTGCTCCCGGTAGGGGATGATCGCCTCGGCCTCGCGAAACTTGTTCAGCATGATGACGAGCTTGCCCCGCTCGATCTGCTGGACTTCACCCGAGAGGAGCTCGCCAACCTTGGAGGTGAACTCCTCCCGGATCCGGGCCCGCTCGCCCTCGCGCACCCGCTGGATGATCCGCTGCTTGGCCGCCTGCACCGCGAGCCGGCCGAAGTCCACGAAGGGGACCTCTTCCTCGAGCATGTCGCCGACCTGGAAGTCGGGGTCCTCGTACTGGGCCTCCTCCAGAGCGATCTGCCAGCTCGGGTCCTCCACCGTCTCCACCACCTGGCGGAGCCGCACCACCCGGATGGTGCCCTGCAGCTCGTCCACGTTCAGCTCGAACTTGACGTTGGGGCCGAACTTGCGGACCAGCGCCGCCTGGATCCCGTCCCTCAGGAGATCCAGGAGATCGGAGCGCTCCAGCTGTTTTGCGGTCGTCAGCTCGCGGAACGCGGCCAACATTTCGGTCGAACCTGCCATCGGTGTTACTCCAAGGAATCGGGACGTCGCTTGCTCACGGCGGCCCAGTCCACCAGCAGCGTCGCTTCGCTGATCTCGTCGAGGCGCAGGGTCGTCTCGCCGCCCTGCTCCGGCCGGAGGGTCACGTGCTCGTCGTCGGGCACCGCGACGATCTCCACGATCCGCCGACCGCCCAGCGCCGGCGCCCGCACCCGGGCGCGGTGCCCGACGAAGCGGCGCCAGTGCTCCGGCCAGCGCAGCGGGCGCTCGAGTCCCGGTGAGGACACCTCGAGCACGTAGCGCGGGCCCACCAGGGCCCTGGATTCCAGGAATCGCTCGAGGGACCGGCTGATCCCCGCGCAGTCGTCGGCCGTCACACCCTGGCCGGGTCGGCTGTCCGGGCGGTCCACCCGCACCTGCAGGATGGGGCGCTGGATCGTGCCGGTTCGTCTGAGATCCACCAGCTCGAAACCCAGCGTGTCGAGATGGTCGCGAATCGGCTGGAGCAGCGCGTCAACAGACATCGGAGCGGAAAAAAAATGTGGGGGAACTCCCCCCACATCGCACAGTCGGCCCGTACAGGCGCCCCCGGGACAGCGGTGGGAAACTACTGCCGTTTCCCCCGAGAGTCAATCGAAACTCGGTCGTGTGTCCCACCCTCCGGGATGCCGAGGTAGGCCACCATGCGGCCGTCGGCACCCCGGGACGCGCGATGACTATAAAAGGTAGGGCGCTCGTGAGCCGAACAGCGGGAGGAGCGGGTGACGGTAGGGACCCCGAGGGCCGCGGCCTGGTCGGCGAGGACCTCGCGGAGGTCAACGTGCCAGGGTCCGGCGCCATCCGGGGTCCGGCCACAGCCGATCACAACTTCAGAACCCACTTCATAACACTGGCCACAAATGCCAACCCCACAATGCATTACAATCTCGGTAGCGTCTGCTTTGACGGCCGCCGTCAGCGCCGCCACCCCGCGGGTCAGGATGCCCCCGGCCGTGCCGCGCCAGCCCGCGTGGAGCAGCGCGATCCCGCGTCCGGGCACGGCGAGATAGACCGGGATGCAGTCGGCGACGGCCACCGTGAGGAGGACGCCGGGCGACGTGGTGACCCACCCGTCCACGCCCTCCACCTGGAGCCAGCCACCGGACGCCCCTACGGTGCGCACCTCGGTGCCGTGCACCTGATTCCCCAGCACGACGGTCGAGAACCCCGGCGTCGCCGCGCGAAAGAGGCGCCAGCGGCGCATGACCTCGCCGACCGGCGCCCCGCTCCAGAGCCCGAGATCGAACCCCCGCCCTGCCTCGCGCCCGCGACCCGTAATCCCCGCGACCAGGCCCAGCTCATCGCGCCAGCGCGCCAGCTCGAGACGCGGCGGCTCTCCCGCCACCGGCTCCTCGGTAAGCGTACTGGCCGCTCCCGTCGTTCCCCCGTCCCGCGGTCCCGCCGCCGTCACTCCGCGCGCTCGATCTCGGCTCCCAGCGCCCGCAGGCGCTCGTCGATTCGCTCGTAGCCCCGCTCGATCTGCCCCACGTTGTGGATGGTGCTGGAGCCTTCCGCCGCGAGCGCCGCGAGCAGCATCGCCATCCCGGCCCGGATGTCGGGCGATTCCACCGTGCCCCCCTTGAGCGGCGAGGGACCGGAGATCACGGCGCGGTGCGGATCGCAGAGCACGATCCGGGCACCCATGCCGATCAGCTTGTCCACGAAGAAGAGCCGGGACTCGAACATCTTCTCGAAGACCAGGAGCATCCCCGAGCACTGGGTGGCGGTGACGATCGTGGTGGACATGACGTCCGCGGGGAAGGCCGGCCACGGTCCATCCTCCAGCTTGGGCACGTGGCCGCCGAGATCGGGGCGGATGCGCCGCTCCTGATCGGGCGACACGGTGAGCCGGCTGCCGTCCAACCGCGGTCGGATGCCGAGTCGCTCGAACCCCAGCAGGGTGCTGCGGAGGTCTTCGCCGCGCACCGGATCGATTACGACCTCGCCGTTGGTCACCGCGGCCAGGCCGATGAAGCTCCCGATCTCGATGTGGTCCGGCCCGATGGTGTAGCTCGCGCCCTTGAGCGGATGGCCGCCCTCGATGGTGTAGATGTTGGAGCCGATGCCCTCGATGTTCGCCCCCACCGCCACCAGGGCGCGGGCGAGGTCCTGCACGTGGGGCTCGCAGGCCGCGTTGCGGAGAACCGTCCGGCCCTTGGCCATCACCGCCGCCATCAGCGCGTTCTCGGTCCCGGTGACGCTGGGCTCGTCGAGGAAGATGTCGGCCCCGGCGAGCGACTTGCCCTCGAGCTCGTAGCGGTCGCCGACGGTGACGGAAGCGCCGAGCTGCTCCAGCGCGAGGAAATGGGTGTCCACCCGGCGCCGGCCGATCACGTCGCCGCCCGGCGGCGGCAGCGTGACCGCGCCGAACCGGGCGAGCATCGGGCCGGCCAGCAGGATGGACGCACGGATCTTGGCGCAGAGCCCCGGGTCGAGCGGCTTGGGGCGCACCGCGTGGGTGTCCACCTTCACCGTGTTCGTCGCCGTCCACTCGACCTGCGCGCCCAGATCCTGGAGCAGCGCGAGCATGGTCTCGACGTCGCGAATGCGGGGAATGTTGTCCAGCTCGACGACCCCGTCGGCGAGCACGGTGGCCGCGAGGATCGGGAGCGCGGCGTTCTTGTTGCCGGCGGGACGCACGGTGCCGCGCAGCGGACGACCGCCGCGAACGAGAAAGCGTGGAGGCATGGCCAAACCTGCCGAGGGCGGTTGCACGCGTCAAGCGGCGCGAGGGCTTGCGGAGGACCCGAGACCCCATTGTTTTCACGGGTGCGCGATGCGCGCCGGGGGGCCGCCCCGCTCTTCGACGGATGAGGGACCCATGATGACACTCGCGCTGGTGCAGGTCGCCGCAACGCCCGACTGGGTGGGGCCGGCGGCCGCGATCTCGCTCGTGGTGATCGCCGTCACAGTCCTGGGGACGGCAGCCGTCCTCGCCTACACCGCCCTGCGGATCATGGGAGAGACCCGGAAGCTCAGCACCATGATCCAGGGCCATCAGGAGGAGGTGGCCCAGACGCTCGCCGGCGCGCGGCGGCTCACCGATCAGGGCCAGGACCTGCTGGTGCTCGTGCGGCAGGAGATCGGGGCCTTCACCCAGACCAGCCGCCGGATCCGCCGCAAGCTGGTGCGCGGGGTGGACAACATCGAGGCCAAGCTCACCGACCTGGAAACGCTGTACGACCTGGTGCATGAAGAGGTGGAGGACACCGCCCTCGACGTGGCCGCCGCGCTCCGCACCTCGCGCGAGGGCAACGGCATGTTGGGGCGGGTGCGGCGCCTGATCGTGCCGAGCCGGCGGTGACCGCGGTCCGCCTGGCCGGAGCGATCGCCGCCGTCGGGCTCTGCTACCTCGTCTTTCCCGATTCCGCCCACGCCTGGACCCCGGGCACCCACATCTATCTCGGCGAGTCGGTGCTGGCCAACCTGGCGCTGCTGCCGCCCGTGGTGGCCGACCTGCTCCGCGCCTATCCCTTCGACTTCCTCTACGGCAACATCGCCGCCGACTCCTCCATCGCGAAGAGCTACGCGCCGCTGGGGCGGCACTGTCATTTCTGGCACGTGGGCCAGGAGATCCACGATCTGGCGGAGTCGGACGCGATGCGCGCCTTCGGGCTGGGATATCTCTCGCATCTCGCCGCCGACACCGTCGCCCACAATTATTTCGTGCCCCGCCAGCTCATGCTCACCAGCAGCACGGCGTCGGTAGGCCACTCCTACTGGGAGACCCGGGTGGAGGCGCACCTGGGCGACGCCTATGCCCGCGCGGCGAAGGACGTGATCCTGTTGGACCACTCCGAGGCGGACGCGCATCTCGACCGGCTGATCGCCCCGACGATCTTCAGTGTGCGGACCAACCGCCGGCTCTTCCGTGGCATGGTGCGTCTCACCGAGACCACCAGCTGGCAGCGCGCCAGCCAGGTGGCGCGGGAATACAGCCGCTGGAGCCTCGCGGATCAGGACGTCGAGCGGCACCTCGGCCTCGCCTACGACTTCATGATCGAACTGCTCGGCGGCAGCGACGTCAGCGCGCACCAGCTCGACCCCTCGGGCGAGCGGCCGCTCAAGACCGCGAAGGAGCTGCGCCGTCGCGTGCTGCGCACGGCCGGACGGCGCAACCCAACCCGGCTCCGCGAGGAGGCGCACGAGCACTTCGGTCTGCCGGAGCGGCCGCTGGAGCACTGGGCCCGCATCGCGCAGAAGCTGCCCTGGCGGGCGCCGGAAGGCGCCGCGCCTTCGCCGAAGGCGCTGGTGAACGGACGGCGCTGAGCGCTCCTGGATGAATGCCGAGGACGTGGTTCGCCGGCTCGGGCTGCTTCCCCACCCCGAGGGCGGCTACTACCGGGAGACCTACCGGAGCGGGCTGACCCTCGATCTCCCCGACGGCCGGCGGCGCGCCGCATCGACCGCCATTCACTATCTCCTCCCCGCGGGCACCTGGAGCGCGTGGCACCGGGTGGCCTCCGACGAAGTCTGGCATCACTACGACGGCGGGGTCCTGCGCCTCCACCTCCTGGGCCTCGGTACGCAGCTGCTGCACCCCGCCGATCCGCAGGCGATCGTGCCGGCGGGCGTGTGGCAGGCGGCGGAACCGGTGGACGAGGCCGTCCTGTGCGGGTGCACCGTGGCACCGGGCTTCGACTTCGCGGACTTCGAGATGGGTCGGGCCGAGGAGCTGGCGGCGGCCTATCCCGACGACGCGCCGCTGATCCGGAGGTTGTCCCGCTGAGACGCGCCGCCGCGATCGCCGTGGCAGTGCTCGTCGCGGCTGCACCAGGGAAGCCGATTCAGGCACAGTTCGCAGCGCCGTCGGCGGTGGTGCGCACGAGTCCGCAGTCGCCTGCCCGAGGGTCGGTGGCGTGGCTGGAGGTGCTGGACGATCCGTCGCGGAACGACCAGTCGCCGCTCACCGCGGTGGGCGGCGAGGCCGCCGGAGAGCCCCTCCACTTCGAGCGCCGCGATCGGGGCTTCGACGCCTTGTTGGGGGTTCCCCTGGAGGGTGACGACACCGTCGTGGTCGACCTCCGGCTCTCGCGGGGCGACCGGGTGGACACCAGCGTAGTCCGCCTGATCGTGCGGCAACCCGATTACCCCCGTGAGCGCATCACCGTGCCGCCCCGGATGGTGGAGTACGATAGCGCGACGGGCGCCCGCATCGATTCCGAGGGGCTGCGGGCGCGCGAGGTCTCGCGAAGCTCGCACGACACCCCGCGCCTGTGGTCACTCCCGCTCACGCTGCCTCGGCCGGGCCGGATCACCAGCCCCTACGGCGGCGCGCGGGAGTACAACGGCAAGGTGACGAGCCGACACACGGGGACCGACTTCGCCGGGGCGGTCGGCGCACCGGTCGTGGCGCCGACGCGGGGCGTCGTGGCGCTGGTGGCGGACTTCTATCTCGCGGGCAAGGCGGTCTACCTCGATCACGGGGCCGGGCTGGTGACCGGCTACTTCCACCTGAGCCGGGCGGACGTCGTCGCGGGCGACACGGTGAGCGCGGGGCAGCGGATCGGCGCGGTGGGACGGAGCGGGCGGGTGACGGGGCCGCACCTGCACTGGATCATGCGGTACGGGACGATCTCGCTGGATCCGATGAGTCTGGTGGAGCTTGGGCGAACGATGGAAAACATGTCACCCTGAGCGCAGCGAAGGGGCCCAAGCGCGCAAGGTCCCCCTCGCGGCGCGCACGGTGACCTGCG
>JBKPGZ010000142.1:0-13690 GCA_046729675.1 Gemmatimonadota bacterium | reverse complement strand
GCTCTGCTCAGGGCCGGCGACATACCCGTCCAGGGACATCGAGATTCTGAGACGCAGCTTCGACACATGGCCTCCCGGGTCGCTCACCAGGGCAGCCGCCCCAGGAGCATGTCCTTGAACATCACGAAGTCTCCGGCCAGGCTGTAGAGCGGATGGCGGAACGTGGCCGGACGGTTGCGCTCGAAGACGAAGTGCCCGATCCAGGCGAGGCCATACCCGAAGACGGGGGCCAGCAGCAGCCAGCGTGGGTCACGTCTCCAGAGCGCGACCGCGACCACGAGGATGACGAGCAAGGTGCCGACGAAGTGAAGCCGGCGGGTGGACCGCTCCTTGTGCTCGGCGAGATACGCGGGATAGAAGTCGCGGAAGCTCCGGTACTCGGCGTTCATGCGCTCCCCTTGCGTGTGGGTCCTCAGGTTTGCAGAACCGCCCATCGAGCGATGCCCAGCCGGTGCTCGATCAGCTCGACCGCCTCCTCCGGGCTCCCGGCTTCGTGGAGCAACCCTGCCGGGTCGATCGTTCGGAAGAACCCCGCCGCCTCCGGTGAAGGGGCCAGCAGAACCGTGGGCCGAGCCAACCTCAATGCCAGCGCGATCTCCGACGCCGTCCCTGGTCCCTCGACGCCGCACGCCACCACCACGTCGCTGCTCAGCACATTGATCGCGTTTCGCGCTTCGCCCACACCGGTGAAGACGGCGATGTCCACCGCCGCGCTCACCGGGCCCTCGG
Organism: Gemmatimonadota bacterium; assembly: GCA_046729675.1. Lineage (GTDB taxonomy): Bacteria > Gemmatimonadota > Gemmatimonadetes > Gemmatimonadales > GWC2-71-9 > CAVVWJ01. The sequence goes on along the minus strand of JBKPGZ010000142.1, from coordinate 12,961 downwards.
GCCCGCTCGGGAGTATGCCGACCGTGAGGCTGCCCGGCACGGACTTGGCCCCGGCGGACGCCGCTTCCATGACACCGGCGGGTCGCCCTCCAGTCAGCACCACCCATCCCGCCGCTGCGGCCAGGTGGCCGAAGCGACGTGCGGCCTCGAGCGTGGAGGGCGCCGAGGCACCTCCGCCCATGACACCGACGACCGGGCGCCGCGTAGACATCAGGCGAGCAGCGCGGCGAGGGCATGCGACGGTCCGAGCGCGGCCGTGGCCCGCAGTACTACTTCGACGTCCGCCGCGCGCACGTTCAGCAGGGCCTCGGGAAAGGTGATGATCCAGCGGCGCTCGCGTACGTCCGCTCCACCGTCGCCGGACGGCACCTCGTAAAAGCTTCCCCGCGGCAGGTCGCCCGAGGCTTCAGTGCCGAGCGCGGCCGGTGGAGCGCCCCAGGCATACTCCATGACCTGGTGGAAGCGCACCACCGCGCAATGATGCGGATCCCGGCCGATCCGGTAGGCCAGCCAGAGGGTGCCGTCGGCAGCGAGCACCGCGGGTGCCGGCGCGCTCGCGCACATCGGCGGTGGCTCGGTCCATTCCTGCAGCAGGGATCCCATGCTGGAATCCTATGGGGCCTGGACCCGGTCGGCCAGCGCCCGTCCGGCGGATTGCACCGCCGGGGAAGGCGTCCCATCATTGGGGTGCCGATCGGAAATCGCTCCCCGTCACTGGAGCCACCATGGATCTCGGCGACATTACCCAGCTCACGCTCGTCGCCACCGTCGCCCTCGTCTTCGGCCGCATCGGCTGGTCGTTTGCTCGCCTGATCGACCGCCGGGCCTCCCGCCAGCCCGCGCTGTCCGACGAGGCCACCGAGCGGATTCGAACGCTCGAGGACGAGCAGCTGGCCTTGCGCCAGGAGCTGGCGGAGCTGCAAGAGCGGCAGGACTTCACCGAGCGCGCCCTGCTGCGCGAGCAGCCCCGGAGAACGGACCTCGCTGCCCCCGAGCGGATCGCGACGCCTCACTGAGGAGGTCAGGAATCGGTCAGGGGCCGCTCGGCCATGAGCGCCAGGAGATGCTCGTCCGGGTCTCGGAGGAAGACCATCCAGAGCTGGTGGTCCTCGAGACGGCCGATCCGGTGGGGCGCGTCCACGAACCGCGCGCCCCGCTCCCTTAGGGTCGCGTAGGCCACGTCCAGGTCGGGGACTCGGTAATAGATGACGCCGACGGCCGGCTCGTTCGCGCCGGGAGGTACCTAGCTGAGCATCAGGCGGACCTCGCCGCACTGGAGAAACGCCAGGGCCGGCGGCGCACGGAACAGGAACCGGAGCCCCAGGACGTCGCGGTAGAAAGTGACAGCCCGCTCCAGATCCTTCACCGGAATGGCAAGCTGGCCGACACCGGTCGGCCCCTCGTATCCGCTCATGATCATTGCTTGTCCGGTGCGAGGCTCCGCTCACGGAGTCCGGCGGCTTCGAGCTCCAGGTAGCGCCGGTTGAGATCTCGGGTGAGACGTGCGACGAGAGTGGCCAGCAGGCCTTCGAACCGAACCGAGAGGGTGACTCGGCTTCCCCGGTCGATCGGCTCCACCGAGTGCTCTGCCACGGCGCGGACGCCGGGACCGCCGGTGACCCAGGTGAAGCGACGGCCCTCAGCGAGCTCCACGACCCGCCAGGTCGCGGGCAGCAGGCGGGGCTGATGGATCCGCGCGCGACTGCCGACCGCGAGCGGTCCAGAGTCGAGCCGCGTGAGCCGGGTGACGCTGGGCGTCCACTCGGGCCAGCGCTCCACGTCGGCGAGGATCCCCCAGACGCGATCGGGAGGCGCGGGGATGTCCGCGGTGATGCTGAAGCGGTTCACAGGCGATCCCGGTAGGCGCGCTCCACCTCGGGGCCGAAGCATGCGAAGACGACGAGCTGTAGCCCGGATCCCTCTTCGCCGAACTCCCGCACCGCGCGCACCGCGACCTCAGTGGCCTGATCCAGCGGGTAGCCGAAGATCCCCGTGCTGATCGCCGGGAAGGCGATGCTCCGGAGGCCGTGCTCCTCGGCCAGGCGCAACGCCGACCGGTAGGCCGACGCGAGCAGCTCCGCCTCGCCTTCTCCGCCCCCTCGCCAGACCGGGCCGACGGTGTGAATCACGTAGCCGGCCGGCAGACGGAAGCCGGGAGTGATGCGCGCCTCGCCGGTGGGACAATGGCCGATCGCTGCGCAAGCGCGTGCCAGCTCGGGGCCAGCGGCCCGATGGATTGCCCCGCAGACACCGCCGCCCGGCGCCAGCGACTCGTTGGCCGCGTTCACGATGGCGTCGGTGTCGAGCGTGGTGATGTCGACGACCCTTGCCGTCAGCTCCATAGCTCCTTCATCGAGCTGCCGCGTATGCTCAGGCCGGGACCTGCTCGAACGACTGGCGGCGCCGGACGAAGAACCAGCGCAGCGCGAGCCAGGTTACCGCTACGCCATAGCAGGCCGTCCCGACCAGAGGCAGTGCTACGACCCAATCGGGTGGTTGGGAGATCCCGCTGAAGTTTCCCAGCGCGATCAGCATGGCCCACAGGAGGAGATGGACCGTAGCCAGCCCGGCTCCCAGGCGTACGTCGGGCACTCGGGGCTTCATGATGGCACGGATGGCGCTGGCGAACCACGCGACGAGGCTGGGCAGCACGGCACTCATCGCGATCGCGAAGACCCCCATGCCGCTCCCCTCCCCGCTCCTGCCCCACGTGACAAGCGCCGCGAGCAGCGCCGCGCAGATCAAGAGCCCATTGACCAGGAAGACAGCGAAGATGAGGTCGAGGCCGAGTCGGCCGCCCGCGCCGGGAGGTGGCATCTAACCCCCGCGCTTGAAGAACTGCACGGCCCGCTCGTGCCGCTCGGCCGCGGCGCGAGTGGCGAAGGTGCCCAGGTTGCGACGTTTTCCGGTCTTGGGGTCCTTCTTCCGTGAGTAGAGCCGGTACTTGCCGGACGCAAGCTTGCGAATCACGGGGCTCCTCCCTTCTGCGCTCAGCCGAGACGCGCGGCAATCCGAAGTATCAACATCACCAGCATCGTGACCGCGAGGATCACGGCGATCGTCGCGAAGGCCAGGACCACCCGCACCCGCCGGAGGCCCGCCTTCTGCAACCGGATAGACTCCTCCTGGTTCCGCAGGGCTTCGCCGTAACGCTCGGCGTGGTTGCGCTGGAGGTCGCGAATCTCCTCCAGCAGACGGATGACGCGTTCGTCGCTCACGCCGACTCCCGCGGGGCCGCATGGCCCGGTGACGGTCGCAGTCGCCGCTCCAGCAGATCCTCCCGGACGGCGAACCCGTGACGCAGGTACAGCGACCGGCTCCGCGGAGTCGGCCAGAGAATCACAGCGTCCATCTCCTCGACCTGACACGCCCCCAGGCAAGCGCCGAGGAGCCGGCTGCCGAGACCCGCGCCTCTGCTCGAAGGTACCACGTACAGGCTGCTCACGTAGCCGTGGCTTTCCGCTTCGGCCACAGGGTTCGGGAGTTTCTCGATACGCTGGAGCCAGACCGTTCCGACCGCGCGGCCCGCCTCCTCCGCCAGCCAGCAGCGCCAGCTTCCACCCGGGGCCAGACGCGCCGTCATCCAACTCGCGCAGCGCGCGAGGAAGTCGGCTTCCGATTCGACCGGTGCGTCGTGCCCTGCGCGGAACTCGAATCGCAGCCGCGCCAGCGCCGGCACATCGCGACGCTCGGCGGGCCTGACGATGGCCTGCGACGAGCCGGTCACGTGCTCTCGCCCGCGGTCCGCGGGGCGGACGGGTCGGCCGCGCCGGGGCTGCCACCCCACCGGAACACGTCCTCGAAGTGCCAGCTGACATCGCTGATATCCGGGGCTGCGCTGAGAACCTGGTGCAGCGCCGGGGCGAGCCTCGGCAGCACGACCAGCTCTCCCCGGCCGCGCAACCGGTCAAGCAGCGATGGCCGCTCGTGAATGTGGGCCAGCCACTCGGGCTCGTCCTCGGGGATCAGACCCACGCTGAGGAGGTAGCGTCGCCCTTCACGCTCGCCGCCCGTCTGCCATCCCCAGTCCTCCTGCCAGGGGTCCGAGAGGTCCGCCCATCCACGCTCACGCAGCTCGTCAATCAACCAGAAGAGGCAATCCTCCCCGAAGCAGCAGGGGTTGATGAAGTGCGGCTGCACCTCGGTCTGGTTGAACCGGGGGGTCCTGAAGGTCACGTGGCTGCGCATGCTGGTCGAATCCTGAGACGGCGAGTGTGATCGGCCGCACTGCCCGCCCTTCGGTGCGGGCTTAACCTAAGCCCAGGAAGAGCTTGGATCTCTGGACGCTCTCGCAGGAGGCATTGTGCCAAGTTCCAGCGAGTCTTCGCTTTCGCGCCCCCGCCGCAGCGAGCGGGCACGGACGCGTCGGTATGCGCCCACCCCCGTCTATGCGCTCGCCGAGCGCCTCAAGCGCCAGGGACACGACCTCCGCAGCTTCGAAGGCCCCTGGCGACCGGGGCGGCGGCGCCTGCGGAGACCCGGGCGCAACGCCGAGCGCGCGATCCCGATTGTCACCAACGGCCTGGTAGAGATCGCGGTGGATACCGCCGAGCACGCGGTCGACCTCTCGGGCTTCCTCAACGCCGCGGGCGTGGAGCACCTCGACCCGATCCCGAATCTTCGGGTTCCGGACCAGGACATTCTCCAGGCGTAGTACCTCAGCGAGGTGTGCCGTTACCTCGTGACGCCGGCATGCAGCGCCGCGCCGTAGTGCTGTCCACCACCGTCGTGACCAGGGGGCCGATCCCGCTGAGGTGGATCTCCGTTTCGACGGGACTCCCCTCGAGGTGAACCCGGCCGGCCGGCACCGGAACGAAGCTGCCGGCGGGGTACTGTCGTACCTCGAGCGCGCCGGCACTGTCCACAAAGCCCATCAGAAGGATTCCGCGCAGGACCAGCCCGTGCAAGTCGTGGTCGTGGGTATGAAGCGGGCCACAGTAGTTCGCCGGGAGCATCAGGCGCTGGGTGAACAGGCCGGGCTGATCTCTGGCGCCCGCCAGATTCGTTACTCGTGGCGCCGTCAGCTGGCCTGAGTCCTGAGCGCCAAGCTCATTCGCTGCGGCGCCGAGAAGCGTGACCGCGAAGCCAAGAGCTCGAAGGGCGGACGGGACCGCCGCATTCAACAGGAAACCTCCCACGATCAGATCGAATCCGATGCACGCAAGCGGGTACCAGGCGCCCACGACGGGTTGCGCCTGTTGGAGATGAAGGGCGACGTCCCACACCACGTGCGCCGTCCATCCGAGGGCCAACCATCCGGGCCGGCGCAGTCCGAGCCAGGCGATGCTCCCGAAGATCGCGACTCCAGCCGTCTCCACCACGAGCCACCGGCCGGCGGCGCTCGGCAAGGCCAGGCCGACGTAGATGAGGGCCGCCACCGCCAGCCCCAGGGCGAGAACCCGGAGCTCGCCGTCGCCCCCGAGCCTGCGGGCAGCGATGGCGAACAGCGCGCCGAGGACGGCGCCTGCGAGTATGGGATGGAGCATCGAGGCTGTCGGGATGATGGTCGTCCCCTCATGTAACCCCGGTTCTACCCAACGTTAACCGATGGTGTGGCCTATCGCAGCGGGACGGTCCGGCGGAGCTGAATGGCGAGGTAGATGGCGAGAGCCAGCAGCAGCGGCGCCGTCGCGACTCCCGGGGTGTAACTCCCCTGGCGTATCGCCCAGAGGCAATGACCGGTGCCGTTGACCGCTTCGAGAATCACCCAGGCCCAGGCAAGCGGTCGGGCACTCGGCCACCCGCGGCGGATGGGGCCCAGCCAGCACCACAGGCCGAAAGCCACCAGCGCGACGTTCGCGATCAGAAATCCGGTCTCGAGATTGTCGGAGATCGCAGCGCTCACCAGGCGAGCGGGAGGGAAGGACGCCCACAATCGTCCGACGTACTCCTCCACCGAGTGAGCCGCCTGGGTGAGGATGAGCGCGCCGGACGCTGCGGGGATTCGGCTCATCAGCCTGCGTCAGAGCCGCAGCCGGAAGTCGATATCAACCAGAATGGCGGGAGGCGTATCCACGAAGATCACCCGCTCCGCTTCGCGGCGGATCACCATCTTTTCTAGCTTGCCTTTGCCCTTGCCCTTCCCCTTGTTTCCGGCGCGATAGTAGACAATCTGGCTGGGACCGTCCGTCTCGATGCGCACCACTTCATAGCCCTGGCGCAGCAAGACTTCCCGGGTCACCGTGACCGCCTTGTCGCGGGTCACTGCGTATCGCTTGCCCTGGCCTTGCGCCGCGAGGGTGGTCGAACCGCCGCAGAGCAGGACGGCGGCACCGGCGAGGGCCACCAAACTCCTAAGACGCTGGGACATACGGCCTCCAGGCACGAAGTGAGGATACCGGTTCGAGACCGGCACCCCATTCGGGCGGCAAGCCATGTGCCTTCGGAGATGCAGTCACCTGCACCGCTGGGGCGGCCGACATACCTTAGGGATATGCCTCCCACATACCACGAGGTCTACGCCCGCTGGCGGGCCGACCCCGAGGCCTTCTGGGCCGAGGCGGCGGACGCGGTGCACTGGCACCGCCGGTGGGACGCGGTGCTGGACAGCTCGCGTGCTCCGCTCTACCGGTGGTTCGCCGGCGCCGAAGTGAACAGCTGCTACAACGCACTCGACCGCCATGTCGAGAACGGTCGCGCCGATCAGGTTGCTCTGATCTACGATAGCCCGGTGACCGCGAGCCTGCGCACCTACACCTATCGCGAGCTGCGGGACGAGGTGGCACGGTTCGCCGGCGTGCTGGCGGGCCGGGGTGTGACCCGCGGCGACCGGGTCGTGATTTACATGCCGATGATGCCCGAGACCGTCATCGGCATGCTGGCCTGCGCGCGGATCGGCGCGATCCACTCGGTGGTGTTCGGCGGGTTCGCCTCGGCCGAGCTGGCCAGCCGGATCACGGATGCGCGCCCCAGGGTCATCCTCTCCGCCTCCTGCGGCATCGAGATCGACCGGGTGGTGCCCTACAAGCCGCTCCTCGACCGCGCCATCGAGCTCGCCGGCTCGAAGCCAGAGTGCTGCATCGTGCTCCAGCGCCCGCAGGCGCAGGCGTCCCTGGTACCCGGCCGCGATTACGACTGGGCCGAGTTGGTGGCGTCGGCGGCTCCGGCCGACTGCGTCCCGGTCCTCGCCACCGATCCGCTCTACATCCTCTACACCTCGGGGACCACTGGGAATCCGAAAGGCATCGTTCGGGACAACGGCGGCCATCTCGTCGCCCTCACCTGGAGCATGCGCAACATTTATGGGGTCGAGCCGGGCGAGGTGTACTGGGCGGCCTCCGACCTGGGCTGGGCGGTGGGTCACTCCTACATCGTCTACGGTCCGCTGTTCCATGGGAACACGACCGTGCTCTACGAGGGGAAGCCGGTCGGCACGCCCGACGCCGGCGCGTTCTGGCGGGTGATCGCGCAGCACGGCGTTCGCGCGTTCTTCACCGCGCCGACGGCGTTCCGCGCCATCCGGCGGGACGATCCGGCCGGCGACCACGTCCGCCGCTACGATCTCCGAAGCCTGCGAACCCTGTTCCTGGCCGGTGAACGCAGCGACCCCGCGACGCTCGAATGGGCCGAGCGGCTGCTCGGACTCCCCGTCATCGACCACTGGTGGCAGACGGAGACCGGCTGGGCGGTCGGATGCAACTGCGTGGGGCTGGGCCTGCTTCCAGTGAAGCACGGGTCGTGCGGGGTGCCGGTGCCGGGCTACGACGTCCGGGTCGTGAGCGACGAGGGTGTGGAAGTCCCTGCCGGCGTCAACGGCAACATCGTCATTCGCCTTCCGCTCCCGCCAGGCTGCGCGCCGACACTCTGGAACAACGAGCGGGGATTCGAGGCCTCGTACCTGAGTGCCTATCCCGGCTACTACCTGACCGCCGACGCCGGCTTCAAGGACGAGCACGGCTACCTCTCGATCATGGGCCGCACCGACGACGTGATCAACGTCGCGGGCCATCGGCTCTCCACCGGGGCGATGGAGGAGGTGCTGGCGGCCCATCCCGACGTGGCCGAATGCGCGGTCGTCGGCGTGAGCGACGCGCTCAAGGGCGAGGTGCCGCTCGGCCTCGTGGTGCTCAAGGCCGGGGCTGTCCGGAATCGCGAGGACCTGGTGGCGGAGCTGATCGAGCTGGTGCGCGGGCGGATCGGTCCAGTCGCCTCGTTCAAGACGGCGACCGCCGTCAGACGGCTCCCCAAGACTCGCTCCGGCAAGATCGTCCGGGGGACTATCAAGAAGATCGCCGATGGCGCCCCGTACACCGTCCCGCCCACCATCGACGATCCGGCGACCCTGGACGAGATCACGGCGGACCTCGCGGCGATCGGATATCCTCGGGAGCGACCGACGTAGCCTAGGAGAATTCAACCGCAAGAATCGGAGTGCGCCCGCGAGGCCCTGTCAGTACACTGGGGCCAACGCTTCCCAGTCAGGGGCCATGCGCACCTATCGCTTCCAGGGTATTCCCGATTCCATCGCATCGGCGGCGAGGGAATCCATGAAGTCACCGCAGTACGGTCATCCCGCCCATGCCGAAGTCGCAACCGGCTACGGTCCCTGTCGCCTGTGCCTGGAGACCTTCCGGGTAGGCACCGAGGAACGGTTGCTCTTCACCTATCAGCCGTTCAGCGATCCGTCCGCGCTGCCGGCACCCGGCCCGGTCTTCATCCACCGCGAGCCTTGCGAGCGCTACGATGGACCCACGCTGCCACAGGCCCTCCGACCGCTGCCGCTGGCTCTCGAGAGCTATGGCGCCGGCGGGAGGCTTCTGGCCCAGCGGCGGGTTGGTGCGGTGACGTTCGAGGCGGTCCTGCAGGAGGTCTTCGAACCCGCCGAGCTGCGGTACGTGCACCTACGCAACGCAGAGGCCGGGTGCTTCATCGCGCGGATCGACCGACAATAGCGCCTCAGGGCGCCGCCGGCTCGTCGTTCCACATGTCGACCGCGCACCGCCACTCGCCGTCGGGTTCTCGGCGCCAGATCGTGACCCCCCGTCCCCGCGTCGTCACAGGTTTCCCATCGGGACCCGGCATCGTGACGGCATTGGTGCCCAGCAGGTACGCCAAGTGACCGTCAGGCGAGAGATGCGCCTCCGAGGACGTCCAGGTGATGTGAAACCCCGGGATCGCCAGGGCGCCTTCGACATACCCACGCAGCGCCGGCTTGCCGCTGACGGGCGGCATGCCCGGCGGATACACCTGGGCATCGTCGGTCCAGAACGCCAGGATGGCTTCGACATCCTGGCCCTGCGAGGACAGCGCGGCCCACCGCGCATCACGCGCCAGCAATCGCCGGCGCTCGCTATCGAGATCCATATGAGGGTCACTCCAACCGCATCTCATTCGTGGGCACGAAGCCCAGGCGCTCGTACAGCCGCCGACCATCGTCCGAAGCGTGCAAGACGATCCGGGTCACCTTGCGCTCTGCCAGTGCGCTCAGCACGGACCGCATCAGTGCCTCACCTACACCCCGCCGCCTCCACGCCGGCTCCACATACACGTTGAGGACGATGGCCTCCGGGCCGAGCTCGATCCCTTCACCAGCCGGGCGGGGGCGAGGGAGAATCGGCCGGAGCTGGACCCCGGCTCCTCCCACCGGCTCCGGTGAGGACGCCGCGCTCTCAGCCACCCAGCCCAGGTATTCTCCTCGCGGCAGAGCGCTACGGAGATAGTCGGCGGTCGCCCGGACCAGCGACGCCTCCCAGTCCGCTTTCAGCCGCCCCATATCCCGGAACATTCCGGCGCGGTGCCGTGCGAGCAGGGCGACGTCCGCGACCATCGCTTCACGGATGCGGAAGCCCGGATCGAGGTCCATGGCGGCGTTCATCGTGTGCTTCGGAGACCGGCTCGCCGCTCGATCTCCCAGACGTGGGCCATCACGTGCCACGCCACCCGCCGCACGAAATACCGCGCGGTCCAACGGGCGCCGCCACGCGGCCCTCGCGCGGGGATCTCCCCGGCGGCGGACGCCGTCAAGGCAATGAGGATCGCTTCCCGCGTCGCGGCGAGCTGCTCGGCGCGCCGGCCGGCCTTGGGCGGCTTCCAGCCCACGGCGGTGAGATAGCCCGCATCCGCCCCGATGACGTGGCCGACGATCGCCTCGAGGGACCGCCCACCGCCACGAGGACCGGTGGCGAGCGTCTTGCCGCGAGCCGATCGAACCGCCTCATCGAGCGCGCGCCATCCTGCGCGGAGGATCTTCTCGAACCGTGCACGCTCGCGCGGGTCGCACGATCGCTCACGGTCGACCATGGGCACTACGCCGGGAGCCCCGACGTCGGTCGTCGCGGTACCTGGGAGGCGCTCGACGACCACGAGCCGGCCCAGCTTGCTTGGCGCGACGAACCCCAGCCGGGTGCGCGCGAGGATCGCTGCGTACCTGGGGCCGTACTCGAGGAGCGCGGCCAGTGCTGCGGTTTCGTCGGGTCCCTGGCGGCACCAGCCGGGCCAGTCGAGCGCGGCAGCGAAGGTGCGCTTCGCCCCACATTCGAGGTAGACCGGGACCGGCGCCGCCAAACGACCGGCCCTAGACCGGGCGGGTTCCGTCCGCCCGGTAGCCGAACGCCAGGACGAGGGCGATCGCCAGCAGCGCCAGGTTGGTGCTGGCCCGGGAATAGGCCTCGGCCTGCGTGCTCACGATCGGCCCCGCGAAGTGAGTCACCACAGCGAGCACGAACGCCAGAGCCGAGAGCGCAATGAGTGCTTTCACCAAGGTGCTCATGTTCCCCCCTTGCTGTTGGTGGTCAGCCACTGCCGTGTCGCGATCTGAAAAACACAGCTCGTCCGTCCCGAGGCGTCGGTCCGCAGTCCGACTCGCGTCGCCCCGATCTTCTCCACCGCCCGCTGGGAGCGATGGTTTGCCGGATCGATCAGGAAGACCACGCGACCGACATAGCGAAACGCGTGATCGAGCATGAGCCGCTTCATGTCGGCATTGTAGCGGCCACCCCAATGCGACCTGGCGAGAAACGTCCATCCGATCTCGACTTCGTCGGCGGTCTCGTCGTAGCCGTGGTATCGGGAAGAGCCTATCACCCGACCTGACCCGGAGTCCAGTGCGAGCAGGGCTCCGCCGGAATCCAGCGACTGGCGGAAGAAGGCGGTGAAGCCGTCGGGCCGGCAACGGGTCTTGTCGGGATGCTGCTCCCAGATCAACGGGTCCTTCGCGACGGCGAAGAGTCGATCGTGATCAGCCGGCGTCAGCGGCCGAAGGGTCACCAGTGGACCGACGAGCGTGGGCTGGAGATCAAAGGGCACGGAGCACCTGGGGCTACTTCATGACCTCGAAGGTACCGCGCACCGGGAACCACTCCTTCGCTGAGGACGCGAACCCGATCAGCTGCTGGTCCCGAAAGTTCAGGACCACGGTCAGGGTGTACCCGGATGCCGCCAGGTAAGAGACAACGAAGGCCTGGTCCGCCACCGGAACAGCAGCGTAAGCGGGCCGCTCGGGCGGCTCCCCTCGACCAGTCCCCTTCCCCGCGGCAGCCGATTGTGAGGACTCGACGTCGCGCCATTCCACCGTCCCGTCGGGATGGAAGACGTGCTCGTGGGTCTTCCCCTTGGTAGGCCCCTCGGTCCATCGGAACTGGATGGTCTTTCCCCGAATCGCGGAATCTCGGATCGGTTCGGTCATCTGCTGGTCCTCTCAGAGCGCGGCCGTGATAGGCGGGGCTCCCGCCACCTGCGCGTGTCTGGCGATCGCGCGCCAACGGCCCTCCCGCAGCTGCCAGACGTTCGTGTACCGCCGTCGTGTGACCGTGTCGTCCGGAGGGTCGGTCACGCGATCCTGTCCCATCACCACAACGACATCACCGTGTCGGCTCACCTGCTCAATCTCGCACTCGTAGGTGGTATGCCGGATCCGTCCCGCGGCGATCAGGCTCAGCACCTGCGCCTTCTGGTGCACCCGCTCGTGCGGTGAATTGACGGTGAAGTCGTCCGCCCAGAGGCCGGTCAAGGTGTCCGTGTCGGCCTGGAGGAAGGCGAGCCGCGCCTGCTCCTCGAGGCTCCGGATCTCCTGCTCCCAGGCAGGCGCGCCCGCGGGCGCGCCATCTCGCGCCTGGCGCACCTCGTAATGCGCGGAGCGCGTGTCGAATCGCTGTAACAACGCTCGAGCCGTGGCGGGGACGACGGCCACCTCGTAGTCGGCCCCGGCGAACGCGCGCACCGCGTCGATGGATTCGAACCACATCAGGGTGACGAATTCCACCGTGTCCGTCGCGGGCCGTCGAAGCAGCTCGATGCCCTGGTAGCCGGGAATGTCCCGCGCCGCGATCCCCTGGAAGATCTCGGAGCGCAGGAGGCGTTCGTAGGCGTCGGCATCGGCTGGCGAGGTCCAGCCGTGCCAGATCCGGCAGATCATCGGGTTTCGCTCCTCTCACCGGCTCCTCGACACAGGGCGCACTCCAGCTCCATGCCGAGATGATCTCTGCGGCCCGCGTCTGTCATGACCCACGGACGCACTTGCCAGGGGGGATCATGCCGGACATGCTGGGCGTGTCCACACGCCAGGTCGGCGACCCAGTGGCCCTCGTCGTCCTGATGGAAGCCTATGACCCGCGACCAAATTCGAGGCATCCGCGTCATCCCCGGGAGAGGCTCCAGGCAATGAGAGCGGCCACGATGGCCGGGACCGCAAACACCAGGAGGAATATCGGCGCCTCCTCGGCCACGGAATATCCCGCCCTGGCCACACCGATGTACATGTTGATGCCGGCTCCAACGAGCCACACGGGGATGAACCACCGGGCGGCCGTCACCATCCCGGTCACGGGAGCGCCGGCACTCAAGAGCCGGCCGGCGAGCACGAAGATCCCCAAGAGGACGAGACCGCCGGCGATCACCTTGATTGTGTGTGAAATGGCCGTCTCCCGTTGTCGATCGGTCAGAACGGCTTCAGCGTTCGAGGGTCTGCTTGATGACGGTGAGCCCCTGCTCCATCATCGCGGCGACACCAGGAGCGACCTCGTGA
>JBKPGZ010000141.1:0-12250 GCA_046729675.1 Gemmatimonadota bacterium | reverse complement strand
TGTCTCGTGGGCTCGGAGATGTGTATAAGAGACAGGTCAGAAAGTGCCGCGGCCCCATGAAGGCTCCGATCGCGATCAGCAGCTTCGCGTCGCCCCCACCCATGACGCCGAGGATCAGCAGCGGCAGGGTGAGCACGAACGCGAGCAGGGCTCCCACCAGTCCATCGAGGATCGCCTCCGGCCCGACCACCGCGCGCAGCAGGAGCGCGGCTGCCAACCCCGACACCGTGAGGGTGTTCGGGATCCGGCGGCTCCGGTAGTCGGTCCAGGCGGCGACCACGAGCAGAAGCGTGAGCGCCGCAGAGACGATCCGGAATAACGTCATCTGGTCCATCGCACAGCTAGCCGGGGAATGTCGAGCCGGGAGTCGCCCCCCGGCTCGACAGTTCCGTTGTGACAGTACCTTGACCTGCCTCCCCGGTCACGGATAGGGGTTGGCGGGGGCGTTGTTCAGCTGTTCCGCAGCGTTGTTGAACACGTTGCCGATGCTGTTCCGAAGCACCAGCAGGATGGCGATGAGCCCGACCGCGACCAGCGCGATGATCAGGGCGTACTCCACGAGGCCCTGACCGGACTCGTCGCTCCAGAAGGTCTGCCACAACGACTTCATACTTCCTCCCTGGCCGACGGCCAGCTTGCGGGATGAGCCCCCACGGATCCAGCGGGGTCTCGGCGGCCAGACCCACCGCGGGCCTGCCGGGGAACGGCGGCGCTGGATGGCCGCCGAAACTACCTGAATCGACTCTCCCATTGGGACGGTGCTTCGGGTGCGTCGCCCCGGGGAGCAAGTCACATGCCCACCCCGGACACGTCGGGATGGGGCGCAGTATCGCCTTGCCGAGCAAAGCGATCGCCGTGGGCTTGGTCGGGGATCGAAGGGCGACTGGTTAAACGGATTGCGGCTGCGCCAACTGGTCGGGTGTCGCGTATATGCAACACAGGTATCCCTCATGCCTGTTCCGCTACCGGTGCCCCGAACCTATTGCGCTGACCGTGGCAGAATAGCGCAAGAACTTGCACTATCCGGCAAGGACGCTCGCGCAACCATGTACTACCCTTGGAATCGGAAAACCGGGGGGCTGACCGGGGTATCAAGAGTAGGGACGGGTCCAACCCCCGTCAAGTTGTGCACAGGACCCGGCCGGGGCCCGATCGTTGCCATGGACTCGCCGGTCCGGCAGATTTGCGCCCGCACTTCATCCAACAGGACACATCCGTCTGAAAGCCCTTACCACCCGGCATTGGAGCGACTGGGTCGGCACGGTGGCCTTCACGGCCATCGGGGTCGGCCTCTGGCGCCGCTCTCCTGAATTCGGCGTCCTGATTCTGCCGGGGCTGATTCAGGAGCTCCTCGTCGCCATCAGCTTCCTGGTGCGAGGCCGGGCGCGATCGACCGCCCCCGGCTGGGCCTCCCGACTTGTCGCCTACGGGAACTCGTTCCTCGTGATGGTGTTCATCCTGGTCGCCTCCCGATACCGGCCGGAATGGCTGCGCCCGACGCCGGATGAGACCCTGCGCTGGGTGGGCGCGATTCTCTGGCTCGCGGGCGCGGTCCTCTGCCTGTGGCCGCTCTGGTATCTCCGCCGCTCGTTCAGTCTTGAGCCGGAGGCACGCACGCTGGTAACCTCGGGCCCGTACCGCCTGGCGCGCCATCCGATCTACACCGTGTACCTGCTGATCAACGCCGGCATCCTCCTGCGGCACCTCACCATGCCCTTCGCGATCGTCCTGGCGCTTTGGGTCGCGCTGCTCCTCGTCCGTGTGCGCTACGAGGAGGGCGTGCTCGCCGCCGCCTTTCCGGAGTATCCCGAGTACCGACGCCGGGTGCGCGCCTTCGGGGTGATCGGATGAGCCGGCGAGCCCGCCCGTCGCTCTTCGACATCATCTTCATCATCTGGGTCATCGTCGTCCCCGTCGGCTTCGGCTCCCGGCTCATCAACAGCGACGGCGACATGGCCCGCCACATCCGGCTGGGTGAAGCAATCCTCGATCAGCGAGCCTTGCCACGGACCGATTTCTTCTCCCACACCATGGCCGGCCACCCGTTCATCGCCTTCGAATGGGGCAGCGAGATCGTCTACGCCCTCGCCTACCGCGCGGCGGGGCTCGCGGGAGTCGCGGTGCTGGCCGGACTGGTCCTCGCGCTCACATATGCCCTCGTCAGCCGGTTTCTGATCCGGCGGGGCGGCGACCCCCTCCTCGCCTACTTCATGAGCATGGCTGCCGCGGTCCTGAGCGCGGCCCACTGGCTGGCCCGTCCCCACCTGTTCACCATGCTGGCCGTGGTGCTGCTCCTGGAGTTGCTCGAGCGGCGCGGCCGCAGAACCCTCTGGCCGTACTTTCCGCTCTTCATCGTCTGGGCCAACCTGCACGGCGGCTTCTTCTACGGGTGCCTCGCGATCGCCATCTACGCCGTCGGGGAGCTGCTCGAGGCTCGGCTTTCCACCGGCGAGCAGCGCGCGGAGTGGCTCGCCCGCGCGCGCCACCACGCGGCCGCACTGGGCATCGCGCTCGTGGCGAGCATCATCAATCCGAACGGGCTCCGGAACCTCCTGCACGTGACCGCGTTCTTCGGCAACCGGTTCCTGCGGCAGACCCAGGAGTTCATGAGCCCGGACTTCCACACGGTGAACGGCAAGATCTTCCTGCTCGCGATACTGGCGGTGATCACGACGCTGGCCCTGACCCGACGGCGCCCTACGATGCCCGTCCTCCTGACCCTCCTCGCCAACCTCGGGTTCGCGCTCATCTCCCAACGGAACATCGAGCTCTTCGCTCTGGTCGCGTTGCCGTTGGTGGCGCTCACCTACGACCAGGAGTGGCGTGCGCTGCCCGTGCTCAGGCGCGCCAAGGAGGTGTTCCAGCGGGAGCATGCCGGCGACTACAGCGGGCTCGGCGCCGCGGTCGGGGCCCTGCTTCTCATCGGCGTGGCGTTCACCGGCGGCAACGTCGTCGGCGTGGAGGTGATTCCCGCCCGCTTCGATCCCAAGGTCTTCCCGGTGACGGCGGTCGAAAAGGCCCGGGCCGAGCGGCTCGACGGGCGACTATTCAACAACTTCATCTGGGGTGGGTATCTCCTGCACGCCTGGCCGGAGCAGAAGGTGTTCATCGACGGCGGCACCGATCACTACGGTGACAAGCTGTTCGATGAGTACGTCCAGGTTTGGAATCTCGAGCCCGGGTGGCGTGACGTGTTGCGCCGGCGAGGAATCACCGTGGCCGTGATCCCGCCCCGCTCGCGACTCGCGGAGGAGTTGGTGACCGACCAGGGATGGAAGGTCTGGTACTGCGACTCCACCGCCGCCATCCTGCAGGGCCGGATGGACTCCACCCGGGCCGGCCGATCCGATTCCGCTCTCTCCTCATGCTCGCCGCGCCCGGCGTAACGTCTGCCACAACCAGGACCGCGGGCCCCGGCCGCCCCGTGTCCACCGGTTCGGAAGCGCTCGGGATCCTTCGGGAGCACACGCCGATCGTCGGGCTTACGCTCGCCTACTGCCTGGCCGGCTACCTGGTCGAGACCACCGCCGGCCTGCCTCGGCGGATGGACAACGTCTGGTTCGAGACGACCTACCAGGTTTATCCGCTGCTGTCGCTCCTGGCCCTTCCATTCGCCCTGGCCGCTCATCGGTGGACGATCAGGGACGCCCAGGGCCGGTGGATCTCCGGCCTCGCGGGTTGGCGGGCCGCCTTGGGGACCTCCGGAGAAGGGTTCTTCACGGCCCCTCGAGTCGCGGGCGTGGTGGTCACGGCCGTGATCATACCTCTCTTCCTCAACACCTACGGCAGCTGGAAGGGGATGATCCCCGACCTCCATCCGTTCTCCCTCGATCGCCCGCTTACGGATTTCGAACGCGCCCTGCACCTGGGGCGGCTGCCGTGGGAGCTGCTCCAGCCGGTGCTCGGCCATCCGACGGTCACCCGCACGATCGACGTGCTCTACATCCTGTGGCTGCCGCTCAACGCCGGCGTGCTCATCTGGCAGGGTTGGAGTCGAGGGCCGGACCGTTCGCGCTTCTTCCTCAGCTACCTGCTCATCTACATCCTGATTGGCACCGTTGGCGCCATCGCGCTCTCGGCCGCGGGCCCGTGCTACTACGAGGTCGTGACCGGGCAGTCGAGTCCGTACGCCCCGCTCATGCAGTATCTCGCCGTACTCGATGCGGAGCAGCCGGTCATCGCGCTCCGGGTGCAGCACACCCTCTGGGAGAATTACGCCCGCTCCCTGAACATGCCGTTCGTGGGCATCTCGGCCATGCCGAGCGTGCACGTTGCAGTCGCCGTGCTGTTCGCGCTCCTCGGTTGGCGCACGTCCCGCTGGCTGGGCTGGGCGTTCACCTGCTTCGCCGGAGTGGTGCTGGTCGGGTCGGTCCATCTCGGCTGGCACTACGCGGTGGACGGCTACGTGAGCATCGCGGGAACGCTTGCGATCTGGGCGGTGGTCGGCGCGCTTCTCGGCCACCCGCGGTCGGCACGAGCGTGACGGCGGTCTCCGAGGCCAGGCTCACTGCCGAGGACGGCCCCTCGCCCGGAGCCGGAAGCGGTCTGCGGCGCGCGGTGGCGGAACAAGGGCCCCTGCTCGGACTGGTGGCGATCTACACGCTCGCCGTCTACCTGGCCGAGTGGGCGGTGGGGTTGGACCGGCCGCTACGGAACGTGGGCTTCGCCAATTTCTACTTCCTGTTCGCGGTCTCCGCCGCGTGCTACGGCGTCGGCGCGCTCGCGCTGACGCGCTGGAGAGTCCGCGGGCCGGAGGGACAGTGGGTGTCGTCCTGGAAAGCGTGGAAGGTCGCCTGGGCGGAGTGCCGCCGCTGGTACTTCACGGGATACCGGCTGGGAAGCGTGGCGGTCATCTCGGCGGCGATGCTGCTCCTGCTGCGCACCTACTCCAGCTGGAAACCGCTGATCTCGATCGTTGTCCCCTTCGGCGCGATCGACGAGAGACTCATGCGGCTGGACGCGACCCTCCACTTCGGGCACCAGCCATGGGCCGTCCTTCATCCGCTGATCGGACATCCGATCGCCACTCTGGCGATCGATCTGCTCTACGCGCTCTGGCTGCCGGTGAACTTCGTGGTGCTCCTCTGGCAAGCGGCCGGCGGGACTTCGAGGAATCGGACGCGTTTTCTGCTGACCTACGCGCTGATCTGGATCGTGGTGGGAACACTCATGGCCACCCCACTGTCGTCGGCTGGTCCCTGCTATTACTCCAGGGTCGCCGCCGGTCCTGATCCCTACTCCGACTTGATGGCCTATCTCGGGTCACTCCACGCAGGCCCAGGACTGATCGCGCTCCAGATTCAGCAAAACCTCTGGACCTTCTACACGGGGCGTGCGGTCCTCCCCCTGAATGGAATCTCGGCCATGCCCAGCATGCACGTGGCGGGCGCGGTCCTGTTCGCGCTCGCGGGGTGGCGTGCGAGCCGCGCCCTTGGCCTCGTGCTCACCGGTTACGCACTGGTGATTCTCCTGGGGTCGGTGCACCTGGCCTGGCACTACGCCGTGGACGGCTACGTGGCGGCCGCCGTCACGACCGTGCTCTGGTGGGCTGCCGGGTGCTACCTGCGGTGGAGGGCTGGCCCCGAAACTCACCCCATGCCATCCAGGCCAGCATGATCAGGAACACACAGGCGGATAGGAGAAATTCCGCTCGCCCGATCAGGAGGTGTACTCCGGTCCCCTCGCCGGAGCGCAGATCCAATGTGCCGGGCGTCGCGGTGGGCGGAGGTCCCTGGCGACCCTCGCCTTCTTCCAGCCTTCGGTAGAGGGCGTACTCGCCCAGATTCCTGACGTACTCGTACTCCCGCAGGATGGCCGCGAAGCGCGGGTTTCGGCCGAAGTAGGCCAGGTAATCGATGCGCCGGTAGCCGTTGATCGGATGATCCCGGGCGTTGCGGAGCACCAGGAGGACGCGGGGCCGCTCACGCTGGAGATCGGCGAGAACCGCCGCATTCAGGTAGCGCTCCGCGGGGCCCATCTCACGGTAGGATCGGAAGACCAGCGGCCCAGGAGCGTGCAGTCGGTCGAGATACTCGGCCGCCAGGATCCAGAGCTGGGGGAGCCGGGACGCACTCTCCACGCCGGCGTAGCTCAGCAGTGGGAAGCTGGAGCCGATGTGGTAGGAGAACACGAAGACGCTGCCTCCATCGGCGTAACGCCTGATCAGAGCAGCGGCCTCGTCCAGTGGGGCGTCCATCCTCCCGCTCCAGCCCCCCTCGGCCGCATGTCGGACCGCCCGAGCGGAGAGGAGGACAGACGTGGTCAGCACCGTCGCTGCCGCGACGACTCGATAGGCGCGGGCGCTGATGCGCTCGAGCCGAAGCGGTACGTCCAGACACGCCACGGCCAGCAGGAGAATCGCGCAGGCCTTGGCGGGATAGAAGTGATACTCCAGGCCCTTGAACTGGAGCAGGCCGCCCAGGAACGTCCCAAGGCCCAGAATCAGCAGCAGATCCCAGACCGGCCGGTGGCGCGCGTACTTGCGGAGGGCCACGAACGCGAGGATGGCGAGCAGCGTGACCGGGGAGCTCGGCGAGGTGAGCAGTAGTCGGCCCGGCGGGTCATACAGGAATCGGCCGTATGCGGCGCCCAGCAATCTCACCATCGGGAAGTATTCCGGGGTCGCGACCAGCGCGATGACCCCATAGACCAGGAGGACGGCGAGCACGGCCAGACTCTCGGGGCTCGGTGCGGACCACCGGCGGGCGCCATGCCAGCGACGGTATCCCTCTATCAGGAGCCACCCCGCGAGAAACTGCGGCTTCAGCGCGAACCCGACGCCGGCGCAGATCCCGATCAGGACCCCAAGCCATCCGGGGGGAGCCCAACCCGCGACGCGTGCACCGGCCAGCCAGACGTAGGGAAGGATCAGCGCCAGCATCAAGTGCTCGCGTTCACCGAAATCGAGACCGGGCATCGCGAACAGCACGAGGCCGAGGAGCACGACCAGGACACGGCGAAGCCGGAGGTCATCCGGCAGCGACCGGCGCAATAACAGTGACGAGGCGGCGAGGCTGAGGCCGAGCAGTGCGAACCCGGCCAGCTGATACACCAGGACGGGCTGCAGCCCGAGCACTCTAGCGGCCACGACGACTGGAATGTTGAGGGCGACGATCAGCGGCGGGTTGATCTCGACGACGTCCACGTAGAGGCGTGCGCCATCCAGCACTC
This sequence comes from Gemmatimonadota bacterium, assembly GCA_046729675.1. Lineage (GTDB taxonomy): Bacteria > Gemmatimonadota > Gemmatimonadetes > Gemmatimonadales > GWC2-71-9 > CAVVWJ01. The sequence goes on along the minus strand of JBKPGZ010000141.1, from coordinate 5,080 downwards.
TGGCCGCGGCAAACAGCAGAAATGAGACGTCGGCGCGCGGGATGGTTCTCAGCTCCGTAAGGGCGCTCACCGCGATGAGCACGGCAAGCAGGGCGCCAAAGCGCCGAGGGGAATCGAAGAAGCTGGTGGGGAGCGAGCGGAGCGGCGGTCCCGCCGGGCCGGCCGTGGTCAGGAGCGGAGCGTGTTGAGGACGACGTCGTGGCGCTCCACGGGCTTGGAGCTCGCGTCGGCTGCAGCCTCGGGGCCGGGCCAGGGCGCCATATGGGGAGTGCGGTATTCTCCCCTGAGATATCGCCGCCTGATCACGAAGAGATCGCGCAACATGCGCGCGGAGTCCGTCACCAGGTTGACCTTCGATCCCGGCTGGTGGGTCCAGTTGACGGGCACCTCGGCGATCCGGTAGCCGCCCCGCTGCGCCATCATCAGCACTTCGACATCGAAGCTGAATCCGCGGATGCGCATCCGGGAGAAGAGATCATGGGCGACGGGACCGCGGAAGAGCTTGAAGCCGCACTGCGTGTCCTTGACGCCGTGCACCGCGAGCAACTCCACCAGCCGATGGAAGACTCGGCCGATGACTCGGCGATGCAACCGGGCCTTGATTCTGACGCTCTCGTCACCGAGCGCGCGCGAGCCGATCGCGACGTCCGCCCCGGCCTCGAGGGCGGCCTCCAGAGACTCGATCTCCGCGAGCGGAGTCGCCGCATCGGCATCGGCGAAGAGGATGAGCTTCCCCTGGGCATTCACCACGCCGGACCGCACGGCTTGACCCTTGCCCTGGTTCTCCGCCAGCCGGATCAGCCGGACCTCCGGGTGGTCCGCCGCGAACGAATTGACCACGGAGCTGGTGCGGTCCAGACTCCCGTCATCCACGACGATCAATTCGACTCGCCGCCCGGTGTCGCGGCAGTAGCGGAGATACCCTTCGAGCGTAGCCCCGAGGCGAGCCTCTTCATTGAAGGCGGGGATGACGATCGAGAGGTCGGGCTGTGGTCTCATGATCGCGCCAATCGGCAACCCTCGTGCCCTGAACACCCAGCGGGAAAAGCCGTTCCAAGCGATTGCTCGAGCACCACTTGGAAGCCGCTACAGACGACCGTTTCGGGCGGGGACTGTGATCTGGGGTGTGGGACGACAGCTACAGCTTAGGGCTTTGCGGGGACCTGTGCAAGTAGCAGCACGACCGGGATATGAGCATGAACCCTGAAGCAGCCGAGACGACCATACCTTCTCCCCCGTCGAGGGCGTGGCGGGTCAAGGTGTCACTCGGGGCCGGAGTGGTTGCGTGCCTCTTCGTGCTTGCGCTGTACGCCCGGCAGCGGCCGGGTGTCATCAGCGACTGGGATCCGACGTGGGTCGCCACGACCGCGTTGCTTCGGGGTGAGAGCCCCTACGCCGCGATCCGAGTGCCTCCCTGGCCGAACTGGCTCCTGTATCCCCTGCCCGCTCTGCTGGTGACGGCCCCGTTCACGCTGGTCCCGCTCCCGCTCGCCCGGGGACTCTTCGCCGGTCTGGGAACGGTGGCCTTCACCTACGTCATCACGCGGCGACACCGCTGGACGCTGTACTTCCTCCTGAGCGGCGCAATGCTCTGGAGCTGGGCGGTCGTCCAGTGGGCACCGCTGCTGATCGCCGCCGTGCTGACTCCCGCGCTCTCCTGGCTCCTCGCGGTCAAACCCACGCTGGGGTTCGCGCTCTGGAGCGCCTGGCCGAACCGCAAGGCGGTGCTCAGCGTGCTGTTGTTTCTTGGGATCAGCCTCCTGGTTCGTCCGACGTGGATCCCCGAGTGGCTGGCGTCGGTCGCCAAGACTCCCCACGAACCGCATCTGTTCCGCCCGGGGGGGTTTCTCCTCCTGCTAGGCCTGCTTCGGTGGCGCCGGTCCGAGGGCCGGCTCCTCGCCACCCTGTCATTGGTGCCGCAGACCACCGCGCTCTACGAGACCCTGCCCCTGGCGCTGCTCTGCCAGAATCGTCCCCAGGCGGCCTGGTACGCCGGGCTTACCATGTTGGCCCACCTGCTGTTCCAGCTGGGGCCCCAAGGACCCTGGCCCGTGGGCGCGGGTTACCAGTGGTGGGTGCTCCTGCTGCTGGTCTACCTGCCGGCCATCTGGGTCGTGCTTCGGCGTCCGAACCAGGCCAGCCCCGACTGGGGTCCGGTGTGATGCCCGCCTATTGCCTGCCATGGGCCGGGACTACACATTGCAGCCGGCAGCACAGCCTGCCTCCCCGTCATCCCGTTGAGCCCGCAGTGCGTCTCCCGCGGCGATCCGCCACTCGAGCGCAGAACCTTCTTCCTCCTCAACTGTGAGGGCCACCCGGCGGGCCGGTGGTCGGGGAAAACAGTGCGGCCGCTTGGGCCGCCGGAGGGAATGGACCATGCACTCACTGTGGCAAAGTTTCTGGAGCGAGGAGTCCGGTCAGGGCCTTGTGGAGTACGCCCTGATCATCGCCCTGGTGGCGGTCGGACTCATCGCCATCCTGCTGGTGCTGCGGAACAGCATCGGCAACGTGTTCAACAACGCTGCGGAACAGCTGAACAACGCGCCGACCAATCCGTACCCGTGATCCGCTGAGCCGGCCGGAGGGCTGCAGGTGCCCCCCGGCCCGGCTTCACGCCGGTCATCTCGGACGACCGAGGTTGAACCGGATGATGTGCCACAGCGCCGCCACGCCGTCCCGCCAGCCGATCTTCTTGCCCTCCTCGTAGGTTCGACCGGAATAGCTGATGCCGATCTCCCAGATCCTGGCCCGTGCCTGAGCCAGACGCGCGGTGATTTCCGGTTCGAAGCCGAAACGGTCGCTGGTGAGCACCAGGGACTTCATAAGCGGCGCCCGCACCACCTTGTAGCAGGTCTCCATGTCCGACAGGTTGAGATCGGTAAACATGTTGGAGAGGAGGGTGAGCAGGCGGTTGCCCACCGAATGCCAGAAGTACAGCACCCGATGGTCTCCGCCCAGGAAGCGCGACCCGAACACGGCGTCGGCCTTCCCCTGCACAATCGGCTGGATGAGGCGCGGCAGCTCGGCCGGGTCGTACTCCAGGTCCGCGTCCTGCACCACGATGATGTCGCCGGTGGCCGCGGCAATCCCTGCGCGGATGGCCGCGCCCTTCCCCCTGTTCCTGGGTTGGCGGATGACCTGATCGAGTGCACCGACCCGCCGCAGCTCGTCCAGCGCATCCACCGACCCATCCGAGGACCCGTCGTCGATGGCGATGACCTCGAGCTCGAGCGGCACGCAGCGCACGCGTCGCACCAGCTCTGCGATGGTGTTCGCCTCGTTGTAGACCGGAATCAGAACCGAGAGACGAGCTTGCTGACTCATTCAGGCTCCTTCGTGTTCCGCTTTCGCAGCACCATCACGAGCGCGGGCAGATAGAGCGACAGAAACAGGAGCGGCCATTTCGCCTCAATCACCGATTCCAAGGGCCCTGAAGCGGCGTGCGGGTTGAGCACCCATAGCTCGAACGCCGGAACGTATGAGAGCGCCGCCAGCAGGTAGCCTTCCCCCTTGTCGCGAGGGATCAGGAAGAGGGGCAGGCTCTCGTACAAGCCGGCCGTCTGCGGCACACACGCCAGGGCGGCGAGCAGACGGGCCTCCGGCTCCCTCCAGCGGAGCAACCCCAGGAGCAGGAGGGCCCCGCCGGGTCGTAGGATCAACGGCCGCAGGTGCAGGTCCGGGTCGCGCACGGCATGGAACCACTCAACGGGCCAGGCTGGCCATGCAAGCAGACTCACCAGCACCAGGCCCGCGGCGCCCCATGTGGCAGCACGTGACGGATAGGCGCCGAACAGTGCGCCACCGATGGTCGGCTTGGCGGTCCAGGCGAACCCCAACCACGGCAAAACCGCCGCCGCCACTAGCAACGGCGACCACTGCCCCTGGGCCACTGCGTTGAGCAGCGACGCGCTCAGCAGGGCCTGTGGAAGACCTCGACGATAGCGCAGCGCCGCGGCCGTGAAGGCCGCCACGCCTACTCCCGCCCACACGGCCCGCGCGACCTCGAAGGAGAGCGGCGCGAGCGGCAGCACCAGGAGCACCGCCGGAAGAGGATAGTAGAGGGAATAGTAGAGTGGGTATCCTAGTACCGAGCCGCGATGAGCCTCCATGACGGCCTGGTACGGACTCCGGCCTTCCGCCAGGGCCCGGGCCGCCAGCCAAACCTGATCGATGTCCGAGCCGGTTGGTGGCGGAAGAGCGTGGCCGATCCAGTTGAGTGCCCCCGCCGCAAGGCCTGCCCCTGCCACCAGGGCCAGCCAGCGGAGGCGACCAGACATCATGGGCGTTCATCCGGTGTCATGGTGCCGGCGAGTCGCCCGCTCAACCACCAGATCCCGGGCACCAGGAGGGCGCTCGCTTCGCCATCGACCGCGTAGTGCCAGGAGAGCAGGATCGAGCCGATCCAGATCACGCCCGCGAACGCGATGAAGGCCCACGCAGCCAGGCGATGGCGTTGCCAGGCGGCGCACGCCGCGAGCACCGGGACGGCGATGTGCAGGCTGGGGAATGCGGAGATCCCGCCGCCGAACACGACGCGCTGGGCCTCGTGAGCAGACCAGAGGTAGTTCTGCGCGACGAAGATGCCGAGTCCGTGGACCGACGCCAGGTATTCCATCAGCGGCCGGTACGGACCGGGATCACCCGTCACCCGCTGATAGAAACAGGGTCCGGCCGACGATCCTGCCGTGGCCAGCACCGTCCCCAGCAGGATCCAGGTGAGGACGAACGCCAACCAGAACCGACTTCGGCTCTCTCGTGTGCCGAGCCACCCTTGCCACAGCACCAGCACCACGAGGAGATAGTTCCAGGAGAAGTACGCTCGGTCCAGCAGCAGGGTGATGGGCGGGTGCTGAAGAAAACCCAGCAGCCGGTAGGGATCACCACCGTGCAGGCGACGATCGAGTACGGCGAGCGCGGGATCCCAATGGAAGGGGAGAAATACCGGGATGTACGATTTCCACGCGGCGAACGACCAGAAGAACACCGGCAGCAGCACGAGCAGCAGCACATAACCGATCAGGCGCTCACGAAACCAGCCCTCGGCCCTCGCGCCCTGGAAAGCCTGTGTCCAGGCAGGTCC
>JBKPGZ010000140.1:0-4789 GCA_046729675.1 Gemmatimonadota bacterium | reverse complement strand
CCCCCGTCGTGGTCGAAGAGCGGCCGCCCCGGCCCGCAGTCGAGCATGCCGACACAGGCCCAGCACCCGCGGTGCCGCGGCAGCCGACGATGATCGGCCGGATCGGGCCAGGACTGGCCGAAGGGCGCCTGTGGGTACGCCCGCTGCCGCTTCCACCGAAGGAGCTGGCCGAGCGGCTCAGCCAGGAGAAACACGTCGAGCTGGTGGACAGCGCGGTGACCGCGATCGTGCAGGCCTACCTCGACTCGATCGCGGCTGATCCATCCAGTCGCCACACCGGGCTCCCGAGCTGGACCACCAACGTGGCGGGGAAGAAGTTCGGCCTCGACTCCTCTCACATCTACGTGGCCGGCCTCAAGATTCCCTCCGCCGTGCTGGCGCTCATCCCCATTCCTGCCGGCAACCTGGATCAGAACCGGGCCTACAACCATCTGATGGAGCTGCGGTCTGATCTCTACTACGCCGCGCAGCAGTCGCAGAACCTCCAGGAGTTCAAGGACATGATCCGGGATATGCGGCTGCGGAAGGAACGGGAGGAGGAGTTCAAGCGGAACCAGCGCACCGCGCCCCCGCCGGAAGAACCGCCCACCCCATGAAGCTGGTCGACACCAACGAGACGGTGGTGCTGGTGACCGGGTCGTCGCTCACGGCGGAGGAGCGCGACCGGCCGCTGGCCTACCTGCTGAAGGCGGAGATCGACCGGCGGGGCGACGGCCACGCCTACCGGCGAGCCGTCGTGGTGGCGGACCTGTGGTATCTGGACAACCGGATCTTCCATCTCAATCCGACGATCGCCATCGGTGGGCCGGGGGCGAACGGAGCAGCCCAGGAGTTCTCGGGTATCCTGCCCACCGTGTACAGCAGCGACGAGACGGTGTTCATCCAGGCCGATTTCGAGGGAGATCCCAAGCGGGCCGCGCTCTGGGGCGCCAACGCTGCGGGTACCGCGCGGGCGGTGGAGGTCTTCGCCACTCAGGGGCTGCTGGACGATCTGTTGCGCCGCATCTGGAGGTTCCGCCCCAGCGTCCTGGTGTGACGAGCCGGGCGCCCTCCCCGCTCAAAGACCGAGCAGGTCCGCGAGCGCCCGATCCACCACCTCTGACGTCTTCCCGTCGATCACCTTTCGCAGCAGGTCCACCGCCTCCAGCGGCAGGCTCTGGGGGTGGACCCGGTCGCGCTCATAGCGGACGATGTGTCCCAGCGGGATCGGCGCCACCCGCGGCTCGTCCTCCTCTTCCTCGTCCGACTCCTCGACCGAGGCCTCGTATGAAGATCCGGGCACGCTGGCGGCCCACGGCTCCTCCGGCTCGTCCTCCTCATCCTCCGGCAGCGGAACCATGGCGTAGAGCTGGCACTGCACGCCGGGGGGCGCTGCCCGCGCGACCAGCACGACCTGCACCGGCTCGTCGAAGATGCCATACTCGTCGATCTGCTCCCACGCCTCCGGCGGCATGACCGAGCGCGCCACGAGACGGCCGTTCCGGTAGCTGCCCATGCACACCATTCCCTCGGGCACCCGCTCGTCCTGCACCAGCGCAACGGTGAGCTGCACGGGGTCCTCGGTCGCCGCGATCGCCGCGGGTACGGGGACCCTGTTGTCGGGGTCGGGGGCAGGGGGCTCGGAGTCGCCGGGTTCGATGGTCATGCAGAATCAGTAGAGCGGTTTTCGGTGGGGGGCAAGCTCATGTCATCCCGAGCGAAGCGAGGGACCTTGCCGGTGCTCGCGAGATCCCTCGCTGCGCTCTGGATGACAGTGCTCCCTGCTCGGGATGACAGTGCTCCCTCTCACTCCGGCGGCAGAATCTCCCCATTCTCCCGAACCCGGGCCGCCGTCTCCCCGAAGTCCTCCCGCGATAGCGTCCGCAACAGCTCCAGCACCGCGCCGGTCGAATCGGGAGCCGGTCCCTGGCCCGGGACCTGCGACATCGGTGAGAACCGCAGGCGTCGCCAGCGTCTGTCCGGTCCAGCCTCGAGGCGCAGCACCCCCGTCTGTCCCAGCGGCCCAGCCAGGTTGAAGCCGCGATAGGTGAGAAAGTTTCCCAGGGAATAGACGATCGGCTTGCCCTGGTAGTACTCGATCCCGCGGAGCACGTGTGGGCCATGGCCCACCACGGCGTCGGCCCCCGCGTCGATCACGGCCCGCGTCCAGGCACGCAGGTCCCCGCGGGGCTCGGCGCCGAGCGACTCGGCGGCCTGCGGGACGTGGAGCGCGCGAGCTCCCTCCGCGCCGCCGTGGAAGGTGACGACCAGCAGGTCCACCAGCTTCCGGACCGAATCCACCACCGCTGCGCTCCGGGCGATATCGAGCAGGTCGTACGAGTGCGGATAGGTGGTGAAGCCGACCAGCCCGACGACGGTCGCACTGTCCCCTCGGCGCATGGTATCCACCGCGATGCTGCCCAGGGGGCCGTAGGAGCGGACGCCGAGCGAATCGAGGATCCGCTCGGTCGTGGCGCGCCCCTCCGGACCGAAGTCGTTCGCATGGTTGTTGGCGAGGTTCAAGTGGGTGAAGCCGGCCTCCACCAATCGCGGTGCGAGCGCGGTCGGCGTGAGAAACGCATAGCACGCCCGGGGAGGCGACGGCCGCGGCGGCTTCGCCGGCCAGCGCTTGAGAGGCGGCTTCGCCGCGACGGTGTCGGGAGCGGGGACGCGCCGCCCCTCGGGACCACACTTGTAGGTGACCCCACTGTCCCCCAACACTCCCTCGAAGTTGCCCACGACGAGGTCGGCCTGGAGGTCGGGGCGGACGGCATCGAACAGCCCGCGACCTTCCGAGGGCGGCACGCCGTCCGGAAGCGTCAGGGTGCCGAGATTGATGTCGCCGACGAACGTGAGACTCACGGAGCCCACCGGCGGGCGCGGCGGGAGCTCGGGCTTCGCGGTCGGGATCGGGGGGGCAGGCGGTGCAGCGGGCGGCGGTGCGCTGTCGGGCGAGGGACGTGGTGCGGTCGAAGGCGGGGCCTTGGCGCAGGCCCCCAATGCCATCAGCCCGACGAGCAGCCGGACACGCGGCGTCACGCCGATGGCTGGCCGCTTGCGGTCCCGGCCACTTCACGCATGCGGGCGAGGCTCCGCTCCGGCCCCACGACCTCGAGGAGCTCGTTCACCGGCTCGGACACGGTGGACCCGGTGAGCGCGACCCGGATCGGCTGCATGGCGTCGCCGAGCTTGAGGCCGTTGGCCTCCGCCAGCTGCTTGAGGCGGGAAAGGATCCGGTCAGCGGTCCAGGCCCCGTTGCCGAGCGGCTCCAGCGCATCGGCCGCGTGCAGCAGGTTGGTTGAGAATGCGGGCCCCATCTTCCGGATCAGGGCGGTGCCCTTCTCGTCCAGACTGGAGCGCGAGGGATCGAGGCGGACGGCCACCCGATCGGCGACCTGGAGGATGGTCCGCGAGCGAGCCTTCACCGCATCGATGATCGGCCGCAGGTCGCGTCCCTCGTCGCTCACGCCGATCTGCGCCAGGCGTCGGCGAACGGCCGCGAGCAGGTCGTCCGCCGGCAGCGCACTCAGGTACTGCCCGTTCATCCACTCCAGCTTGGCGGCATCGAACACTGCCGCCTTCTTCTGGATCGCTTCCAGGGTGAACAGTCTGATCATCTCCTCTTCGGGGACGATCTCTCGGTCGCCGCCCGGGGACCAGCCCAGCAGCGCGAGGAAGTTCCGCATGGCCGGCGCGAGGATGCCCTGGTCCTGGTAATCGCCCACGGCCGTGGCGCCGTGCCGCTTCGAGAGCTTCTTCCCGTCCGGCCCGAGGATCATGGGGACGTGCGCGAAGACCGGGATCTCGTGGCCCAGCGCGCGATAGAGCGCGATCTGCTTCGGCGTGTTCGAGATGTGGTCGTCGCCGCGGATCACGTGAGTGATGTCCATGGCGATGTCGTCGCTCACCACGGCCATGTTGTAGATCGCGGAGTCGTCGCTCCGGAGGATGACGAAGTCGTCCAGGTCGCGGCCCTGGAAACTGATTCGGCCGTGCACGGCGTCGTCCCAAGCGATCTCGTCGTCGAGGAGGAGGAAGCGGATCGTGGCCTCCGCTCCCACCGCGCGCCGTCGCTCCACCTCCTCGCGCGGCAGCCGGTAACAGCGCCGGTCGTAGCGGAATACGCGGCCGGCTGCCTCGGCCTCCCGGCGCTGTGCGTCCAGCTCCTCCCGGGTGCAGAAGCAGTAGTAGGCCTTTCCCTCGCTGACGAGGCGCTCGGCGTCCGCCTTGTGCCGCGCGCCGTAGGCGCCCTGAAAGAAGGGTCCCTCGTCCCAGGTGATCCCGAGCCAGCTGAGCCCATCGAGAATGACCTTGGTGTGGGCCTCGGTGCTGCGCTCGCGGTCGGTGTCCTCGATCCGAAGCACCAGGACGCCACCGGCGTGGCGGGCGTATAGCCAGTTGAACAGCGCGGTGCGTGCGCCGCCCACGTGGAGGTATCCCGTGGGCGAAGGAGCGAAGCGGACGCGAGGAGTGGTCATCGAGTGGGGGCAGGGCGGTGACGGGTGAAAAAAAGGTGAAACGCCTATCACGTTTCACCTTGCCGGCATCTCACGGAGCGGGAGGGATTCGAACCCTCGATAGAGGTTGACCCCCTATGCCGGTTTAGCAAACCGGTGCCTTCAGCCACTCGGCCACCACTCCAGCGAGGGGGTAAATTCGCCAGTTAACGGGGGATAGGCAAGGGCTCTAGCACCCTTGCATGCACCACCAGGGGAAGCCTTGGGAGCAAAATTGGGTGCAGTCCGGCCGCCATTCGGCCAACATCTGCCTAGGGTGTGTTTGCAAAGTCCCAAGCGGGCCAGTTCTGGTT
>JBKPGZ010000139.1:0-2682 GCA_046729675.1 Gemmatimonadota bacterium | reverse complement strand
GTCGAGGCCACCGGCACCCCGCTGCCCGACGCCACCGTCGAGAGCATCCGCAAGAACACCGTCGCCCTGAAAGGTCCCCTGACCACGCCGGTCGGGACCGGTTTCCGTTCCGTCAACGTCGGCCTCCGCAAGGAATTCGAGCTCTTCGCCAACATCCGCCCGGCCAAGTCCATCGTCCCGGGCGGCCGGTTCGAGAACGTGGACATCGTGCTGGTGCGGGAGAACCTCGAGGGGCTCTACATCGGGGTCGAGCACTTCGTGCAGATCGGCGACGATCCCCGGGCAGTGGCCGAGTCCATGGCCATCGTCACCCGTGCGGGGTGCGAACGCATCGTCCGCTATGCCTTCGAGTACGCCCTGCGACAGGGCCGGCGCAAGGTCACCATCGTGCACAAGGCCAACATCCTGAAGATGGTGAGCGGCCTCTTCCTCGAGGTGGGCCGCGGCATCGCCCAGGAGTACGCCGGCCGGGTGGAGTCCAGCGACATGATCGTGGACAACACCGCGATGCAGCTGGTGCTCCGCCCCGAGCAGTTCGACGTCATGGTGACCACGAACATGTTCGGCGACATCCTGAGCGACGAGGTCTCCGGGCTGGTCGGCGGGCTTGGGCTCGCGCCGGGCGCCAACATCGGAACCAAGGCCGCCGTCTTCGAGGCGGTGCACGGCAGCGCCCCGGATATCGCCGGCAAGGGCGTCGCCAACCCCTCCGCCCAGATGCTCGCGGCGGCGATGATGCTCGACCACCTGGGCGAGCTGGACCGGGCCGAGCGCATCCGGCGAGGCGTGATCGACACGATCGTCACCGACGGGATCCGCACCCGGGATCTCGGCGGAACGGCTTCCACCGAGGAGTTCGGCCGTGCTGTCGCGCGGCGGGTTGCCTGAGGTCCCCTGTGCGAAGTGCGGCGAGCGGGTGGTCGGTCTCGCCTGGGGCGACCTCTGCCCCCGCTGTCGCGCCGAACGGTCCCGGCGTGCATCAAAAGTGGCGACCCGCATCTCCCTGGCCGCGACCTTGCTGATGGGTCTGTACGTCGCACTCACCATGCCCCCGGATCCGATGGCTCGGGTCTACGGGGCGGTCGCCGTCCTGGCGACCTACATCATCGTGCGGCGCATCGCGAGCCGCGTGGCCATGGAGACCATGAAATGATCAAGAGCCTGCTGGCGCTCGGGGTGCTCGCCGCCCCGCTCTCCGCGCAGACCAGTGTGACCATCTACAACGACGGACGGGTGCTCGTGCGGCGCGAGGTCCCCGTCGCGGTGCCGAAAGGCAGCTCGAGTCACAAGGTGAGCCTCGGCCCGCTGGATCCCGCGTCGCTCTTTCCGCTCGACTCCGGGGTAGCCATCACTCGCGTCAGCTACGACGGCGCCACCGACGAGGGGAGCGTGCTGCGGCGCTCGGTCGGCCGCAGGGTCGTGTTCCGGCTGCCGGAGTCCACGGACACGGTGAGCGCGGTGGTCCTGGGCGTGGATCCGCTGCGGCTCCAGCTTCCCGACGGCCGCATCGCCTTCCAGCCGCCCGGCGCGGCGATGTATCCTGCCGAGGTCGTGGTGGGGGATCCGACGGCCGCCATCAACCTCTTGAGCAGCAGGGAGCGCAAGACGCTTCGCCTGGGGTACTTCACCGGCGGTGCGACCTGGCAGGCGAGCTATCAGGTGACGATCGGCGGCCGCACGGCGCGCGTCGCCGGCCTCGCGGTGCTGGAGTCGCAGGGCCTGCGCGCAGACAACGCGGACGTACAGCTTCTCGCCGGCTCGGTCGGGCGGGCCGAGAAGGAGCCGCGCCCGCCGGTGCCGTACGAGGCGCTCATGAGGGGCGCAGCCGCGGATGCCGTCGCGGAGCAGCGGGTGGGCGAGTTCCACCTCTACACCCTTCCCGGCAAGAGCACGCTGCTTCCCGGCCTCACCACCTCCGTCGCGCTCTTCGAGCCGGCCGAGGTGCCTTACGAGCGGACCTACGAGGTGCGCGGCCTGGTGCCCTACTGGGGCATCCTCCCGCAACAGGGCGAAGAGAGTGAGGCACCGGTCGAAGTCAGCTACACCCTCAAGCGACCCCACGAGACCGAGTTCGGCGACCGGCCGCTTCCCGGCGGCGTGGCTCGCCTCTATCAACCCGACAGCGCCGGCCGGCCCCAGCTCGTGGGCGAGGCCTCGATGGAGCACACCGCGCCCGGGCGCGACCTCCGGCTCGCGGCCGGCATCGCCTTCGACCTCACCGCACGTCGGGTGCAGACCGGGTACGTCACCCGCCGCGACAGCACCGCCGCCCAGGGCGTGCGGACCCTCGCCACCGCCGACTACCGGGTCACGGTTCGCAACGCGACCGACAGCGTGGCGACGGTGGACGTGATCGAGGAGCGGGCCGGGGAGTGGTCCGTGGTGAAGAGCTCGGTCCCCGCGGAGAAGCTCTCCACCGTGCGCACCCGCTTCCGGGTGAAGGCTCCGGCCCGCGGCGAAGCCGAGGTGACGTACCGGCTCCGGATCGTGTGGTGAGATGAGCGCCGGGCGGATCGTCATCGCGCACCTCTCCGACCTCCACTTCGGCGGCTATGCCGATCTGGCGCAGATCGAGGCTCTCGAGGCGTTCCTGCCCACGCTGGGACCGGACGCCATCGTCATCGCCGGCGACCTGTCCCAGCGCGCCCGGCACGGAGAGTTTCAGGCGGCGCACGCCTTCTT
>JBKPGZ010000138.1:0-8311 GCA_046729675.1 Gemmatimonadota bacterium | reverse complement strand
TGTACGGCCACTCAACAAGCCGCGGAATGTAGTTGTTCCGGAGCCTGGTGCAAGTGCCCCGGGGCAATTGAACAAACCGTTACTTATTTGTAGGAGAAGCGACAGCCGTGTAGGGACCGACCGCCAGTCAGCGGCGCAGGAGGCTCAGGAGCAGGCAGGTCCAGCCGGCCAGGAAGGCCAGCCCGCCCAGCGGCGTGATGGCGCCCAGCCACCGGAGGCCCGTCAGCGCGAGCGCGTACAGGCTGCCCGAGAAGAGCAGGGTCCCCACCAGGAAGAGCCACCCGGCCCGCACCGGCCAAGGGCCGGGCCAGCGGGTCACCGCCCACCCGACCGCGAGCAATGCCAGCGCGTGGTACATCTGGTAGCGTGCCCCCGTCTCGAACACCGCCAGCAGGTCGGGGGAGAGCCGGACCCGCAGGCCGTGCGCGCCGAAGGCCCCGGCGGCCACGGCGACCAGCGCGGACGCCGAGCCCAGTGCGAAAAACAGTCGGTCCACGGCCTAGCGGGCCTTCGCTCGGACCGCGGCGAGCTCGGTGGGAGTGGCGCGGCGATCGGACCAGGCGGCGAGGGCGACGAGCAGCAGCAGGCCCGCGATGTCGGTCACCGCGATCGCAGCGACGCTGGGAGGCGGCGGACCGAAGAAGCTGAGCAGGTAGATGGCGATCAGGACCGTCACGAGGCCGCCCAGGCGGCCGGGTCGCGCGGGATGCCGTGTCGAGCGCCACACGACGTAGACCGCGACCCCGGCGGCGAGGCTCGCCAGCTCGAGCAGCAGCGTCCCGACCGGATGGTTCCACAGCCCGAACCCCAGCCGGATCGGGCTGTCGCCGGACAGCGGCAGGTCGGGCACGTGCACGATGACGTCGAGCAGGTAGTGGGAGACGACGGCCAGCCCCACCAGCGCCGCGGCCTGCCAGTGCCGGCTGGTGTCGCGGGTGGGCCAGGAGTAATAGACGACCGCCATGGCGACCGCCCATCCCGCCATGCCCAGGAGACTGTGCGAGATCGGATAGTGGAGGAACTGCAGCGGGGTCACGGCGGTATAGCCGGGATCGATGCGCACCTGCTCCCATCCCAGCAGCAGGAAGGCGCCCCACAGGATATCGGCGAGCTGCACCGCGAGGAACAGCGTCCCAAGGGAGAGCTTGGGCTCGAAACGCTTGAGGGCGAATGCCGCTCCGAAGTGTCCCAGAAACATCGCGGTCTCCTCAGCCCCGGTTTCCGGCCAGCCACGACCCTCCATCCACCACGAAGATCGCGCCGGTGATCCACTCGCCGGCCGGACTGGCGAGGAACGTGACCAGCTGGCCGATGTCTTCCGGCTTGCCCCACCTTCCCAGCGGTATGGCGCGGGCTGCGTACTCGTCCATGGCGGGCACGTTCGGCGCGCCTCCTGGTGGCGTGAACGCCTGCTTCACCCCCTCGGTAGGGATCGGTCCCGGTGCGACCGCGTTCACCGTGATGCGGTCTCCCGCCCACTCCAGTGCGAGCGTGCGGGTAAGCGCGTCCACGCCCGCCTTCGCGGCGGTGGCGTGCGCCATCAGCGGCCACCCCCGGTAGTGCAGGGTCATGGAGATCGAGACGATGCTTCCGCCCCCCTGCGCCTTCATCACCGGATACACGGCCTGACAGCAGTAGAAGGTCCCGTAGAGATCGGTCTCCACCACCGCGCGCCAGGCGTTGGGCGACAGGGCAGCGGAGGGCGCGTAGAAGTTGCCGGCGGCGTTGTTCACCAGCAGGTCGATCCGGCCGTGCTCTCCGGCGACCCGCTCCACGGTGCGGCGCACCGCCTCCGGCTCGCGCACGTTCGTCTCCACCGTCGTCACCCGGGCCCCTCCAGCCCGCAATGCCTCCGCGCCGGCGGCGAGATGCTCCGGCTTCCGGCTGGCGATGGCGACAGTGGCACCGGCGGCGGCGAGACAGGAGGCGATGCCGAGGCCGATCCCGGTGCCACCTCCGGTCACCAGCGCGACCCGTCCTGCCAGCAGATCGGGCGCGAAGATTCCGGGTGGCGGAGTCATCGGTTGGCGAAGGCCTCGAGACGGCGCCGGAACTCCGGGCTCTGGAGCGCCTGGATCTGGGCTGCGCCCTCCGAGGCGAGCGCCTGTTCCAACGCGCCGAGCTCGTCTGCCCGGACCAGGCGCTTGATCGCGCGCACACTCGCCGGCGCGGCGGCCGCGATGGCTTTCGCCGCCGAGGTCACCGTCGCGTCCAGCTCGGCGTCAGGCTTGACCTCGTCCACCAGGCCGAGTGCACCGGCACGCTCCGCGGTGACGGTCTCGCCGGTCATGAGGAATCGCAGGGTGTGCCCCAGACCGACCAGCCTCGGCAGGGTGAAAGTGGAACCCCCGTCAGGCACCAGCCCCATCCGCGAGAAGGCCGAGGTGAGCTTCGCGCCCGACTCGGCGAAGCGCATGTCGCAGGCGAGCGCGAGGTCCAGGCCGAAGCCCGCTGCGGATCCGCGGATCTCCGCGATCACGGGAAGCTGGCAGCGGACGATCGCGAGCACGGCGGACTGGAAGGCGGCGAGACCGCGCTGCAACTGGGGGGCGGGCGGGACCTCTCCCAGCGAGCGCAGCCAGTGCAGGTCGAGGCCGGCACAGAAGTGACCGCCGGCACCGGCGAGCACGACCACGTGAGCGGCCCCTCGATCCACGATCAGGTCCAGCTCCTGGGCGACTGCGGTGGCGAGGTCGGGGGTCAAGGCGTTCCGTCGCTCGGGGCGATTAAGCGTCAGCCGGTGGACCGGTCCGTCCTCGCGCGACAGCAGCTCTTCCGCCATGCGCTCCATTTCGCGCCTTCGGCTCACGCCTTCGGCGCGACCGCCATCCCCATCGCATGGTAGCCGTTGTCCACGTAGACCACGCTCCCGGTAATCGCGCCGGCGAGCGGGCTGCAGAGGAACGCGGCCGTGTGTCCCACGTCGGTGGCCTGAATCGGACGCGGCAGCGGCGCGTTGGCGCTGGTGTACGCGATCATCGTATCGATGAACCCGATCGCGGAGGCGGCCCGCGAAGCCCAAGGCCCGGCCGAGATCGCGTTGACGCGCACGCCCCAGCGGCGGCCCGCCTCGTAGGCCAGGGTCCGGGTGTCGGCCTCGAGGGCGGCCTTGGCCGAGGACATGCCGCCGCCATAGCCGGGGATGACCCGCTCACTGGCCATGTAGGTCAGGGAGAGGAATGCGCCGTCCGGGCGCATCAGCGGCGAGAGGCTCCGCACCAGCGAGACGTTGCTGTACGCGCTCACGCTCACGGCCGTCAGGTAGCCGGCCCGTGACGTGTCCACCAGCGGCGACTTCACCTCCGGACCGTTGGCCAGGCTGTGGACCGCGATGTCGAGGCCGCCTTCGCCGAAATCCTCTCGCAGCCGCCGGGTGAGCCCTTCGATGGTGAAGTCGCCCTGATCCTTGTAGCGCTTGTTCTCGCGCACGTCCTCGGGCACCTCGGCCATCGTATCGTAGGCCGCGTCGAGCGGGTAGATCCGCTCGAACTCCAGCTTCCTCCCATCCGCCAACCGCAGCGAGTCCTCGATCTTTCCCCGCTCCAGCAGCTTGGTGAAGATGCCCAGCGCCGGCGGCCAGCTGCCGACGCAGATGGTGGCGCCCGCCTCGGCGAGCGACTTGGCGATGGCGAAGCCGAAGCCTGCGTCGTCCGAGACTCCGGCGACGAGGGCGCGCTTGCCGCTCAGGTCTATGGAGAGCATGGGCAATAGTATAGCCGGAGGCCGCGGTGCGCGCCGTGACGGCAGCGGAGGAGGGGGCGGCGCGCTACTCGCCGCGCAGCACCTCCAGCGGCGTCCGGCGGATTACCTCGCGGCTGTTCAGGAGCCCGACCACCACCGTGAGAGTCACCACACCGAGCACCAGCGCGACCAGTGACATCGGCTGAGGCGAGAAGCGGCCTTCGAACACCCACCTCGCGAGCGCCCAGGCCGCCGCCAGAGAGAGGAGCGCCGCCACCGCGGCCGCCATCGCGCCGAGGGCGAAGTACTCCGCCAGCACGATCCGGAAGATCTGCGAGCGGGTGGCACCCAGGGTCCGCAGCAGCGCGCCCTCCCGGATGCGCTGGAAGCGGCTGGTCGCGAGGGCGCCCACCAGCACCAGCGTACCGGTGGCGAGGGTGAATCCCGCCATGAAGCGGATCGCCAGCACCACCCGGTCCACCAGCCGCTCCAGCGCCTCCTGCACCACCGACAGGTCCAGCGTGGTCACGTTCGGCAGCCGTTCCGCCAGGCGGCGCTGGAACACGCCGCGATCGGCCGGCCGCTCGATGCGGGTGAGCGTCACCAGCGTATGCGGCGCGCCTTCCAGCGAGCCGGGCTCGAAGACGACGAAGAAGTTCGGCTCGAATCGCGCCCAGTCCACCTCGCGCAGGCTCGCGACCCGGGTCGGGATCCTGATCCCCTGCACGTCCCACACGATCTCATCGCCCACGCCGACGCCGATCTCCTCGGCCAGCCCGGTTTCCACCGAGATTCGATGCCCGTCGTCGCCGTTGCTGCCCGCGCCATCAGGCGTCCACCAGGCGCCGGCGGCGAGCCGCTCGGAGCTCACCAGCGAGTCGCGATACGTGGAGCGGTACTCGCGGCGCAGCGCCCAGCCCGCGAGCTGACCGGTGTCGGCCAGCATCCGCTGCACCGGCCGCCCCTTCACCGACGCGATCCTCATGGGCACGATGGGTACCGGATCCGACGCCGAGAGTCCCGCCTCGCGGAGCGCGCGCTCCACCACCGGAAGCTGGTCCGGCTGGATGTCGAACAGCACCAGATTGGGCCGGGCCGGCCCACCGGTGAGCCGCAGCTGGTCCAGCAGGTTGAGCTGCACCAGGATCAGCGTGCCCAGGAGAAAGGCGCCGAAGCCGATCGCGAGGACCACCGTGACGGTCTGGTTCGATGGGCGGTGCAGGTTGGAGAGGCCCTGGCGCCAGAGATAGGGCATCCCTCCCGGCAGCCAGCGCCGCGCGGCGCGGACCAGCGCCCAGGACGCGGCCCAGAGCACCAGCAGGGCCACGGCGACGCCTCCGGCGAAGATGGCGCCCTGCCTCCCGCTCCCCACCTGAAGGGAAGCGAGCGCGACCGTGCTCGCCGCCAACGCCAGCGCCACGGTCCAGCGCCAGGGATCCCGCGGCCGCGACTCGGACTCGTAGTCCCGCCGCAGCGCTGCGAGGGGCGGCACCCGCCGGACGCCGAGCAGCGGGAACAGCGCAAAGACGCTTGCCACCCAGAGCCCCATCCCCACGCCCAGCGCGATGGCGCTCCACGACACCGAGGTCTCCACGTCCACCGGCAGCAGATCCGCGAGCAGCCCGGGCAGGGCCTGCTGGAACAGCACTCCGGCGACCGCGCCGAGCACGCTTCCCGCCAGCGCCATCCCGGCCGCCTCGGCCCCGTACACACCGAGCACGCGCGCGCCGGTGGCGCCGAGGCAGCGGAGCACCGCGATCGTGTCCAGGCGCTGGCGGATGAAGACGACCACCGCGCTCGCCACGCCGATCCCGCCGAGGAGAAGTGCGATCAGGGCGACGAGGCCGAGATAGCCGGTGAGCCGCGACAGGGTCTCGTTGAGCCGCTCGCGGTCGTCCTCCACCGTCCGCACCCGGACCCGCTCGGCCCGCAGGGTCGGCCCGCGCTCCTTGGCGATCGATTGCGCGGCGATGCTCCCCGGCAGCCGCAGGTACGCCTCATACTCCGCCCGCGCGCCGAAGCCGAGCAGGCCAGTCTCCTGGAGGTAGCGCGCCGGGATGTAGACCCGCGGCCCGAACGCGGCGCGAAGGCCCACGTTCCCCGGCGCGCTGACCACCGTCCCGGTGATGATGAATCGCGCTTCGCCGAGCGCGAGGGTGTCACCCATGCGGGCTTGAAGCGCCGCGAGCAGCGCCGGATCCACCACCGCGTGGCGGTCGCCCTGCATGGCGGACCAGGCGGGAGCGGGATCGGTTCTGATCTCCCCGTAGAACGGATAACGCCCGCTGATCGCCGCCACCTGCACCAGGCGGGTGCCATCGGTGCGGGGGACGTAGCCCATCGCCGAGAAGTTGGTGACCCGTGCCTCCTCGGCGCCGCGGGACACCAGCGTGTCGATCAGCCGCTCGGCGACGGTCGGAAGCGGCTGGCGGCTCTCCAGGGAGAGGTCGGCGCCGAGCAGGGCCTGCGCCTGGCGCCGCACCGAGTCACGCAGGTTCGCGGTGAACGAATTGATGGCCACCAGCGCGGCGACGCCGACGGCGACGGAGGCGGTGAGCAGGAGCAGCCGCCGGGGCGAAGCGCGCACCTCGCGCGCCGCCATCCGGAGCACGAAGCCGAGCGAGGTCACGCGACGCTGTCGGCCACGATGCGGCCGTCCGCCAGGCGGATGGTGCGGCGGGCGCGGGCGGCGAGATCGAGGTCGTGGGTGACGAGCACGAGGGTGGTGCCCAGGTCCCGGTTCAGCTGCACCATGAGATCGATGATCCCGGCGCCGGTGCGGGCGTCGAGGTTGCCGGTGGGCTCGTCGGCGAAGAGGACCTTGGGACGGGTGCTGAAGGCGCGGGCCAGCGCCACCCGCTGCTGCTCGCCGCCGGAGAGCTGGGCCGGATAGTGGTGGCCGCGGTCGCCCAGCCCGACGCGCTCCAGGAGATCGGTGGCCCGCTCGCCCGCCTCCTCGCCCCGGAGCTCGAGCGGCACCTGGATGTTCTCCCGTGCGGTGAGCGTCGGGATCAGCTGGAACGACTGGAAGACGAAGCCGATCTTCTCGCCCCGCATCCGGGCCCGGGCATCCTCGTCCAGCGCCCCCAGCTCCTGGCCGTCGAGATGGACGGTGCCCGCCGTCGGGCGATCCAGTCCCGCCAGCAGGCCCAGCAGGGTGGTCTTGCCGCTGCCGGAGGGACCGACGATCGCGGCGAAGCCGCCCGGCTCCACGGAGAACGTGATATCGTTCAGCACCGTGAGGTCACGGCCGCCGGAGCGATAGGTCTTGGTCAGCGCAATGCATCGGAGCATGGTCTGAATGATATCCCGGTACGGATGGCGGGGTGCGTTGGTTGCGATGGCGATCGCGGTCGCCGGCTGCGGCGCTGACGATGGGGGCCGGGGCGATGCGGCGCCTGCGCCGCCTGCGGAGGGTGAGCGCGCACGGGTCGTGTTCCTGGGGACCAGTTTGACCGCGGGGCTAGGGCTGGATCCGGCGCAGGCCTATCCTGCCGTGATCCAGCGCAAGATCGATTCGGCCGGGCTTCCCTTCGAGGCCGTGAACGCCGGAGTCAGCGGAGAGACCTCGGCCGGTGCGCGACGGCGGATCGACTGGCTCCTGCGGCAGCCGGTTTCGGTGCTGGTGATCGAGACCGGTGCCAACGACGGTCTTCGAGGCCTGCAGGTGGATTCGCTGCGCGCCAACATCCAGTTCATCATCGATGAGGCGCGCAAGCTCTCCCCGGCGCCGGCCATCGTTCTGCTGGGGATGCGCACACCGCCCAACCTGGGCTTCGGCTACGCGCGGCGATTCCGGGAGGTCTACCCCGACCTGGCCGAGAAGAATGACCTCCCGCTGGTCCCATTCCTCCTCGAGGGAGTCGCGGGCGTGGGGTCGCTCAACCAGGCGGACATGATGCACCCCACGGCGAAGGGCCAGCAACGGATGGCGGACGTCGTCTGGAAGGTGCTGGAGCCGGTTCTCAGGCGAGCCGCCTAGGGCCCCTTCGTCTCGAGGACGTCCGCCAGCGCGGCGATCGCCTGGTCGATCTCGGCGGCGGTGTTGTAGTAATGGGGTGAGATCCGGATGGCGGTAGCCGCCCGCTTCTCGTCCATGTCGATCACCGCGTCCTCGCGCGCCGGCGAGCTGGTGTTGATCCCCCGTCCCCTGAGGGCCAGCTTCACCTCCTCGGCGTTCCGCCCGCCCAGCTCCGCGGTGGCGATCGCGCAGAGCAGCGGACCCCGGTCGAGCACCCGCACGTCGCTCATCCTCGACAGCCGGTCCCGGACGTAGGCCGCGAGGGCCCAGCTCCGTTCACGCGCCGTTTGGATTCCCACCTCGAGCGCATACCTGGCCGCCGCGCCGCCGCCCAGCACCAGCGCGTGCGAGATCTCCCACTGCTCGAAGCGGCGGGCGTCGGGCTTGAGCGCGAAGGCCTCGGGCTCGGTCCAGTCGGCTCCGTGCATGTCTACGTTGAGGGGATAGGCGCCGGCTTTCAGCGCGCGGTCGGACACGTAGAGGAAGCCTACACCTCGGGGTCCGCGCAGGAACTTCCTGGTCGCGGCCGCGAGGTAGTCGCAATGCAGCCGGGCGACATCGACCGGGATCTGGCCCACTGCCTGACAGGCATCCACAATGTAGGGAATG
>JBKPGZ010000137.1:0-2004 GCA_046729675.1 Gemmatimonadota bacterium | reverse complement strand
GGTCAGGACGGCGCCGACACGATGCTCTTCAACGGCGCAGGCGGCGCCGAGCAGGTCGACCTGGCGGCGAACGGCAACCGCCTCAGGTTCTTCCGCACCCAGGGCACGATCACGATGGACACCGCCGGCGTCGAGCGGGTCGACTTCACCGCCCTCGGCGGCGCCGACCTGGTCACCGTCAACGACCTGAGCGGGACCGATGTCACCGATGTGCGCGTCGACCTCGCGGGCACCCTGGGCGGCGCCAACGGCGACGGCCAGGCCGACCGCCTCGTCGTCAACGCCACCGACGGCGAGGACGCGATCAACGTCCAAGGAGACGCAGACGTCGTGAAGACGACCGGTCTAGCTGCGGGCATCGTAATCCTCCACCCCGAGGCCGCGAACGACCGGCTCGAGATCAACACGCGCGCGGGCAGGGAGGCGGTCGACTCCAGCGGCTTGGCCGCCGGGGCGATCCAGCTCCTCGTCGACGGTATCTCCGTCCCATAGAGCACCACTGAGCATCGTGCGAACCCTTCGAAATCCCCAACTGACCACAGGAGGTCACTCGATGAAACGATTGATGATTACCCTCGCGGCCGTCGTGGCGGTTCTGGCGCTCGCCGCATGCGGTGGGTCCGGATACGACAGCAGCGACTCGTCCCCCTCGTCCCCCGCCGCACAGTCGGGCGACGACACCGCAACCGTCTCGGTGGAGGAACTCGGGGACTCGGGCCGCGTCCTAGTGGACTCGGCCGGAAAGGCCCTCTACGCGGCCGACGAGGAAGCGGATAGCAGCGTGGTCTGCAGCGGCGACTGCACCTCCTTCTGGATCCCGCTGACGATCGACGGGGGCACGCCGAGCGGGAACTCCCTCCCGAGCGAGCTCGGCGTCGTCGAGCGTGGGAACGGCACCAGGCAAGTCACGTTCGACGGAAAGCGGCTCTATACGTTCGTCGAAGACGAGCCGGGAGAGGTTAGCGGCGACGGGTTCTCGGACGCGTTCGACGGCCAGCCGTTCACCTGGCACGTCGTCAGCGTCGGCGACGCCCCCGACTCGAGTCAGGAGGGCGACGACACCAGCGGCCCGCGTGGCTACTAGGCGGCGCCCGCCCCGGCGATGGGGCCTCCCCGGAGGCCCCATCGCAACCGCCATCTGAACCATGGACATGCGAAGAGCCCCGATAACGACCCATCGGCCCACCCACAGGCGCGTTCGGCGCGGGTGGAGAACGGCGGGGGCTACACCGTGAGGGTCAAAGTGTGGGGCGCACGCGGCTCGGTGCCCACCCCGGGCCCCTCGACGAATCGCTACGGCGGCAACACCTCCTGCCTCCAGGTCACGCTCTCGGACGGGAGGCTCCTCGTACTCGACGCCGGCTCGGGCATCCGCAACCTCGGGCTCAGGCTCGCCGGTAGAGCACGCCGCATCGACATCCTGCTCACCCACCTACACCTCGACCACATCCAAGGGCTGATGTTCTTCGCGCCCCTCTTCATGCCCGACGCCGAGATCGTCATCTGGGGCCCGCCCGCCCCCGAGACGCTGTCCGAGCGCCTCGCCCGCTACCTCTCCCCGCCGCTCACGCCAGTCCATCTGCACGAGCTCCCGGCCAGGATCTCCTTCCGCGCCTGCCCGAAGGGCGAGTGGGAGATCGGGCCCGCGCGCATCCATGCAGCCCCCGTCACCCACCCCGGCCCCACCTTCGGTTACCGGATCAGCGAGGGAGACACGTCTCTCTGCTACATCCCCGACCAGGAACTCGCCCTCGGGCGACCGCTCAGCGTTCGGGAACGGCAGTCGCTGCCCGGGTTCGATCTAGCACGCAGCGCCTCGCTCCTCGTCCACGACTGCCAGTACACGGACGACGAGTACTCGAATCACGTCGGCTGGGGACACTCCGGCCTCGGCGACGTGATCGCCTTCGCTCGGCTCACAGAGGCACAGCGCCTCCTCCTCTTCCACCACGACCCGCTCCACGACGACGACCAGCTCGATCGGCTCTACGGCGAGGCCCTTGC
>JBKPGZ010000136.1:0-3433 GCA_046729675.1 Gemmatimonadota bacterium | reverse complement strand
GTCGTGACTCTCTTCCTTGGAGCGAAGCTCCTTTATCTGGCCGGTGCCCGCATTGAAGAGCAGCGTCACCTGGGCCACCCGCCCGCCTCCCTCCAGCATCGCGACCTGCCGGGCGCGCTCCACCTCCAGCGCGCGCTCGACGTTGGCGAAGGAGTTCAGGTTCTTCACCTCGGTCT
Organism: Gemmatimonadota bacterium; assembly: GCA_046729675.1. Taxonomy (GTDB): domain Bacteria; phylum Gemmatimonadota; class Gemmatimonadetes; order Gemmatimonadales; family GWC2-71-9; genus CAVVWJ01. The sequence goes on along the minus strand of JBKPGZ010000136.1, from coordinate 3,257 downwards.
TGGTGCCAAGCCGGCTCTCGCCCGGCCGCCGGATGGAGATGTTGGCATCCACCCGGAGGCTTCCCTGCTCCATGCTGCACTCGCTCGCCCCGGCATAGATCAGGATCTGCCGCAGGGTCGTGAGATAGGCCCGCGCCTCGGCGGGCGAGCGCAGGTCGGGGTCACCCACGATCTCCGCCAACGGCACGCCGGTGCGGTTGAGATCCACCGCGGTCTTCCCGGGAAAGCGGTCGTGCACCAGCTTGCCGGCGTCCTCCTCCAGATGGAGCCGGGTGATCCCCGCCTGCACCCGGCCTCGTTCCGGCGACTCGAAGATCACCCGACCGCCGGTGGCAAGGGGCTGGTCGAACTGGGAGATCTGGTAGCCCTTCGGCAGATCCGGATAGAAGTAGTTCTTCCGGGCGAACACGCTGCTGTGGTGGATGGTGCATCCGAGCGCCAGCGCGGCCGTGGCGCCGAGCCGCACCGCCTCCGCGTTCGGCACCGGGAGCGCGCCGGGGAGCCCCAGACACACGGGACAGACGTTGGTGTTCGGCGGGTCGCCGAACGAAGTGCGGCAGGCGCAGAACATCTTGGTCCGGGTGCGGAGCTGCACGTGGACTTCGAGGCCGATCACCGTCTCCCAGCTCATTCGCGCACCTCGGCATCGACCGGGACCGCGCGTTCGATCGCCGCGGCGGCGGCGAGCAGCCGCTCGTCCTCGAAGTACGGCGCGATGAGCTGCGCCCCGACCGGAAGACCGCCGCTGCGTCCGACCGGCAGGCTCACCGCGGGCAGTCCGGCCAGACTGATGGCGCACACGAAGATGTCCGCCAGGTACATGGCGACGGGGTCTTCGGTCTTCTCGCCCGCCTTGAAGGCGGGCGTGGGCGTCGTCGGGGTGAGCAGCAGGTCCACGCCGGACTCGAACACCCGCCGGAAGTCGTCCGCGATCAGGGCGCGGACGCGCTGCGCCTTCCGATAGTACGCTTCGTAATACCCTGCGCTCAGCACATAGGTGCCCACCAGGATGCGACGGCGGACCTCCGCCCCGAATCCCTCGCCGCGGGTCGCCTGGTAGAGCGCGTGGATGTCGCCCTCCGGCCCGACCTTTCGCGGGCCGTACCGCACTCCGTCGTAGCGCGCCAGGTTCGCCGCGGCTTCGGCCGGCGCGACGATGTAGTAGGTTGGCACCGCATAGGGTGAGTGCGGCAGCGACACTTCGCACACCTGTCCGCCGAGCTCCTCGACGGCCTCCCGGGTGCGCCGGAGCGCCGCGGCCACGCCGGGGTGGAGATCGTCGGGGTAGTACTCTCGGGGGAGCCCGATCCGCAGTCCCTTGAGATCGGTCAGCGGCCTCGGGACGGCCATCGGCGGCCGGTTCAGCGTCGTGGCGTCGAGCGGATCGTGCCCGCTCATCACGCTGAGCACCCGTCCCGCGTCGTTCACGGTCCGGCTGAATATCGAGATGCAGTCCAGCGACGAGCCGAAGGCCACCAGCCCGTACCGGCTCACTCGCCCGTAGCTCGGCTTCATTCCCACCACGCCGCAGAAGCTCGCGGGCTGGCGCACAGAGCCGCCGGTCTCGGAGCCGAGCGCCGCGGGAACGACCCCCGCGGCCACCAGCGCAGCCGAACCGCCCGAGGAGCCGCCCGGCACGCGCTCGGGATCGATCGGGTTCTTCACCCGCCCGAATGCCGAGTGCTCGGTGGACGAGCCCATCGCGAACTCGTCCATGTTGGTCTTGGCCGCGACCATGGCGCCCGCTGCCCGCAGCCGATTCACGGCCGTGGCGTTGTAGGGCGACACGTAGCCCTCCAGGATGCGCGAGGCGCAGGTCGTCGGCTGCTCGACGGTGACGATGTTGTCCTTGATCGCGATCGGCATCGCGGCGAGCGGCCCCGGCGACGTGACGGCATCCACCCGTGCTGCCTCCATGTCCAGCAGGGCCTCCGACCAGTGGAGCGTCGCGTTCAGGTGTTGGGCGGCCGCCAGGCGGGCGCCCGTCTCTTTCGCGACGGCAGCGGCGCTCATGACTCCTCCATGGCGCCGTGGCGTGGCACGAGGAAGAAGCCGTCCCGATACTCCGGCGCGAACTCCGCCGGCGGGCGGGCCAGCGGCACCGGATCGGGAACATCCTCGCGAAGCGCAGCGGCCGCGGGGCCGGGCAGGAACGGCTCGGCCATGCGGTCGGCGGGCACCCGGTCGAGCTGCGCCACGTAGTCCACGATGCGATTCAGCTGGCTCACCAGACGATCCAGCTCCTCCTCACGCACCGCGAGCTCCGCCAGCTTGGCCACGTGCAGCACCTCGCTTCGCCCGATGCTCATGCACTCTCCCATTCGCGCTCGAGACCCGCGTAGGCCACGAGCAGCTGCTTCTCGCCGACTTCCGCGTCGTCGAACACGACGGACACCTTGAGATCGCGGCCCACCCCGCTCAGCCCTCGGATCGTGCCGCTGCCGAAGCGGCGGTGGCGGACGCGCTCGCCCTTGACGTAGCGCGGGGCGTCCTGCGAGGGCTCGGCTTCGTCGCTCGGCGGCGGGACGGCGGATCGGCGGTACGGCGGACCGGTTGTGCGGCGGGACAGCGGGACGGAGGCGCCGGACCACGTTCCGCCGGTCCGCCGGTCCGCCGTACCACCCCAATCCGGCGCCCACAGCGATGTCGTCCGCCGCTCCTCCACGATGTTGGGTGGGAGCGCCTTGAGGAAGCGGGAAGGCATCCCCGGCCGGAGCTCCCCGCCGCGGCGACGCGCCCGAGCCCAGGTGAGGTAGAGCTTGTCCTTGGCGCGGGTGAGGCCCACGTAGCACAGCCGCCGCTCCTCCTCCAGACCGTCGGGCTGCTCCTCCGCCCGGGCGAGAGGAAAGAGCCCGTGCTCCATCCCGGTCAGGACGACCACGGGCCACTCCAGACCCTTGGCGGTGTGGAGGGTCATGAGCGTCACGCCCTCGTCGTTCCCGATCACCGTCTCGGCCGAGGAGAGCAGCGCGGCCTCGGCGAGGAAGTGCTCCAGCGGCGTGCCTGCCTCGGGGTCGTCGGTGACCTCCTCCGACCAGTCGGCGGCACTGGCGACCAGCTCGCGCACGTTCTCCCACCGGTCAGCGCCCTCGGGGCCCTCCGCGTGGAGCACCGCCTCATAGTCGATGGCGCGGATCACCTGCTCCAGCACGTCGGCGGGCGGTAGCTGGCTCGCCTGCTCCGCCAGGCCATCGATGAAACCGGCGAAGGCGCGGAACGCGCCGCGCACGTTGGGCCTCAGAGCGGGAACCATGTCG
>JBKPGZ010000135.1:0-10171 GCA_046729675.1 Gemmatimonadota bacterium | reverse complement strand
GCGTTCATCCCGTGGGGATAGATGCCGCTGTCGGTTCCGTAGGCGATCCGGACGCCCGCCTCGACCGCCTTGCGGAACCCCTCGCGCTGCGCATCGGTCGTCTCGTCGTTCTTCCGCAGGATCTCCTCCGGCCACCCCTGCTTCCTGCCCGTGCCGGCGATGTAGTCGCCGTTGTAGATGTCCGCCACCAGCCAGGTGCCCTTCTCCTTCATCAGCGCGATGCCTTCGTCGTCGATCAGCGAGCCATGCTCGATCGAGCGCACGCCGGCGCGCACCGCGCGCTTGATGCCCTCGGCGCCGTGGGCGTGCGCGGCAACGTAGGTGCCGTACTCCGCCGCCTGCTCCACCGCCGCGCGGATCTCCTCCTCGGTGTACTCGGAAGCGCCCGGCTTGGTGCCCTGGGTGAGCACCGCCCCCGTCGCGATCAGCTTGATGAAGTCGGCACCCCCGTTCAGGATCGCCCGGACCCGCTCGCGGACCTGGTCCACCCCGTTCGCCACGCCGAAGCGGTACTCCGGAGGGATGGGAACGTCGAGCGCGGTCCCGACCAGCTCGCCCCCGCCGCTGGTGACGGTGACGTACGCCCCGGCCACCGCCATGCGGGGCCCGATCACGGTCCCGTCATTGATCGCGTCGCGCAGCGCGGCATCCACCAGCGCGCGATAGGTCCCCACGTCTCGCACCGTCGTGAACCCCGCCAGAAGGGTGGTCCTGGCGTTGCGGACCCCGCTGAACGCCTCCTGGGCTCCGGAACGCTGCAAGGGCAGCAGGGCATCGGCGTCGGTGAGGTCGCCGATCAGGTGCGCATGGCAGTCGATGAGTCCCGGCAGCACGCTGTAGCGGGAGAGATCGATCACCCGCGCGCCCGCCGGGGGCCGGGTGGAGCCCGGCTGAACCGCGGTGATGCGCTCGCCCTGGACCAGGATGAGCTGGTCGCGCCGGACTTCGCCACGCTCGACGTCCACCAGCCGGCCCGCGCGAATGGCGATCACCTGGGGTGTTGCGGGGGCCTGGGCCGGGCCGCTCGTGGGCCACGCGGCCGCGGCAGCCACGAGGAACCCGAGCCTGGTGAGGCTCATGGGCATGGCTCCGGATCGAGTTGAGCTACGGAAGGCGCGGTTGGGGGGCCGCGCGCCCCAAGTATACCTGCACCCAGGGGGGTGGTGGTGCCGGGAGCCGCCGAATGGCGGTCCCGGCCGCTCGATGCTCTTACTGGCCCTGCTCCCGCTCGCTGGGGGTCTCGACATCCACCTTGGGCACCGTCACTTCCTTCTTCTCGGTGTTCACGTCGACGTCGGGCACGTTGATGGTGTCCTTCACCGACCCGGTCTCGACGCTTGGCGTCTCCACGGTGTCGGTCTCGCTGCCGATGACCGGCTTCTGCACCTCGTACTCCCCTTCACCCTTCTTCTCGCAGCCGGCGGTCAGCACGAAGGCGGCGAACGCCGCAGCAAGGCTGATGGTGCGCACAGGACCTCCGTAGTGAGTGGCTAGTCGGTTCTACTACGGTGCCGAATCTGCAGTTGCGCGCCTGTGCCCGGCGGTGTCACCCGTCACGGCCTACCCTTCCCTGCCCGGCTTGACTTTTCCTCAGTCCGATGTAGAAAATGTTGACAACTATCTGTCAAAACATTCAGCCAGCAACTCTTTCCGAGATCTACTCCTGTCTGATTCCTGACCGTGCCCGGATGGATACCGCCCCGTGAAGTTAAGGCCAACCGCTCAACCCGCCATCAACCTCGCGCCAAAAAACGAAGCGGCCCCCGGCTCATGCCGAGGGCCGCGACGCCGCTCCGGACCCGTCAGTCCTGAACCAGAATCAGGTACTTCGACGCCGACCAGAACTCCTCAGGCTGGCCGATCTCCACGGACCCCTTCACCTTGCCGTCCTTGCTCACGTTCGACCCGAGGAAGCTCGGGCTCTGGCGGGAAACGATCTTGTACTGCTTGTCGGACCGAGGCAGCGGGATCGAGGTCTGCGTGGTCTTGTCGATCGCCGTGAATGCGGCCGGATCGAGGTTGCGGGCCGGCTCCAACCGGCTGCCGCCGAAGACCAGGAACTTCGAGCCTTCCTTCGTCACGATTCCCCGCTTCTTGAGCTCGTCCTCCGTCCCGACGGCGTAGTACACCGTGTTCTTGTAGGACGTCAGGTTCGCGACCGTGTCGGTCAGCGCCATGTTGCTGCTCTCGAGCTGCGACTTCTCGCTGCTGAGCGTGTCCACCCGCCCGGCCAGCGTGGCGATCTGGGTGTCCTTTTCCGCCAGCGCGGCTTCGTATTCGGTCTTCTGCTGCTCCGCCGTGGTCTTGAGGTCCTCGACCGTCTTCTTGAACGTCTCGATCTGAGCGAGCAGACGCGCGTTCCGCTGCCGGGACTGCTTGGCCCGCGACTCCGTCTCCGCCAGCTTGGTCTCGCTCTCGTTCAGTCGGGCGATGACCTGCTTGATCCGGTCCAGAGCCGCCTGACGCTCCTCGCGATCCTTCTTCGCGCCGGGAACGCCCGGATCGGTGCTCGCCGACTTGACCGACATGCTCTTGGCCTTGGCCAGCTCGCTGTTGACGTCGGTGACGAACTGCGTGGTCTCCAGGACCTCGGTCAGCAGGCTGTCCTTCTGGGCCTCGGCCGTCTTGGCCTCGGCCAGCGCCTTCTTGAGCTCGGCCTGGTTACAACCGGCCGTCGCCACGACGGCGAGCACGATCAGCCACGCATACCTCATGCAAACCTCCCAGCTCTGCTTGTGGTGGACACAGGCATCGGGTTGCTCGGCGGCAGCGCCGACGGGGGGCCGAAGCCCTATGTAGTGCGAGTATCGGGAGCGAAGAAAAATCATACAAAGAGGGTGGCGGGATTGCCACCCCCAGGAATTAGACAGGAGCGGTGGGATTTACCTCAGACGAAGCGAGGGAATGCTGACTCGAAATCGGGCAGCGATGCCAATTCCGCCACCCCCACCGCGGCGCCGGCAGGTCCGGCCCCCACCCACCAGGACGCCCCGCGAGGGCTCGGATGAGGTCCAGGAGTCGCCTTCGTCCGCCTCGACCGAGGGCCCGGTGGAGACCGGGATGATCGTCACCGTCTTGCCTGGAGCCAGTTCCCGTCCATCGGACGCGGGGTCCTCCAGCGGAGCAGGTTCGGCCAACGCCTGGCTCTCGGTCGGCGCGCTGACGGGCTCGGCGGCCGCAACCTGCTCAGGCTCGGCTGGGGGAGTCGGAGAGGGGGCCGGCTTGGGACGGGGACGGTGAGCCCGAGTCGGCGCAGGCACAGGCTTGGGGAGCGCGAGCTCTACCGCAGAGGCCACTTCGGTTTCGGCCACGCGCGGCACGGAGAGGGTGAGATCCCGCTCCGGTGGCGTTGTCGTGCGAGAGACGGTCTCTTCCCGCTCCGAGGTCTTCGATACCTCGCCCCGGCATCCCGCGACGACGGCCGCAGTGAACGCGAGAGGAATCAGGAATGCTGTGCGCATGAGGCCTCCGACCGACGGAACCACCAGTTCCCGAACGACACCACCAAACTAAGACGTCAGTCCCGATTGGTCACGCACGATTCGATCTGCACCAGTCCTTGCCGGGATCTCAGTCGTCCCCGTTCCCCCGCCGTTCCCGCGAGGGCCTTTGGCCTTCCCCTTGCCTTTCCCGCCACCACCGTCCTCATCGTCACCGCCGCCGCCACTCCCACCGCCACCGACATCGCCCCCTCCCCCGCCGCCGTTGGAGGGGATGGCCGTGAGCAGGAAGCGCACGCGAACATCGCGCTCGGGGTCTCCCAGCCGGGCATCCACCGGCTGGTCGCCGGCGGGTCTGCCCAGAGTGACCTCCACCGACGCCAGGCCATCCGAGTCGGTCTCGGGCGCTGACGGGGCGATGGCAGCACCATCGGGCTGGTCCACGAACTGGAACACGATGACGGTGCCCTCGACCGGCCGGCCGGCCCGGTCCAAGACCTCCACCACCAGTGGATGAGGAACGGGAGAACCGGCCACCGCGGACTGGCCGTCGCCCGAGACCGCTCGCAGCTGGACGGGAGCTCGATCGTCGGGGATGAAGAGATCGCCGTCGGAGCAGGCAGCCAGGGTGAGGGGCAGGATGGTGCAGGTGGCGAGGCGCCGGGCCGGCCACGAGCCGATAGGACTCAGGTCACACGCTGGAGTACTGCCGCCGGGTCACCCATCCGATGAGCGGCCTGGGCGTGAGGCGGATCGCTTGGACGATCAGGCGCCACCGGAAGCCGGGTACGCAGACGACCGGCCCGCCGCGCTCCAGGCACTGGAGTGAGTAGGCCACCACCGACCTCGCGCTCAGCCAGAGGAAGCGCGGGTGACTCTCCGCCGGTCCCGTCATTCGCGCATGGAACTCGGTGCGAGTGAAACCGGGGCAGAGCGCTTGGACCCGCACACCGGTGCCGTGCAGCTCCGCCGCGAGCCCCTCGCTGAACGTCGTCAGGTAGGCCTTGGTGGCACAGTAGTTCACGTTGCCCGCCGAGTAGATGAACCCGGCGACCGAGGAGACGTTGATCACGCCCCCGCTCCGCCTGGCGAGCAGCGCCGGCAGCGCCGCTCGGGCGAGTCGCATCGGCGCCAGCACGTGGAGCCGCAGCATCGCCTCCTGCCGCTCGATATCCGCCTCCGCCAGCCGTCCTCGCGTGCCGAACCCTGCGTTGTTGACCAGCAGCGCGAGCCGCGGCGATGCCGCCAGTCGCTCGCCGAGCCGGGTCACCTCATCGTCTCGGCTGAGGTCCGCCGGAAAGGCCTCCGCCGCGACGCTGTGGGTCGCGGCAAGCGATTCGGCGGTGGCGGTGAGGCGCTGGCGGTCGCGCGCCACGAGAAGGAGGTCGTAGCCACGCGCGCCCAGCTGCTCCGCGAACTCCCGCCCGATGCCGGCAGTCGCGCCGGTCACTACCGCGAGGCCGCCGCTCACCGCTGGAGCCCGCTGCGCGCGGCCGCTGCCTCCCCGCGGCGCACATCGCCCCGGCCGATGGACCGGAGCCGTCGAGCCGCCTCCTGGAGCACGTCCTCGGTCTTGCAGAACACGAACCGCACCAGGCTCCGCCCGCCGCCTTCGCGAAAGAAGCTGGACCCCGGAACCGGCGTCACGCCGACTTCGCGGGAGAGCCACACCGAGAAGGCGGTATCATCGGGCGGCGCTCCCCCCGCCGCGGCGACTTCGGCGAGCGGCGCGAAGTCGGCCAGGATGTAGTAGGCCCCTTCGGGTGCCGTGGAACGGAATCCCGCTTCGGCGAGCGCGTCCTGCAGCAGGTCGCGACGCGCCCGGTAGCTGTCGGCGAGTCCGCGATAGAAATCTGCGCCGAGCCCCTCAAGCGCGTCCGCCACCGCCTCCTGGAGCGGCGCGGGCGCGCCGACGGTCAGGAAGTCGTGCACCTTCCGGATCGAGTCGGTGAGCTCCGCCGGCGCGAGAATCCAGCCGATTCGCCACCCCGTCACGCTGAAGGTCTTGGAGGCGCCGCTGATCGTGACGGTGCGCTCGCGCATCCCCGGCAGCGTGGCGATGGGGAAGTGCGTTCCGCTGTAGAGGATGTGCTCGTAGATCTCGTCGGTCACCGCGAGCGCGTCGTGGGCCACGCAGAGATCGCGGATCGCTTCCAGCTCCGCGCGCGTCAGCACCCGGCCCGACGGGTTGCTGGGCGTATTCACCACGATCGCACGGGTGCGCGGCGTAAAGGCGGCCGAGAGACGGTCGAGGTCCAGCGGACGTCCGGGCTCGAGCGGGACGTAGACCGGTCGGGCGTCGGCGAGGATCGTGTCGGGGCCGTAGTTTTCGTAGAACGGCTCGAACACGATCACCTCGTCCCCGGGATCCACCACTGCGAGCAGGCTGGAGATCATGGCCTCGGTCGCGCCGCAGGTAACGGTGATCTCCCGCTCCGGATCGGCCTCGAGACCGTAGCGCTCGGCGTAGGTCCGCGCCAGCGCGTGGCGCAGCCGATGCGCGCCCCAGGTGATGGCGTACTGATTGATGTCGGCGCCGATCGCGCGGATGGCCGCCTCCTTCAGCAGCGCGGGCGCTGGAAAATTGGGGAACCCCTGGGCGAGATTGAGGGAGTTGTGCTCACGCGCGAGCCGCGTCATGCCCCGGATCACCGACTCGCGGAAGCCGTGGGTGCGTCGGGCTGTGGTCACTGGGACTCCGGGGAAAGGATGGCTGAAGACTAGCGTGGCTCGAAGGTTGCCGCACCAGAACGGAATGGAACCTCCGCTCTTCACCGACCTCCACAGTCACCTCGTCCCCGGCGTGGACGACGGCTCCGCCTCGGTGGAGGAGTCCCTCGGCTCGCTGGCGGCGCTCCGCGCGGAAGGCGTGGGCGCCCTCGTCACTACCCCCCACCTGCTCCTTCCCCGCCTCGCAACCGACGGGGACCTGGCCCGCGAGCTCACGGTCCATCGCGAGGCCTTCGATCAGCTCGCCGACGCGGCGCAGGGCCGCGACGACCTGCCCGCGATCGGCCTGGGCCAGGAGATCTGGGCGCCCGATGTGTACCAGATCCGTCGGGTCGTCGGGCGCGCCGACGTGGGCTATAACGGGGGCCACTACCTGCTGGTCGAGTTCGGGTTCGACCTTCGGGGCAGTCACGAAGATGTGGTCCGGGAGGTGATGGCCGGCGGTCGCGGGATCGTCATCGCCCATCCCGAGCGCTACCGCTATGTGCCGGGGGTGGCGGCCCTGGAGCAGATGCGTCGGTGGCGCGAGCTGGGGGCCCTGCTGCAGGTGAACGCGGGAAGCTTCAATGGCTACTACGCCCACTCGAACCCGGGTGCCGAGGGGCTGGCCTGGGCGATGGTCGAGCAGGGGCTGGTGGACCTCATCTCCACCGACCATCACGGGATCCGGCGTGCCGGCGTCTCACTCCGGGAAGCGTTCGAGGCCCTGGCCGCCCGGGGCGAGCGCGAGCTCGCCGAACGGGTGCTGGCCAGGGCCCCGGATCAGGTCGCGCGAGCGGACCTGAATGGCGAGGGAAGGTCGCTCAGCTCTCCACCGGCAGCCGGCTCGTCCCGATCGCCTTGAGCAGGAGGCCCATCGGGCCCTGCGATTCCTCGCCTCCAGCGATCCGGGCGGCGTCCATCGCCGTGTTGATGTTGCGACGCAGCTCGCCGTACTGCCGTGCCGCGGCGGGATCCTCGAAGCGGATCTTGCCGTTCACCAGCTCGTAGGCCCCGGCCTCGGCACTCAACACCGCCAGCACGCTGTCGATCTTGGCGAGCAGCCGGTCGGTCAGTGATGCCAACTCCGCCGACTCCTTCCCGACTTCGCGGGAGTACCACCGCTTGGCCAGCTTCGGCGACCAGCCGAGGTCCTTGGACATTGCGGTGAACGAGTCCTGGTATATCCGCTCGATCGAGCCCTCCTGCTCCCGGTACACGCGAATGAAGTTGGCCACGCCGGCCAGGCCAAGCCGCGTGTCGGTGATGCCGCCGTGGGGAGTCAGGCGCGACACGGCGAACAGCTGGTTCAGCCGAGCCACTCGCACACCGGAGCCGAGGCGGGAGCGGGCATCCTCATAGGCCTTCCCGTAGTCGGCCAGCAGTCCCTCGACGGTCTTCGGGTCGGCTTCAGTCGCGCTGTCGCCGGGCATGGGGGCGTCCAGCTTCATCCGCACCCGGGGCGCCTTGGGCAGCACGGCCGGGGCCTTGGGCGCCGGCGCGGGCTCGGCCGGCTCGTCCACCACCGCCGGATCCTCGTCCCACGCGGTCGAAGTGCTCGCGAGCGAAACCACCTGCTGCGCGGCGACTTGCTCGACCGGAGTCGGGGGGATCTCCGGCTTATCCGCACGGGCGGTGGACCACTGCGGCCGCGGGCCGGAGAAGGCGAGCTGAATCCCGAAGACCAGGAACAGGCCGCTGATGCCGAGCGCCATTGGCCGCCGCCACGGGTTGTCTCCCTGCTCCCCGTCGGCACGCCCGGCCGCCTCGGCCTCGGACACCATGTCGTCGAGCTTCGCCGGCGGCTGCACGGCCCCCTCGAGTGTCTCCGCCTGTGGCGCGAGGACCCAGCCGTTCGCGTCCGCAGGTTGGCGCGCCGGCTTCTCGGCGACGATCGCCTTGTACTGCGGATGCAAGGTGATGGAGATCCACTTGGAGGAGGACCGATGATAGATGCGCGAGTGGCCATCCACCTCTCCACTGCGGATCGCAGCGGCGAGTTCATCGCCGGTCCGATAGAGCTCTTCCCTGCCGGGTCTCAGCTCGACGAGATACATGACGCACGCTCGGTCGGTTCGAGGATCCCGGCGGGGGGTGCCGGGGATCCGGGACTGGAACACACAGGCTGGGTGAAACCTGGGGGGCACCAGGGGGCCGGATGTGCCATTTTCGTGCTGTATCGGGCCCGGACGCCGCACCGGCGGCGACCCACCCCCCGGTGGTCCTTGGTAATCCACGCCTTGCCAACCGCTTACCCCGGCGGGCCGGATCCGGCGGCGCCGACCCGGCAGGGCCCGTAAGGCGCCTTCCCTGAGCCCATCCCGGGGGTGCGTTTTTCGGGAGGACAGGTGGAATGCAAGATGTTTCCTTCCCGCCCGGGAGTGATTAGTGTGGGAGAGATCCGCCCCGGGAAGGTCCCGGGGCCTGCTACCGACAGATCGAGCCTTTGGCGGCTCTCGGGGGCCTCATGACGAGAAGACAACGCAGGTTCGACGACGCCGACTTCGACTTTGGTGGACGCAGGGGCACCGCGAGCGGCGTGGGCACCATCTTCCTGGCGACCGCGCTCGGTGTGGGTATCGGGCTGCTCGCCGCGCCCGACACCGGGGTGCGCACCCGGCGCCGGCTCCGCAAGCGGCTGGAGACGCTGGGCGAGGACATCGGAGGAGGCATCGAGGAGGTGCAGGGGCTGAGCGGCCGAGCGCGCGAGCGGATGCTCGAGCGCCTCGCGCACATGCGGAAGCGCGGCGCCGACGCATTGGACGATCTCGAGGAGCGCTGGCACGGCGAGGAGGAGGAGGACTCGAGCGCGCTCGGGGCGGTGCTCGCCATCGCGGCCGGCGTCGCGGCCACCTACTTCCTCACCAGCGATCGCGCAGCGCCTGCCCGCACGCGCGTCCGCGAGACCGCCGAGAATGTGCGGCGGGAAGCCACCAACCGGTGGGAACGGTACCAGCAGCATCGGCACGAGCGGAGCAACGGCCAGCCCGGCGAAGCCGGCGAAACCAGGTCGAGCGCGATTCCGTCGGATGAGTCCCCTCAGGCCGGTTGAGGGACTGGCTCAGGATCGTCCGCACAAACGGCCCCTGACGGGGCCGTTTTTCATGGGAGGTGGGGATGAATCGCCGCCAGCGGGTTTTCGCCGCCGTGGTGATCGCGCTGCTTCTCCTGTCGGGTGGAACCACGCTGTGGATGGCCACCTGTGGTCTTGCCGGCTGCCCTTCCGACGAACAGCTCCGCGGCTTTCGGCCCAGTGAGGGAAGCCGGGTGCTCGATCGCTCGGGCGTGAGCCTGGGCAGACTATCCTACGTCCGACGGATCAATGTCCCCCTCGCCAGAGTGCCGCGCCACGTCCGAGCCGCGTTCATCGCGGCGGAGGACCGCCGCTTCTACTACCACGGCGGTGTGGATTGGCACAGCGCTGGACGCGCGCTGACCCGGAACTTCGCGGCCCTGGAGGTGCGCGAGGGCTTCAGCACCATCACGATGCAGGTGGTACGAAGCGCGTTTCTCGCGCACCTGGGGCCGGACCGCACGCTCAGCCGCAAGCTGATCGAGATCGAGCTGGCGCGGCGGCTCGAGCGGGCGCTGACCAAGCAACAGATCCTCGAACTCTATCTCAATCTCATCTACCTGGGCAACGGCACCTGGGGGGTCGAAGCCGCGAGTCGCGACCTCTTCGGCAGGAGCGTGAGCGAGCTGACCGTCGCCGAGGCCGCGCTCCTGGCCGGCCTGGCTCGCGGCCCGTCGCTCTACTCGCCGCGCCGGCACCCGGACGCCGCTCGCGGGCGGCGAGGCGTGGTGCTGGCGCAGATGGAGCGCGAAGGCTATCTGCGGCCCGGTGCCGTCGCCCGCGCGGCGCGCGAGCCGTTTCGACTCTCGGCCACCGGGTGGAAGCCCCACCGCCACCGCTCGCAGGCGCTGGACGCGGTGCGCAAGGTCGTCGACTCCATCCTGGGCGACGATCTCGCTCGCGCCGGCGACATCATCGTCCACACCACGCTGGACGCGCGCGCCCAGGC
>JBKPGZ010000134.1:0-8529 GCA_046729675.1 Gemmatimonadota bacterium | reverse complement strand
TGCTTCTCCAGAAACTCCTGGGCGGGTGGTTCTCCGACAAAAGTCGACGGGGGACACGGGGTTGGGCGTATGCGAATCTCGGGCCCCGCCCCCGGTCGGGGCACGGCGCGTGCCCGCCTCCGACCGTCCGGCGTAGGTTGGGGAACAGTACAACCGGGAGTCACGCATGCGCCGCAGTCAGCCGCCCAGCTCGAAGGGTGTCCTCGAGGTCGACTGGCCGTTCTTCGGTGAGCTCTGCCGCGCCCTCGCCCTGCGGGTGGCGCGGGAGTACGAGCCCGAGATCGTCCTCGGCGTCGCCAAGGCTGGCGTGATCCCCGGCGTGGTCGTCGCCTCCATCCTCCAGACCGAATTCAGCTCCATGGCCGTGACCCGGCAGGAGGAGGGGGCCCAGCCGGTCCTGGTCTCGGGCCCGCCGCCCAGTATCCGCGGGCGCCGGGTGCTGATCGTGGACGAGACCTGCAACACCGGCAGCACCATGAAGCTGGCCTTGAGCGAGGTGCGGGCGCTCCGGCCCGCGGAGGTACGGACGGCCGTCTCCTTCAAGACCGGGGAGTACGCCCCTGATTTCCACGCCTTCGAGACCGACAGCTTCATCATCCTCCCGTGGGACCGCGAGATCATCCAGGGTGGTGAGATCGTGATGCGCCCGGACTACGCGGCCCGGCTCTGAGGACCTGCAACCCCCGGACAGTTCTGCCTATCTAAGCAAGGTCTTCATCCCGGAGAGACTCCGATGCAGGCCCTGCCGACACTGGCGCTGGCCCTCCTGACCCTCGCTCCCTCCGCGCTCGCCGCCCAGCAGGTCGAGCGGTACACCCTGGAGGGCGACGAGATCGCGATCTACAACCTGGCCGGAGCCCTCACGGTGGAGCCCGGCACCGGCAGCGTGGCGGTGGAGCTCACACGGGGCGGTGCGGACGCCGCCCGGCTCACGGTCGCGCGGGGTGAGCTGCGCGGCTGGGAGACCTTGCGAGTGATCTATCCCTCCCAGGATGTGGCTTACGCCGGCCTCGAGTCGGGCTCCTCCACCAGCCTGAAGGTCCGGGAGGACGGCACCTTCGGCGACGGCGACCACGACGAGGACGATGACTGGGACCGGCCGCGCGGCCGCACGGTGCGTATCACCCGCGACCGCGGGGACCTCCGCGCCTACGCCGACATGAAGGTGCGGGTGCCGGCCGGGTACCGCGTCGCGTTCCACCTGGCCGTGGGCCGGGTGTCCGTGGCCAACGTGAACGGCGAGATTCTGGTGGACAGCCACTCGGCGCCGGTCACCGCCACCGGGGTGAAGGGCAGCCTCGCCGTGGACGTGGGCTCGGGCGACGTCCGGGTGACCGGTGGGGAAGGCACGCTGAGCGTGGACACGGGCTCGGGCTCCGTGGAGCTGAGCGGCTTCCGCGGGGACGAGCTGTCGATCGACACCGGCTCCGGGCAGGTGTCGGGCAGCCAGCTGAACGCCAAGTCGATCCAGGTGGACACCGGCTCCGGCGACATCGAGCTCACCACAGTGACCTGTCCCGAGCTCGCTCTGGAGACAGGCAGCGGGAGCATCTCGACCGAGGTGCGCGGCCCGGTGCGCGACCTGGCTCTGGAGACCGGCTCCGGCGACATCTCGGTCCGTGCGCCTGCCAACCTCGCCGGCGACGTGGAGATCGAGACGGCCAGCGGGGAGATCGAGACCGACTTCCCGATCCAGGTCACGCGTCACGCGCGCGACCACGTGGTGGGTCGGATCGGCGATGGGGTGGGACGAGTGGCGATCGAGACCGGCTCGGGCGACGTCCGCCTGCTCAAGTCGGCGAACTGAGCCCCAGCGCCTCCGCGTAGCCCGTGCCCTGGGCCATCCGGTCGTAGAGGGTACCCAGGGTTTCGGGCGAGCCGGCCAGGAAACGGCACCGTCCGTCGCCGCGAGAGCGGCATTCGACTTCCATCACCGCCACCAGTCCGTCCGACAGCCGCCCGAAGAAGTCCGCCAGCATGCCGCAGGTGAGATGGCAGGAGGGGAACTCCGTTCCCCCGGTCTCCACCGACTCCGCCCACTCCGCCGAATCGAGCGCCAGTACCGAGTCGCCGAGGCGGCTGGCCTCGAGCCGGCCCCATCCCTGATCCGCGAAGAAGTCGGAGAGCGTACTGCTCAGAAAATCCGCGTCCAGCTGCGACGGATCCTCGACGCCGCGATTGGGCACCAGCCATTCCCGGAACTCCGCGTAGAGCTCCTCGCCGCCGGCGAAGCCCGCCTCCTGGAGGTAGGTGGAAGCCTGGAGCCCGGTGTCGCGCTCCAGGGCGGAGCGGAGCTGGTGCAGCACGCGGCGGCCGAGACGGAGACCGCCGTGGTGAGGGCGGGTGGGTTCGCTGGTCATTGGGCGAGTGGGTTGAGGACGGTGGATCTTACTGCGCGTGCCTGATCCGGGTCAATGCAGGATGTCATCCCGAGCGCAGCGAGGGATCTTGCCGACACGAGCAGCATCCCTCGCTACGCTCGGGATGACACTCATGAGGCCCCTCGCCCGACGCGACGCAAGAGCTCATCCTCGTCGATGACCTCGACGCCGAGCTCTTTCGCCTTCTCCAGCTTGCTTCCCGCCTCCTCCCCGGCCACGACCGCGTCGGTCTTCTTGCTCACGCTCCCGGCGACCCGTCCGCCCGCCGACTCGATGAGCGCGGTGGCTTCGGTGCGCGAGAGGGTGGGGAGGGTGCCGGTGAGGACGTAGGTCTTGCCCGAAAGCGCACCGTCACCGCCGGCGGCGCCCGGCTCGGTGAAGGTGAGGCCCGAGCGTTCCAGCCGCCCGATCAGGTCCACATTCCGCGGCTCCGCGAAGAACGCGACCACCGCGCGCGCGATCGTGGGGCCTACCCCCTGCACGTCGTTGATGGTGGCCTCGGACGCCTGCATCAGCGCCTGCATGGTGCGGAACCGCCGGGCGAGCAGCACCGCCACCGTCTGGCCCACGTGCCGGATGCCCAGGCCGAACAGCAGACTGGAGAGCGGTCGCGACTTGGAGGCCTCGATCGCCGCCACCAGCTGATCGGCCGACTGCTTCGCGAAGCGGTCCAGCTCGACCAGCTGCTCGCACCCGATCCGGTACAGGTCGGCCACGTCGCGGAACAGGCTCGCGTCCAGCAGCTGACGCACTCGCTCGTAGCCCAGTCCCCGGATGTCCATCGCGCCGCGCGAGGCGTAGTGGACGATGGACTCCAGGATGCGTCCCGGGCAGGAGGCATTGGGGCAGTACCGCATCACCTCTTCCGGCGGACGCTCCACCGGCGTCCCGCAAGCGGGGCAGCGGTCGGGCATGCGGAACGGCGCCGAGCGGGTGCTCGGGTCCACGCCGTCGAGGACCGGGCGAATCACCTGGGGGATCACCTCGCCCGCCCGGATCACCTCCACCCGATCGCCGACGCGAATGTCCTTCTGCGCGATCAGCTCCTCGTTGTGGAGGGTCGCCGCGCTCACCGTCACGCCGGTGATCTGCACCGGCTCCAGCGCGGCCCAGGGGTTGAGCGCTCCAGTGCGGCCCACGTTGATCTCGATGCTGTTCACCCGGGTGACCGCGACCTCCGGCGCGAACTTGCGGGCGATCGCCCAGCGCGGCTCCCGCCCGCCGACCACTCCGAGCTCGGGGTGGAGGCGGAGCCGGTCCACCTTGACTACCACGCCGTCGGCCTGGAAGGGGAGGTGTGGCAGCAGGTGCTCGAAGGAGGCGATCTTCTCGCGCACGCCCTCGAGCGAGTCGGAGCGCTCGCGGTGGGGCTCCACCTGGAAGCCCCAGGCGTCCAGCAGGTCCAGCACCTCCGAGTGGGTTGTGGCGGTGAGGGCACCCTCGATCGGCTCCACCCCGAAGGCGAACATCCGGAGGCGGCGCTTCCGGGTGAGCGCGGGATCGAGCATGCGGAGCCCGCCGGCGGCTGCGTTCCGCGGGTTGGCGAAGAGCGGCTCGCCCTCCGCTTCCCGCTGCTCGTTGACCCGCTTGAAGCCCGTGTAGGGGAGATAGACCTCTCCCCGGACCTCCATCACCTTGGGCCACCCGCGGCCTTTCAGCGTGAGCGGCACGTCCGCGATGGTGCGGAGGTTGGCGGTGATGTTCTCCCCGATCTCGCCGTTGCCCCGCGTGGCGCCCATGGTGAGTCGGCCGTTCTCGTACGTCAGGCTCACCGCGGCGCCGTCGATCTTGATCTCGGTCGTGTATCCGGCCTTGCGCACCTCGGCGACCATGCGGGCGTTCCGCTCCTCCCAGGCCGCCAGCTCCTCGTCGGAGAAGGCGTTGGCGAGCGAGAGCATGGGGCGGCGGTGAATGTACTTGGCCAGCGCGCTGGCGACCGGGGCCCCGACGCGCTGGGTCGGACTGTCGGGAGACTGGATCTCGGGGTGAGATGCCTCCAGCGCCTGCAGCTCGCGGAAGAGGCGGTCGTACTCGGCGTCGCTGATCTCCGGCGCGTCGAGGACGTAGTACGCGTAGTTGGCGCGCTCGATCTGCTGCCGAAGCGAGGCCGCCCGCTCGGCCGCGC
Organism: Gemmatimonadota bacterium; assembly: GCA_046729675.1. Taxonomy (GTDB): domain Bacteria; phylum Gemmatimonadota; class Gemmatimonadetes; order Gemmatimonadales; family GWC2-71-9; genus CAVVWJ01. The sequence goes on along the minus strand of JBKPGZ010000134.1, from coordinate 4,023 downwards.
TGGACGTCACCGCGAGGCGGCCTCCTGGCTGAGGACCGCCTGGGCCACGCCCGACAGCCGCCCGATCTCCGGCGAGAGCTCGGCGGTGAGGTCGGGCTCGTCGTCGCTCGCGGCGCGGGGCGGGTAGCTCGACAGCAGGTTGCGGAGGAACCCGATCAACGCCGCCTGCTCCCGCTCGCGGCGGCGGAGGGCCGTGTTCTCGCCCCGCTGCTGCCGCAGCTTCTCGAAGCGGTGCGCGTTGCGCAGCGCCTTGGCCGTCAGGTTCGCCACCACCTGACAGAACTGGAGATCGGCGCTGGAGAAGGCGGGCCCGTCCCGGAAGGTGCGCAGCAGGATGGCGCCGATCGTGGTGCCCCGCCAGCTGATCGGGATGGCGGTGATGGACTTGACCCGGCGGGCGGTGAGCGCGCCGCGCGCGGGGCTGAGCGAAGGGTCGCTGGAGGCGTCGGCGATGAAGACCGTCTCCCCGGTCTGGATCGCCCGCCGCAGCTCGGGGTAGCGCTCGAGGTCCACCACGTAGTTCCGGATGCCGGGATCCTCGTAGCTGGCCACGAGGCGCACCCGCCGCCCGCCACGCTCCGCCAGGAAGATGGAGCAGCGGTCGAGCCCGAAGGTCTCGCCCAGACGCAAGGCCACGGACTGCACGATGTCGGCGAAGTGCAGGGAGCCGCTGATCTCCTGGAGAATCTCGATCACGGCCAGGAGGTGCTTCCGCTCCTGCTCCAGCGCGTTCAGCCGGGCCTGCAACCGTTCGACTTCGTCTAATGCCGGTACGGCGCTCATGGTCCTGTCCGGATGGGGATCACGCTCATAATAAGACTCCGGCGCCCGAGCGAAAGCCGTGAACCGGGCTGCAGTTGCGGTGTCCAATCTCTGGGGTGTCGCAACCGTTGACGCCACCCCCCGGGCGGCTAGGTTGCACGGGCGCCTACGTTCGGCCCGCGATTCTCCGCTGGAGCTCCACCGCCCGCTCGCGGTAGAGCGGATCCAGCAGCTCGCGGTCCGGCAGCGACGAGATCCGCCCCAGCTGGTCCAGCGCCTCCTGGTACCGCTTGCGGTCGGCGTAGATGCGGGCGAGCTCCAGCCGATGGTAGATCCGAGCTGGATCGAGCTCGACCGCCTTCTGGAGGTTCGTGATCGCCGCTTCCCACGACGCCTCGCCGAAGATGCCCGCGCCGAGGAAGCGCTTGGCGAAGAAGCGGCTGAACCCGGAGAGGCGCATGATCTCCGCGTTCCACCGGCCCAGCACGTGGTAGGCGCCGTCGTGGGTCGGATCCAGGGCCAGGGTGCGGAGGGCCTCCTCGCGCACGATCTTCGCCCGGCGGATCCGCTCCTTCTTGCCCATCGTGAGCGCGGCCCGACCGACCGTCGCGGCCGCCGCGAAGTGGCCTTCGGGCCTCGTCGAGTCCGCGGCCACCGCCCTTCGGGCCAGCACTTCCGCCCGTGCGAAGAGGGAATCGCGCTCGGCTTTAGGGAGGCTGTCGGGGATCAGCTCGCCTTCGTCCAGCAGGGCGAAGGCGGCGCGCCAGTTGGCGGCATAGTCGGTGGAGTCGAGGGCGAGAGCGGCCTCGTAGTGGGCCAGTCCGGTGCGCAGGTCCCGGGCCTCGATGGCCGCCACGCCCATCGCGACGTGGTCCGCCACGGTCTGCGCGACGGCGAGCTGCGCCTGGGCCACGAAGAGCAGGGTGATCATGCAGGACCGAGCGAGCAAGAGAGCGACCGTTCCCGGAGATGACTCCGAATGCTGATTCCGTCGTTGATCCAGCACAAGCGTGACGGGAACGCGATCGCGGCCGGCGATTGGGCTCGACTGGTCGCCGACTACACGGCCGGCAAGGTTCCCGACTATCAGATTTCGGCCCTCCTCATGGCGGTGGTGTTCCGCGGCCTCGCGCCCGAGGAGCTGGCGGCGCTCACCGACGCCATGCTGAACTCGGGCGACCGGCTCCGCTTCGACGGGTTTCCGGTGCCGCGGGTGGACAAACACTCCACCGGGGGCGTGGGCGACAAGGTGTCCCTCCTGCTCGCGCCCATGGTGGCGAGCTGTGGCGTGGCCGTACCGATGATGTCGGGCCGGGGACTGGGGCACACCGGCGGCACGCTGGACAAGTTGGAGTCCATCCCCGGAATGCGCACGGGGCTCTCGCTGACGGACGCCCGGGCCCAGGTCGAGAGGATCGGCTGCGCCATGCTGGGGCAGACCCCGGAGATCGCGCCGGCGGACCGGAAGCTCTATGCCCTCCGGGACGTCACCGGGACCGTGGAATCCATTCCGCTCATCTCCGCCAGCATCATGTCGAAAAAGCTGGCCGAAGGGCTCAACGGTCTGGTGCTCGACGTGAAGACCGGCAGCGGGGCATTCATTCCCGATCCCGCCCGCGCGATCGAGCTGGCGACCACCATGATCGGGCTCGGCGCGGCCCACGGCTGCCCCACCGTCGCGCTGCTCACCGCGATGGACCGGCCGCTGGGTCGGGCGTGTGGCCACGCGCTGGAGGTGGAGGAAGCGCTGGAAGGCCTCCAGGGGCGGGGGCCGGAGGATCTCATGGAGGTCACCTACGCCCTCGGCGTGGAGATGCTGCTCCTGGTCGGGGCCGCGAAGGACCGCTCCGACGCCCGGCGCCGGCTGGAGGCGTCGGTCAGCTCGGGCAGGGCGCTGGAGACCTTCGGGCGGATCATCGAGGCCCAGGGCGGCAATCCGGCGGTGGTGGATGACCCCGCCATCCTCCCGCAGGCGGGTGCAGTGGAAGTCTACCGGGCGCCTCGGAGCGGCGTGGTCACCGGGGTGGAGCCGCGGCGCATCGGGCGTGCCATCCTGGAGCTCGGCGGAGGTCGCGCCAGGATCGAGGACCGGATCGATGCGGCGGTGGGCTTCGTCATCACGGTGAAGCCGGGCGATGAGGTGCGGTCGGGCGACCCGATCGCCTCCGTCTTCGCCCGGGACGATGCCGGCGTGACGGTCGGTTTGGCTGCCCTGGGCGAGGCGATCGTCATCGGGGGCGAGGGACGGCTGACGCCGCTCATCACCCACCGCATCACCTCCCGAGGCATCGAAGCGTGGGCGGAGTCGCGCTGACATGCCGCTGATCGGTGGTCCCGTATCCGCGATCTTCCTCGCCGCGGTGCTGCTGATCGGACTGGTCCTCTGGCTGGTGCGCGAGCGGCGATATCCGGGTCCCCGCCTGCATGGCGAGGATGGCATCGACCACGAGGAGCTCGAGGCGGCCGAGCGCGAGGTGCGCGAGCTCGAGACCGGAGCGCTGCCGGACGATGACCGCCCGGGCGACGACTGGGGTCCGGGTACCGGTCGGCCGCGGCCGCCTATCCGCCTCTGACAGGAGGAACGGCAATGACGGACACGAGCGACACGTCGCCGGGGGATGTCACCCGCCTTCTTGAGGCCGCGGTCGCCGGCGACAGCCAGGCGCTGGATCGGCTGGTGCCGCTGGTGTACGAGGACCTGCGGCGCGTCGCCCACCGGCAGCTCGACCGCGAGGGCGGCGGTCACACCCTGCAGACGACCGCGCTGATCCACGAGGCTTACCTCAAGCTCGCCTCAGGGGGCGGGATGAACGCCACCAGCCGGGCCCACTTCCTGGCCATCGCCGCGCGTGCCATGCGCCAGGTGCTGGTGGACTACGCCCGCCGGCGGAAGGCGGCCAAACGTGGGGGCGGCGTGATCTCGGTGACGCTGGGTGACGAGGCGGGGACCCCCGACACCTCAGCCGACGATTTGCTCGCGCTGGACGACGCGCTCAACCAGCTCGACCCGCGGCAGCGCCAGGTCATCGAATGTCGCTTCTTCGGCGGCATGGAGGAGAAGGACATCGCCGAGGCGCTGGGGATCTCGGAGCGCACTGTGCGGCGGGACTGGGTGAAGGCGCGGGCGTGGCTGTATCGGGAGCTGTATCCGGAGAAGGAATGACTTTCATCCCGAAAAAGGAGTAAATGTCATCCCGAGCGGAGCGAGGGACCTTGCCCGAGGATCGCAGAACACCGGCAACATCCCAAGCGCCCCTCGGG
>JBKPGZ010000133.1:0-5191 GCA_046729675.1 Gemmatimonadota bacterium | reverse complement strand
CTCCACCACCTTGCCCGCGGCATCCAGCCGGAAGATGTCGATCCCCGCCCAGTCACGATCTCCCGGCCACTGCTGGTAGCAGTGGAGAACCACGTAGTCGCCTTCGGCGATCACCCGCTTGAACTCCACCCGCTTCCCGGGGTACTCCCGAGCCATTCGCTCGAAGTAGGCGATGAACGCGGCCTTTCCATCCCCGACGGCCGGGTTGTGTTGGGTGTAGGTCGCGCCGACATGGCGCTCGACCGCCTCGGCGGGGCGCGACTGGTTGAACATGAGATCGTAGAAGGCCGTCACCGTGCGCTTGTTGCGCTCCAGCCGCTCGTCCATCAGGCTTCCTCGTCCCAGTGGACGCGGTGCATGAGGTGATGAACGGCGGGCCCCAGCAGCAGACCCGTGACGGCGATCACGACCAGCCCTGAATACAGCGCGAAGAAGCCCGCGAAGAGCTTTCCCGGTGCGGAGAGATCCGTCTCCACGGGACCCATCCCGCCGAGGAGCATCGCGGCGTTCAGGAAGGCGTCCCGCCAGTGCAGGTGCTCGTAGTGCTCGTAGCCCCACATGCCCAGGCCCAGCGAGGCGCCCAGCAGCCCGAGGGCGAGGCTCGTATGTACCAGCATGCGTCGCCAGAACATCCGGCGATGCTTCGCTGCTGTCGCTTGACTCACGCTCATGGACGTGGTTCCGGTGGATGTACCCGCTCGCTCACCAGCATCCAGGCCCAGCCCAGCAGGGTCGCCACGAGGAACGGGTAGCCGAAGAAGGGAAGAGGCGCCGACGTGGGCAGCAACTCTTCGCCGGCGTAGATGCAGGCTGACGTGACGGCGAAGAGGCAGGCCGCGACTGCGCCCAGCAACCGCAGCCAGGCCGGCAGCAGCCTCGGCGCGCTGACGAGGGCCAGGCCCGCCGCCCACAGCGCGGTTCCCGCGGCGAACGCAGGCACACTGCCGCTCGGGCCCGCGGCGGTTCCCGAGAGCAGCACGCCCTCGCCGATCGCGAATACCAGGTACCCGCCCGCGACGATGTCCGCCCCGGCCCGGAAGTACCTGAGCGCGAGCAGGACCGTGGCGATCACCAGGCCGACGCTGTCGATCGCCCACAGGGAGGCCTGAAGCGTTGGTGATTCCACGAGGGTACCCGCCAGCCCGAGCGCGGCACCGACGAGGAGACCCGCTGCCGCGATGCGATCGAGGACGGTCAAGCAGCCTCCTGCGTCACCGCCGGGGGATGTCGGAACCGTGGAGCGCCGCCAGCAGCCAGCGTCCCTGCTGACGCACGAAGGTCTTCGTGATTCGTATGTTGGGCATGCTGGAGTCCCCGCCGGACACAGTACCCGTCAGGACCGCCGCATCCCCATAGACTCGGACCCAGAGATCGGTCGGCCGCATGAGCCCTGCGGCTCCGCGCGACCGCCAGCTCGCGAGGGCCGCGTCGCGCCGCTCCAACTTTCCCTGGCGTGTGGTCCGAGCGTAGTCGGCTGTCAGATGAGTGGCATACTCGTCTATTCGGCCCTCAATCAGGAGGCGGCTCATCTCCAGCTCCAATGCCACGATCGCGGCAGAGTCGGCCGACGGGCTCTGACCATGCAGCGGCCGCGTGAGCGTGAGGCCGGCGAGTATCATGGCGACGTAGCGCATCCGCATCTCCGGGTCGGCCCGCACCTTCATTGAGATCCCCGCCGGCCAACCGAATAGTGGAGCTGGACGAACGGCCCCAGAACCCGCGTCTCGACCAGCTGCAGCGGCGGCGTCGTGATCGCGCGCGGGAGCAGCGGCTTGCCCGCCCCCAGCGTGACCGGCGCGAGGGTCACGATGATCTCGTCCAGTAGTCCCTGGTCATGAAACTGTCCGACCAGGTCGCCTCCGCCGATGAGCCAGATGTTCTTCTCTCCGGCCGCCGCCCGCATCGCCCGGTGCACGGGAGCGACGTCCCCGCGTACGAAGCGGATGTCGGCGCCCGGCACCGGCTGCAGGGAACGGGTGGTGAAGACCCAGGCCGGTTGGGTGTACGGCCACGGCTGGGCATGGTCCGCCCCGGCGTCGATCAGGTGTCTGCGGACCCATTCGTAGGTGGATGAGCCCATTGCCACCGCGCCGACCTCACTGAGGAAGCTGGGAAAGTCCTCAGTTCCCTCGTTGCCGAACTGGAACAGCCAGTCCAGGGAGTGGTTCGGATCGGCGATGAAGCCGTCGAGCGTAGCGGCCGTGTAGTACTGGGTCCGCGCGGCGGTCGTCTGCGGCATCTTCAGGCTGCTCGCTCAGACAGGTAGGAGTGCCACAGAATCCGCGCCGCCACCGCCCGCAGCGGGCGCCACGGCGCGGTGACCGCTTCGACCTCGTCGGCGCCCAGCGTCGAGGCCGACCCCTGAAGGCGGGCCAGCGCCTTGTCGAGCGCCAAGTCGCCCGGCGGCCAGACGTCGGGTCGTCGCAGGGCCATGAGGAGGTAGATGCTGGCGCTCCACGGCCCGATCCCCGGCACTCGCATGAGCCGCTCCCGCGCCTCCGCGTCGGAGCATCGCCCCAGCCGGCCGAGTGTCAGCTGCCCGTTGGTCACCTGATCCGCGAGCGCGAGCGCATACCTCGTCTTCTGCCGCGTCACCCCGAGTCCCTGAAGCCCCGCCGGGCCCAGAGCCAGGATGCCGGCGGGATCGAACGGGCGTATCGTCGCCGCCAGCCGCTGGTACAGGGCTTCGGCCGAGGCCAGCGTGACCTGTTGCTCCAGGATGATGCGGAGCAGGGTCGTGAACCCCGGACGGCGCGCCCACAGCGGTGGAGGGCCGTATCGCGCGACCAGTCTGGCCAGTCCGCGGTCCCGGCGCGTCAGCGTCCGCACCCCGGACAGCAGCGAGACTCGGTCGAGTGTCGTGCCCATGAGATGTAGCTGTCATCCCGTGCCGGCGAAGAGTCGCTCGAACCGCGGATGGGTCCGCACCGGCTCGAAGGCCGGATCGATGCGGAGCCACGCCGGAGACAGATAGAAGGGAATGTGGAGCAGCGGCTCGAGCAGGTCGAGCGCGTGCTCGGGCTCCCCGGTCAGCAGGTAGATCCGGGCCAGCTGGAGCTGGACGTAGGGGCCCTGCAAGCCGTCGCGCTCGATCGGGAGCAGCTCGACTCCGCGTCGGCCCTCTCGGATTGCTTCCTCCTTCCGCCCCAGGAAGGCCAGCGCCAGCCCGAGCAGTGCGTGGCGCTGAGCGTCGTCGGGGGCGGCCCGGCTTTGCGCGGCGAGGGTGAGGCGCGCCGAGTCGGCGTAGGCTGCGGCGGCGCGCGGGTCGCCGCGCAGCTGATGGATCTCGGTTCGCACGATCCCCCATACCCCGCGGTCATCGTCGAATGCCGCCGGCGGCAGCTGCAGCACCCATTGCTGCTGGGCATCGTCCAGCACCCAGTAGAGGTCCTGGTACGTGGCCAGGAAGGCGAAGAGCGTCGTGGCGTCGATCCGCCCGGCGGCCGCGCGGACCACGGCCCGTGCGCCGGCGAGATCGCCGCGCGCCAGCGCCACCATGACCTTGACCAGCACCATCTGCGGGTTGGTGGGCGCGATGGCGATCGCACGGTTCACGGCCGAGTCGGCGGCGGCGTACTGCCGGAGAAAGAGGTGGACGGTGGCGACCCGCCGCGCCACGGTGGCCGAGCGCGGATCGAGCCGCAGGGCACGCTCGAGCCGTGGAAGGATTTCGTCCCACCGCCGCAGTTTCCCCGCTGCGGTGGCTGCCGCGCTGAGCAGCTCCACGTCGTCGGGTGCGAGGCGCAGGCCGCGCTCGTACTCCGCCATCGCCCGCTCGTTCTCGATCGGATTGACGCTGCTGTAGAAGTCTCCGGCGGCGAGGTAGACCAGCGGATCGTCGGGCCGGAGCCGGCGCGCCCGCTCCAGCGCCGCCCGCGCCGAGTCGGCCAGCGGCTGGTCAGGGACGCCGTTGGAGTAGAGCGATGTGCGGGTACGCGAGAGCTGGCTCCAGGCCTGCGCGAACGTCGAATCCAGCGACACCGCGCGCTCGAAGTAGCCGATGGCCCGGCGCAGCCCGGCCTGGTCGGCCTTCATCCCCTGCGCGGCCGCCTCGCCCTTGAGGTACTCGTCGTAGGCGGCCAGGCTCTCCGTCGGCTTCACCGTCAGCTCGCGACGAGCGCTGTCGCCGAGGACCACCCCGAGCGCGTCGGCCACCTTGCCGGCGATGTCCGCCTGGACTGTGAACACGTCGGTGATCGCGGCGTCGATCGGCTGCTGCCAGCGCGTCGTGGGCGGCGCACCGGGCGTGAAGCGGATCAGCTCGGGGTTCACCCGCACCCGGCTCGAGCCGGCCGAGCCCCGCTGCCAGCGAATCTTCCCCACCAGCAGATAGTCCACGCCCAGCTCGCGGGCCACCTCCGGCAGTGCCCGGGTGCTGCCGCGGTAGTCGTTGGAGCTCAGGCTGGCGACCACCTCGAGCCCAGGCATCGCGGCCAGCTTGCCGCGGATCTCGTCGGTCACGCCGCCGGCGAAGTAGGCGTCGGCGGAGTCGCCCAGGTTCTCGAACGGGAGCACGGCGAGGCGGCGGGGCCCCGCGGCCTCCGCGCTGCCCTGGGTCCGGCGCCAGACGAGTACCGCGGCCAGCAGCACCAGCGCGGCGAGCGCGGCCGCACGCACGCTGATCGCTCGGCGACGGGGCACGATGGCCGCTTCCGGCGGTGGCAACGGGGTGCTCGGAGGGACGGCAGTCGGGGGCGCCGGCACCGACGCCGCCGGCAGCTCCGCCGGAGGCGCCACTTCGCCCCGGCGAATCCGCTCGGCCAGGGCCGCAACCGCGGAGTCCGGCGGCAGCTCCAGGTCCTGCTGCCGGATCTGCTGCACGATTTCGGCGTGGCGGAGCGCTCCCGGCGCATCTCCCGAGAGCGCCAGCGCTCGCATCAGCCCCTGCGCGGCCCGCGTGTCGGCCGGGTCCAGGGCGGCCAGCCGGCGCCACCAGAGGACGGCGCCTCCCTGGTCCTGGCGACCGGTGGCCGAGACCGCCGCTGCCTCGAGCAGGGCGCGGTAGTCGGCTCCGATCCCCTCCCGCGCCTCCTCGGCCCAGCGGGCGAAGTCGGGCGCGCCCGGCAGGTGGAAGTCCCCCAGGAACGGGCCGGCGTAGAGCCGCGCCGCCTCCTCGAACGCGCCCGACGCCCGCGCGGTCTCGAAGGCCGCCAGATCCACTTCGATCAGCTCGGGATTGAGCCGCAGGTCG
>JBKPGZ010000132.1:0-6942 GCA_046729675.1 Gemmatimonadota bacterium | reverse complement strand
ACGTAGGCCATGCCCACCACGACGAGATAAGGGAACACCAGTCCGAAGAAGAACGGCACCGGCGCGATCCGGAGCGAGGTGGCGTCGGATGCGATCAGGAGCCCCATGACTACGGCGACCGAGCTGACCGACGCCAGAGCGGCCACGAGCGCGCGGCGTGGGGAGGTGGGCACGACGATAGTGAACACGACGACCCAGACGGCGACCCAGGATAGTCCCAGGAAGCCCTGGTGGGCCTCGAGGGTAATGGTATCGGCGAACTCGGCCGCGGCGATGGCGTAGCTGCTGGCGATCTCGAAGGCCAGGCCGAGGTTCATCGCGGTGGCGAGCGGAACGCGCCGGCTCCGGATCACCGCCGCGACCAGCAGCGCCACCACGACCCCGATGACGCCGGGGGCCCACAGCATGGGGCTCCCGAGGAACCGGGCCCGATCCCCCGGGAACACCAGCGCCGGGAGGATGCCGGCCAGGAAGAAGACGCCGGCGTACAGCAGGGCGAGGACCCGGATGCGCCCGGCGGCCTGGCCGAGCAGATCGCTCGGGAATTCCGGGGAGATTCCTCGAGCGACCGAGTCGCGAGCGTCGGACGGCAGGAGAGTGACGTGCTCGTGCATGTCAGGGCTCCTAGGACGGTCAGGGCCGAATGTCTCGCCGTCTAGCGGTGGGCAATGGTGGTCGACGTGCGCCACGCGTCATCCAGGTCGAACGCCAATCTGCGCCTCAAGCCCCAGGAAATGCCAGGGCCTGATCTGGACACGGTGGGTGTTGCGACGGTCCACTTCATCGAGCGGGCGAGCGTCGTAGACAAAGGACTTGTCGCGACGTTTGCGGAGTTACCCTTTGCCGGCGAGGTCGGGGACTGGACGGTTCCGGGTGAGACCGAACTCGAAGTGCATAATTCCCGGGTGGAAGGCGTGCGCGTGGGGCTCGATAACCCAAGCCTATGGGGGCGCTGTCCTCGAGCCGGAGCCGTTGCCTTCGCGCTGCCACCCCAGGCGGCACTCTTTCGGGGCTCCACAAAATGCCTGATGTCAGCAGGGCTTACGGGTAGGGTTGCAGGGTTGCAGTCCTAAGAGAGGGGTAACCGGGCCTCATTGTAGCACGGTGGAGAAAGCGCGGGCGCGGGCTATGTGACTGATGACCGCAACACATCTCCACTTGTCCACGAGAAAACCGAGGCCGCCAGCATACCTCAGACACTTGCTCAGACAGACAGGATGGGTTCAGCCCGGATTCAGCCGGAATGGACGGGGCAGGGGAGAGGCTAGGATAAGACGGAGACGGACAGGGCGGGACAGCGTCGGAAAGGTGGCGGTGCACTTAGCAAACCGGTGCCTTCAGCCACTCGGCCACCACTCCAGCGAGCGTGGAAAATCGCCAATGGCCGGGGCAGAGGCAAGGTGCGCGCGAGAGCTTGCGAGTTTCGCCGGGGGTCAGGTACTTTCGCGGGGCACACCATGTCTTCACCGCGAAACGGCATCACGCATCCCAAGGGGGAGGCCCCCATCTCCCGGCCGGAACGCCCCGTTGGCGGCTATACCATTCTTGTGGTCGATGATGAGGAGGCCGTGCGGCGACTCGCCTCCCGGATGATCACCTGGATGGGCAACCAGGTCCTCGAAGCCCGCCACGCCCGCGAAGCACTCGCCACCCTCGAAGAGCACAACGGCCCCATCCACCTCGTCGTCACCGACATCAAGATGCCCGGCATGAACGGCCGGGAGCTCGGCCGCATCATCGAGCAGCGGTGGCCGGGCAAGCCGATTCTCTACATGTCGGGCTTCGGCTCGGAGGTGTTCCGGGACGGTCTGCTGGAGCCTGGTGCCCCCTTTCTTGCCAAGCCGTTCACCCAGGATGACCTGGCGAGCAGGGTGCGGGCGATGCTGGAACCGGCGCGCTAGTCAGGCCCCATCGGCCTCACCTGTGGTAACACCCGTCACTGCATCGGCTTGCACAATCTGTTAATATCCCGGTCCGGGCGGCGCTCCTGGCCACCGGGCCATCGTGCACCATCGCGAGCGGGCTGCGGGAGACCCGGTACGGCGCCCGGGCAGCATTCGGGTGTTGCACCGTATCGGCATTGGAGCGGGCCGGACACTGGCGACGGGTGCCCCCTGGGGGTCTGCCGGGGCGGCCAGGTGGCATGGATGTTGAACTTACGCCAGCCTTCGCGGCCGCGTGTGACGTGATATTTTCTCGGGGAACGCGGATGACAAAAGGGGCACTCGAGGTCGAGACGCCGACAGTGCCCCTGCCGAGCCCAGGGCAGCCGGGAGCAGCTTTGCGCATCGTTTGCCCCACATACTGGTACCCTCAGCACGCCAACGACACCCAGGCGACCTACGTCCACGACATCAATCGCCATCTGGCGCGTCGTGGCAACCGGGTCACCGTGGTCACGCCGGGCGACCGCTCGCTCCCCGCTGAGGACAGCTTCGACGGGGTGGACGTAGTGCGGTTTCCGATGGAGCTCCCCTCGGACCTGACCTACGGCCGAGTGGCGCAGGGGAAGGTGAGCCTGCTGGGCCGGTTCGCCCGGCTCGCGGTCATGTCGCACTACATGGAGGCGCAATACCGGGCGACGGTGTCGGTCGCGCGGGCCCGAGGTGCGGACGTGGTGCACGCCCACTGGGCGATCCCCACCGGCCCCGCAGCCGTGCTGGCCGCGCGGCGACTCGGCGTGCCGTGCGTGATCACCATGCACGGCGGCGACGTGTACGTGAATCCCGAGCAGGGATACGATTTCCCCACCAGGTGGTACGTGCGGCCGCCGCTTCGCTGGACCCTGCGCCACGCCAACGCGCTCACCGCCATCACCGAGGACTGCCGCCAGCACGCGCTGCGCGCCGGGGCGCCCGAGCGCTGCATCCGGCTGATCTTCAACGGCACCGATCTCCGCCGTTTCAGCCCCTCACCCAACGGCACCGGCGTGGATCAGCGCTACGGGACGCAGATGATCTTCGCGTGCCGGCAGCTGTTTCCCCGCAAGGGCATCCGGTTCCTGGTCGAGGCGGTGGCGCAGCTCAAGCCTCGTTTCCCCGAGCTTCAACTGGTCCTGGCGGGCGACGGGTTCGAGCGTCCGTCCCTCGTCCATCTCGCCGAGGAGCTCGGCATCGCCGGCGACGTCCACTTCCTTGGCTGGGTGCCGAACTCGGCGCTGCCGCCCTACTACCGCGCCGCCGCGCTCTCGGTGGTGCCGTCGCTGGAGGAGGGCTTCGGCATCCCGGCAGCCGAAGCGATGGGATGCGAGGTGCCGGTGGTCGCCAGCGACGCCGGCGGGCTCCCTGAGGTCGTGGAGCACGGCGTCACCGGTCTCATCGTGCCGCGCGGCGACACCGGTGCGCTGGCCCAGGCGATCGGGTCGTTGCTGGAGGACCCGGAGCGGCGGCGCCGAATGGGCCTGGCGGGCCGGGAGCGGGCGCTTCGGCTCTTCGACTGGGATCGGACCGCGGAGCAGTTCGAGCAGCTCTACCGCGAGGTCGGTGCGAAGGTGAGCCGGTGAGCCAGCGGCAGTTCGTGTTCCGGTGGGACGTGGACCACCGCGTCTGCGTCACCGATGGGATTCCGCGGATCCGCGCCGTCTGCCGCGACTTCGGGGTGCCCAACACGTTCTTCGTCAACATGGGCCGGTCCACCAACCTCCGCGAGTGGCTGGGGAAGGGCCTGGTCCGCTCGAAGGCGAAGCTCGCCGACAAGGACGCGGTGCACCTCATCCAGAAGACGGGATGGCCGCGGTTCCTGCTGGAGACCGCGCTGGCCCGGCCGGTCGGCCTCAACTTCGTGCCCGTGCTCCAGGCGCTGCAGCACGAGGGGCACGAGCTCGGGCTCCACGGAGGGATGGACCACGTCGTCTGGAGCCGTCGGTTCCACGAGCTGCCGGACGAGGTGCTGCAGGCCGACGTGGACGAGTCCTACGGGCACTTCGTGCGCAACTTCGGCCGGCCCGACGGCTTCACCTCGCCGGGTTTCTACTCCGACGCCCGGGTGATGCGGATGGTGGAGCGGATGGGGTTCGCCTACGACGGCGACGCGATCGGGGGCGAGCCGCGACGCGCGACCGCGGACGGGGAGACGCTCCGGCACTGGACCATCCCGGTGACGCTCAGCGGGCCGGGGACGGTTCCGTTCCTGGAGTACCACGGCGCGCGGCAGACGCCGGAGCGCCAGATGCTCGAGGAGCTGGACCGCCACGTCGAGGGCCGCAGTCTCGTGGTCCTGTACGGCCACCCGTGCTACGAGGGCGTGCGCGAGCAGGTGCTGCGCAAGGTGTTCGCCCGCGTGCTGGAGCACGGCTTCCACTTCGTGACGATGCAGGCGCTCGCCGCCCGGCTCGAGACCCGCGTCCCGGTTCGATGATCCGAGTCCTCAGCGTCTTCGGCACCAGGCCGGAGGCGATCAAGATGGCGCCCGTGATCCACCGGCTCGAGGCCCGGCCCGACCGCTTCGAGAGCGTCATCTGCGTCTCGGCCCAGCACCGGGACATGCTCGACCAGGTGCTGGAGGTCTTCGCCCTGCACCCGCAGCACGACCTGGAGATCATGACCCCGGGGCAGTCACCGGCCGGCGTCGCGGCGCGGGTGCTCGACCGCCTGCCCCCGCTCCTGCGCGAGATCCAGCCCGATGTGCTCCTGGTTCAGGGCGACACCATGACGACGTTCGCAGCGTCGTTCGCTGCCTACCTCGAGCGGATCCCGTCCTGCCACGTCGAGGCCGGGCTGCGGACCGGCAACCGGTACCATCCGTTCCCCGAGGAGATGAACCGCGTGCTTACCACGCGGCTCGCCGATCTCCACTTCGCGCCCACCACGACCGCGCGCGACCGGCTCCTGGGCGAGGGCGTGCCCCCGGAGGCCGTCATTCTCACCGGGAACACGGTGATCGACGCCCTGCTCGCCACCGTGCGGCAGGACTACCGCTTCGTCACCCCCGCGCTCGCGGGGCTGGACCCGCGCTCCCGGATCGTGCTGGTGACGACTCATCGGCGGGAGAGCTTCGGCGCGCCGCTGCGGGACACCTGCACCGCGATCGCCGACCTCGTCGGCCGGTTCCCCGACATCGAGGTCGTGCTGCCGGTGCATCCCAATCCCAACGTCAAGTCGGCGGTCGAAACGATCCTCTGCGACACCCCCCGGGTGCACCTCATCGCCCCGGTGGACTACGTCGAGTTCGTCCACCTGATGGCCCGCGCGCACCTGATCCTCACCGACAGCGGCGGCGTCCAGGAGGAGGCCCCCAGCCTGGGCAAGCCGGTGCTGGTGCTGCGGGAGACGACCGAGCGGCCCGAGGGGGTGGATGCCGGCACGGCAGTCGTGGTCGGCACCGACCGGAAGCGCATCGTGGAAACGGCGTCGCGACTCCTCTCCTCCGACGAAGCGTATCAGCGGATGGCGAACGCGGTGAGCCCCTATGGCGACGGCAGGGCGAGCGAACGCATCGTCGCGGCGCTGGAGCAGCGCTACGGATGAGGCTGCTGGTCACGGGCGGCACCGGCTTCATCGGCTCGCACCTGGCGGAGCACGCCCGCAAGCTGGGCGCGGAAGTGGTGGTCCTGGGGCTGGCCGACCGTCCCGAGGAGCAAGCCAACGTCGAGCTGCTCCGGCGACTGGGCGTCGAAGTGCTGGCGGGCAGCATCACCGACGCGGAGCTCTGCGGACGGGCGGTACGGGGCGCCACCCATGTGTTCCACCTGGCGGTGGCGATGCGGGAGGGCGCCAAGAGCGACCAGTTCTTCGAGTCCATCAACCTGGACGGCACCCGCGCCCTGCTGGAAGCCTCCGCGAACGGCGGCGTGCGCCGCTTCGTCTACTGCAGCACGATCGGGATCTATGGGCACCGGGCACCGGGCATCACCCGGGAGGACTCCCCGCTCAGGCCGGGCAACATCTACGAGCGCACCAAGGTCGCCGCCGAGCGGCTGGTGCGGGAGGTCGGGGCGCGGCGCTCGCTGCCGTGGTCCATCCTGCGTCCGGCCGACGTCTACGGCCCTCGCGACCATCGGCTGCTCAAGCTGTTCAAGGGCGTGGCGGCCGGTCGGTTCCCCCTGTTCGGCGCGGGCGAGGGCCGGCGACACATGATCTACGTGGACGATGTAGTCTCCGGCTTCTTCCGCGCGTGCGAGCGCGAGCGCGCGCTGGGGGACGCGTTCATCCTGGCGGGACCGAAGGCGTGTACCCTCATGGAGCTGGTCGAGGAAGTGCGCAAGGCTACCGGCAGTGCGCGCTACGGCTTCCGGCTGCCGCTCAAGCCGATGCTGACCGTGGCCGGGATCGTGGAGGACGTCTCCCGAAAGGTGGGCGTGGAGCCGCCGATCTACCGCCGCCGGATGGATTTCTTCTGGAGCGACTCGGAGTTCGATACCACCCGCGCGCGCCAGGCGCTGGACTGGACGCCGCGGGTGGACCTGCCGGAGGGCATCCGGCGCACGCTGGAGGACTACCGGAGCACGGGGGCTCTCGCCGCATGACCACCGCACCGACGCCGGCCGCCGAACCCTGGCAGATCAGCCTGTTTCGCCGCTCGCTCAAGAAGCGGGAGACGATGAAGGCGCTGCTGGACCACCTGCCCCCGGTCGCGGGGCGCGCCTGCCTCGAGCTCGGCTGCGGCACGGGGCTCACCTCCTACTTCCTCCGGCAGCGCGGCGGCACCTGGACCAGCTGCGACTTCGAGCGGGACCACGTGCGCTCGGCGCGACAGCTGGTCGGCGAGCGAGTGGTGCAGATCGACGAGAAGACGCTCCCGTTTCCGACCGCGTCGTTCGACGTGGTCGCGGCCATCAACTTTCTGGAGCACATCGCGGACGACGACCGCTTCTTCGCGGAGATGGTCCGGGTGCTGAAGCCGGGTGGGAGCTTCCTCTTCATGGCGCCCAAAGGCGAGACCGGGCGGCCCGGATTCGCGCTCAAGCGGCTGTTGGGCTTCACCGCCGATCGGGAGGGATTCGGC
>JBKPGZ010000131.1:0-11866 GCA_046729675.1 Gemmatimonadota bacterium | reverse complement strand
GACCCAGACCGTACCCGGGCTCGGCGAGACCGTCGCCCACAAGGACCCGGCCGTGCGGCTGGCCTCGGTCCAGGCGCTGGCCCAGCTGGGGACCCCCGCGGCGATGGCGTTCATCGAGAAGACGCTGGAAGACGACGATCGGGGCGTGCGCCTGGCCGCCATCCGCGTCGTCGGAGGCCGCGGCTATAAGGGCGCGCAGAAGCGGGTCGAGGGCATCGTGCTCGGGAAGACGGTCAAAGAGATGGACCTCACCGAGAAGATGGCCTTCTTCGAGGCCTACGGGTCCATCGCGGGCGCGGCCGGTCTCAAGCCGATGAGCGCCCTGCTGCTGCCGCGCGGGCTCCTGCGGATGAAGGAGGCCTCGGAGACCCGCGCCTGCGCGGCGATCGCCCTCGGGAAGATCCGCAGCCCCGAGGCGCGGGAGATTCTCCAGCGGGCCGCCGACGACAAGGATCTCGTGGTGCGGAATGCCGTGAGCCGCGCGCTCAGGGAGTCCGGCGCATGACCACGCCGGCCGAGCAGGCGCCGAGCGCCGCCTCGGAGGGCCGCCTCCGCCAGGGCGGGCGGGCGCTGCTGCTCGCCCTCTACACGGCGCTCCGGAGCCTCAAGCTCTACCCGGTGGAGAACGCGACGGTCCAGAAGGCGCTCGACGACCTCGACACGGCCGCGCGCGCGCTGGTGGCCCTCGAGGCCGACCTGGAGATCCGCCTGGCGGGCGACTTCATCTTCGTGAACTCCACCCGCCTCCGGCTCGAGCTCGACAACTACGCCTCGTTCAGCCAGATCCTGGTCATGTTGCGGGCGTTCGAGATCGGGGCGCTGCGGATCCACGCCAGCGACCGGCGCGAATGGCAGATCCTGCTGAGCCTGCTGCTCAGCATCTCGGAGCAGAAGCAGCCGGAGGAGCGCTTCGACGAGCTGACGGAGCGCCTAGGCGCCGCCGGTGTCTCCTCGCTGGCGATCGAGCGCGCCAGCCATCACGAACTGGGTGAGACCGAGCAGGAGCGGGAAGCGGCCAAGCGAGTGTATTCCCAGGGCGTCGCGGTCACCCGCGAAGTGATCAGCAGCGTCCGGATGGGGCGGGCCACCAGCGTGAAGCGGGTCAAGCGGGCGGTCCAGCTCATCGTGGACCAGGTGCTCAACAACGAGACCTCGCTGATGGGGCTCACGACCATCCGGGATTACGACGAGTACACCTTCACCCACTCGGTGAACGTCTGCATCTTCTCGGTGGCGCTGGGGAGGAAGCTGGGATTCTCGCGGCTCCAGCTGTATGACCTCGGGATGGCGGCCTTGCTCCACGATATGGGGAAGGCACGCGTGCCGGTGGAGATCCTCAACAAGACGACCGGGCTGGACGAGAAGGAGTGGCGAGTGATGCAGGCGCACCCGTGGCTCGGGGCGCTGACCCTCTTTACCCTCCGGTCCTACGACGAGACGCCGTACCGGGCGATCCTGACCGCGCACGAGCACCATATGAAGACCGATCTCTCCGGCTATCCCCGGACGGTCCGGTCGCGGGAGCTCGGGATCTATTCCCGGATCGTGGCGGTCGCCGACGGCTTCGACGCCGCCACCACCCGCCGGAGCTATCAGACGGTGCCCATCGAGCCGGACCAGGTCCTGCGCGAGATGTGGCAGAATCCCAAGCGGGGCTACGACACTATCCTGGTCAAGGCCCTGATCAACCTGATCGGCATCTATCCCGTGGGGACCTGCGTCATTCTGGACACCTTCGAAGTGGCGATCGTCGCCGCGCCGGATCCCGAGGTCCAGCAACTCAACCGGCCGTTGGTGCGGGTCGCGGTGGACTCCGACGGCGGGACCGTGCCGCCGCCCGGCCGCCTGGCGAGTCTCACCGAGCGCGACG
Organism: Gemmatimonadota bacterium; assembly: GCA_046729675.1. Classification (GTDB taxonomy): domain Bacteria; phylum Gemmatimonadota; class Gemmatimonadetes; order Gemmatimonadales; family GWC2-71-9; genus CAVVWJ01. Next base: position 9,996 of record JBKPGZ010000131.1, on the reverse strand, counting down.
AGGCCGGCAACTACCGGCGCTCCATCGTGAAGGTCACCAACCCCTCACGTTACGGCCTGACCGTCGGCGACTACTTTGTCTGACTCCGTCATCACCCGGGCGTTCGGCGACCTCCGGGCGCGTGGCCGCACCGCGCTGATTCCTTATCTGACGGCCGGTTATCCCGATCTCCGCGCCAGCGAAGAAGCGCTTCGAGTCGCCGACGAGCTGGCGGACGTGCTCGAGGTCGGGGTGCCGTTCAGCGACCCCCTCGCCGACGGGCCCACGATCCAGCGGTCCACCTATCAGGCCCTCCAGCAGGGCATGACCCTGGCTCGAACCCTCGAGTTGATCCAGCGCTGCCGGCCCCGGCGACCCGTCGTGGTCTTCAGCTACCTCAACCCGATCCTGCGATACGGCCTGGATCGCTTCTTGAGAGACGCGGAGGGCCTTGGCATCGCCGGTCTGCTCCTCACCGATCTGCCCGCGGGCAGCGATCCGGGGGTGGAGCGCGCGGTGCAGCGGAGCTCGCTCGACCTGATCCGGCTGATCGCGCCGACGACGCGACCCGAACGCCTGGCCGCCGCGCTGGAGGGAGCCCAGGGCTTCGTCTACCTGGTCGCCCGCCTGGGTGTCACCGGCGCGAGCCGCTCGCTGGCGACCGACCTCACCGACTCAATTGCCCGCGTGCGGGGAGCCACCCGGCTTCCGGTCGCCGTCGGCTTCGGCATCTCCACCGCCGAGCAGGCGCGGGCCGTCGCCCGGCTGGCGGACGGCGTCGTGGTGGGCAGCGCGCTGGTGGACGCTCTCGGCAATGACGGTGTCCCCGGCGCAAAGCGCTTCCTGCGGGAACTCCGCGCGGGGCTCGACCCCGCGCCGGCGGTGGCATGAGCATGGACGGCGGCACACTGCTCGAGCGCTACGCCCGCGTGCTGATGATCGGCGGCCTGCTGGCCACCGTCGGCGCCCTGGCGGTGGATCTGCGCTGGCTCGATCAGCCCGTCGCCCTGACGCTCCTGACGCTCATGATCCTGGTGCTGCGGTCCGCGCCCATCAGGCTCAGCAAGTATTCATACCTGACGCAGAGCGGCATCCCCGTCCTGGTCGGCGCGGTCACCGTCGGCCCGACGCCGGTCGTGCTCGCGCTCTACCTCGGCGTGCTCGGCGCCGACGTCGTGTGGCTCCGGAAGCTTCCCCGGGCGGGAGTCATCAACGCGGGCCGCGAAGTCCTCGGCTTCATGGCCGCCTTCGGACCCTACGCCGCTGTTCATTACTTCAGCGGCTCCCCGACGCTGTCGCTGGACTTCCTCCCCGCCGCGGCCATCATGGTCGTGCTGTACTTCTTCTCCACTCGCTCGCTTTTCTACTTCACGCTGCTGGTGCGGGACAAGCTGGAATACGCGGAGAAGATCCTCATCCTCCGCTGGGAGATCATCTCCTACCTCCTCTCGCTCATCGCGGCGATCGTCGTCGTCGCGACGATCCAGACATTGGCGCCGGTCGGCTGGGTGGCCGTCGGCCTCGCCCTGGGCGTCCTCGGGCTGCTGACCCGCAAGATCATCGAGGAGGCGATCGGCGCCGAAGACCTGAACAAGGTGCACCTGATGGAGACGGCGATCGCCAGCAACGCCACGCTCCAGGGCTCCTTCGATCAGATCGAGCGGCTGGCGTACCGGCTGCTGGACTGGGGCGACTTCCGCGTCTACCGGCTGGATGGTGAGGAGCTCACCCTGGCGTACCGCGGCGCCTATGGCCGCCCCGACCGCGGCGACCCGCCCGCCGCGCTGGGGCCGCTCCGGCAGGAGGCGCTCGCCAGGGGAGAGCCGATCTCCATCCGCGACGTCCGGCGCGATCCACGGCTCGGGCCGGTGATGAACGGGGTGGGCGCGACCGTCATCCATCCCATCCGCTTCGGCGACGAACTGCTCGGCCTCGTCGAGGTGGATCATCCCAAGCGCCACGCCTACGGCTCCAAGGACCTCACTGCGCTCAGCACCCTGGCCAATCAGATGGCCACCGCGATCCACATCGCGGAGCTGCGCCGGCCGCTGCTCAGCACGGTGAGCCAGATCGGGGAGCAGGTGGCCGCGCTGGCACGGGTGACGGAGTCGCTACGGGGCTCCGCCGCCGCGCTGGGCGAGGTCTCCCACGGCATGCGCGAAGGGACGGCGGACCTCGAGCGGTTCGTGGCCGGCGGGCTCCGATCCACCGACGCCCTCTCGGCAGCCTCGCGCGCCATGGCGGAGCAGGGGGAGCAGGCGGCACGGGCCAGCGGAACCGCGGCGGAGGTGGCCAGCCGGAACCGGGTCGTGATCGGCCAGGCGATCGATCGGCTCATGGGACTCAAGGGCTTCGTCGCCGGGAGCGTCGAGCAGGTGGGACAGCTGGGCACGCTGACCAGTCGGATCAGCGGCTTCATCGGCACGATTCGCGAGATCGCCGATCTCACCAACCTCATCGCCCTCAACGCGGCGATCGAGGCGGCTCGGGCGGGCCGGGAAGGCCGCGGTTTCGCGGTGGTGGCGGAAGAGGTACGCGACCTGGCGGCGCAGAGCCTCCAGGCGGCCCGCGAGGCGCGGGTGCTGCTGGAGGAGATCGGCAACCAGGTAGCAGTGGTCTCCGACCAGATGGAGCGGGGTCGGGACGCGGTCGCCGGCGTGGAAGAGCTGAGCGCCGATGCCGCCCAGGCGCTGGACGCGATCGTTGGGACCACCAGCGAGGCGGGTCGCCACGCCCAGGCGATCGCCGCTACCGCGTCCGAGCAGCTCGGCGCCGTCGGGGGGCTGAGCGAGCAGATCGAGCGGGTGGCCGAAGGCTCCGCCCGCACCCGGAGCGGAACCGACGAGCTGGCGCGTCGCGCCGACGACGCCGCGGCGGGGCAGGCCGAGCTGGAGCGTGCCATCCGTCAGCTCGGCGAAGTGGCCACGGATCTCCAGCGGATCGCGCGGCACTTCGCGGTCGAGACCTGAGGCGGGTGACCGTTCCGGAACGGGCGTACATCGCGCTTGGCAGCAATCTCGGCGATCGGCAGGAGCATCTCGCCGCGGCCCGCGCCGCTCTCGCGGCGCTGCCTGCCACCCGGCTGGTCGCGGCCTCGGCCGTGGAGGAGACGCAGCCGCTGGCCGGGATGGACCAGCCCCCCTACCTCAACCAGATGGTCCTGCTGGAGACCTCTCTCGAGCCGAGGGCGCTGCTCGCCGCCTGCCAGGCGATCGAGCGAAGCCGGGGCCGGGTCCGCGCCGAGCACTGGGGCGCGCGCACCCTCGACCTCGACATCGTGCGCTACGGCGGTCGCCGGATCGCCGACCCCGACCTTATCAGTCCCCATCCCGAGCTTTCCAACCGCGACTTCTGGATCCGAGAGCTGGCCGAGCTGGAGGCTCATGAACGCTGACGCGCGTCCCCGCACCGTGCTCGACCTGCCCGCGTGGAAGGCCGCCGGCCGCAAGCTGGTGATGCTCACCTGTTACGACGCCGCGTTCGCGCGGCTGCTGGACCGCGCGGAAGTGGACGTGCTGCTGGTGGGTGACTCCCTGAACCAGGTGATCGCGGGGCAGGAGACGACGCTCAGCGCGACCCTGGATCAGATGATCTACCACGCCGCGGCGGTGCGGCGTGGCGCGCCGGGCACGCTGCTGTTCGTGGACCTGCCCTTCCTCACGTATCAGGTCTCGGTTCCCGAGGCGATCCGCAACGCGGGCCGCGTGCTGCAGGAGACCGACGCCAACGGCGTCAAGCTCGAGGGCGGCCGCCACATGGCCGAGACCGTCCGCGCGCTGGTGGAGCGGGGGATTCCGGTGATGGGGCATCTCGGTCTCACGCCGCAGTCGGTGCACGCGCTGGGCGGCTACCGGGTGCAGGGACGCGAGGGGCAGGCGGCCGACCGGCTGCTGGAGGACGCGCGGGGGCTGGAGGCTGCCGGCGCCTGCGCGATCGTGCTCGAGCTGGTGCCCTCCGAGCTGTCCCGGCGGGTGTCGGAGGTGCTCAGGGTCCCCACCATCGGTATCGGCGCCGGTCCCCACTGCGACGGCCAGGTGCTGGTGCTGCACGACATGTTGGGTCTCAACGAAGGGTTCTCTCCCAAGTTCCTGCGGCGCTTCGCCGAGCTCGGGGGCGCAGTGCGCGAAGCAGTCCGGACCTACGCCGAGGACGTGCGGTCGGGCCGCTACCCCGGCAAAGAGCACAGCTTCGAATGAAGGCCTCCGCCGGCCCCGCCGCGCGCATGCTCGAGCTGGGAACCGCTCCCGACATCCGGGGCTGGGTCCGCGCTCGCCGACGTGAAGGCCGGCGTATCGCGCTGGTACCGACGATGGGGTACCTCCACGAAGGTCATCTCACACTGGTGGACGAGGCGCGCCGCCGGGCGGATGCCGTGGTCATGACGATCTTCGTCAACCCGCTCCAGTTCGGACCAGGTGAGGACCTCGCCCGCTATCCGCGCGATCTGTCCCGCGACCGCCGATTGGCGGAGGACCGCGGCGTGGATGCCCTCTTCGTGCCCAACGAGGCGGTGATGTACCCCGCATCCCCGGAGATCCGCATCGTGCCCGGGCCGACGGGAGAGCGATGGGAGGGCGCGGCGCGGCCCGGGCATTTCGCCGGTGTTCTTACCGTCGTGGCGAAGCTCTTCCACCTCACCGAGCCGGATGTCGCCTGCTTCGGGCGGAAGGATGTGCAACAGTCCGTCCTCATCCGGCAGATGGTGCGGGAGCTCGACTGGGCGATCGAGCTGGTGGTGGTGCCCACGGTCCGCGAGGCGGACGGCCTCGCGCTCAGCAGTCGCAATGCGTATCTCGACCCCGAGCAGCGCCGGCAGGCCGCCGCCCTCAGCGGCGCGCTCCGGGAGGCGCACGTGGCCTGGCAGGGTGGAGAGCGGGCCGCCGCCCAGATCGAGGCGCGCATGCGCCGGTTCTTCGCCGCCTTCCCCCAGGTCCAGGTGGAGTACATCGCCGTGGCGGAGCCCGAAACGCTGGCTCCGGTGACGGAGGTTCGGGGGGACACGGTGGTGGCCGTCGCTGCCCGGGTCGGTGCTACGCGGCTCATCGACAACATCGTGCTCGCGGAGGGCCTGCTTTGAACCTGCCCGAGTGGGCGATCGTGACACCCGCCCGGCGCGAGCACATCGAGCGAGTGGCGGAGCTCGCGGGCCGTTGGGCACAGGAGATGGAGATCTCGGAGGGCGAGCGCCGCCGGTGGCTTCGCGCCGCGTACCTGCACGACGCGTTGCGCGACGCGCCCGCGAAGGAGCTGAAGCGGTGGGCCCCCGATGCCCCTGGGCCGGAGGGCCTTCGACATGGTCCCGCCAGCGCGGCTCGGGCGAAGGCGGAGGGCGAGACCGATCGCGGCGTGCTCGACGCCGTGCGCTACCACTCCATCGGGCTCGCTGAGTGGGACATGGTCGGACGCATCCTCTATTGCGCCGATTACCTGGAGCCGGGCCGGAAGCACGCTCGAGAATGGCGGGCCGGGCTGGCGAAACGGCTCCCCTCGGAGCCGATGGTCGTGCTTCGCGAGGTGGCTACGGCGCGGGTAGGCCATCTGGTGAGCTCGGGCCGGCCGCTCCTCGAACCGACGGTGCGCTTCTGGAACAGTCTCGTCGCCGACTCCTCCGCGTCGGACTGATCGCGATCACGGCCGTGGGACTCGGCGCCTCCGTGCGCCTCCTGGTCCCGCCGCCGCCGGCTCCTCCGCGCGCGCATGCCTATCCGATCCCTTCGCCCGAGCGGCGCGTCACGGTGGAGGTGCTGAACGGCACCAGGCGTGCCGGCGTCGCTCGCGCGGCCACGCGGATGCTCCGGCGACGAGGTCTGGACGTGGTCTTCTACGGGAATGCCGAGGCGGCGGTCGAGTCCACCCGCGTCATCGTGCGTCGGGGGGATTCGGGCGCCGGGCGGGACGTGCGTCAGGCGATCGGCGCCGGCAGCGTCGTGGTGGAACCGGACACGTTCCGGCGGGTGGACGTCAGCGTGATCCTGGGGCCGGACTTCCGGCCGAAAATTGCGGGTCCGTGAGGACCAGGTTAGTGGCCGCAGATAACCGGGTTAGTGGCCGCAGATGAACTCAGAAGCACGCAGATTGCCCAGCTCCACTACCAGAGTTCCGCTTCTTTATCGGACATCTGACGGTATGCTGTTGACCACAATCGGCTGGGCCGCTTAGGCGGCAGGCCACGCATCGGCATGGAGTCGTCTGCGTTTCTCTGCGTTCATCTGCGGCCATCAACCCTGCGGCCACCAGTCTGCTAATGCCCGCCGGCGCCGAGTGTGACGCCGATGACTACATCCATCACGTTGGTCCCCGTGAGCCCCGGACGAAGGAGAGCGCCGGCCGCGTCGAGGGCCCGGTAGGCGTCGTGCGCCGCTAGATCGCGGGCCGGGTCGCGTCCGGCGGCAGTGATCGCGCTCCAGGTGTTCCCGCTCACGACGGCCCCGGCCGCGTCCGTGGGACCGTCCCGTCCGTCCGTGCCGGCCGCCAGCAGCGCCACGCCCCGCGGAGCGCCTGCCAGAGTACGGGCCGCCGAGAGTGCCAGCTCTTGGCAGCGCCCGCCCAGCCCCGGCGCGGCATCGCCGAGCGTCACGGTGGTCTCCCCTCCCCAGATGCGGCAGCGTTGCGGGATGCTTCCGGCCGCATAATCTTGCAGCAGTGTAGCGGCTACACTCGTTCCGGCCGCCGCCGCCTCCCCGGCGAGCGGCGTGTTCTCCACCACCGGAACGAGGCCCAACTCTGCCGCCCGCTTGGCCGCAGCTTCGAGGGCCAGGCCGTTACTCGCGATCAGCTCGAGCGTCACGCGCGCGAACGCCGGGTCACCCGGCTTCGGCGTTTCGGCATTGGTGCCGTCGCACGCCGCGAGCACCTGGCGCCGAGCCGATTGCGGAATCCGATCCCACAACCGCGAGCGTTGCAGGAGGTCTCGCACCTCGCGCGCAGTCGAGGGATCGGGAACGCAGGGGCCGGAACCGATCGAGGCGAGGTCGTCGCCGATGACGTCGGAGACGACGTACACTCGAACGGGAGCGGGCGCGAGCGCGAGGGCGAGGCGGCCGCCGCCCCAGCGGGAGAACCGCTTGCGGATGCGGTTCATGGCGGTGATATCGAGCCCCGAGCCGAGCAGGAGGGCGTAGAGCTGGGTGAGCTCGGCGGGGGTGATGCCTTCCACCGGTGCGCCGAGCAGGCTGGTGGTTCCTCCGGACAGGAGCACCCAGACCTCGGCCTCTCTGGAGGCTCGAGCGGCGATCTCCCCCAGCGCCTCGGCTGCCGCGAGTGAGCCGGCGCCGGGCTCCGGGTGGTCGCCCGGAACGACGCGAAGCCCGGGATGGGGTGCGGGGGCGGCCGCCGGCGGCACGACCAGTCCGCCCGCAGGCTCCGCACCGCGTGAGGCCAGGGTCTCCACCGCCGCCTGGGCCATGGGCAGCGCGGCCTTGCCGAGGGCGATGATCCAGGGCGAGGCACCGCCCGCGGGCAAGCTCTGGAGCCGGCGCGCCAGGGCGGGACCCGGGTTGACCGCCGCGGTGGCCGCGGCATAGAGGTCGACCAGGAGTGCGGGAGCGGAGCCGGGTTGGGTGGAGGGGGCGGACTTGGGGGGCAGGGAACAGGCTCCGGGCTTGTGAAAAAAGGTGCAATGTAGTATAGATGGAGCGGCCGCTCGGGCGCGGACGCATGTTTATTCAGCCGCGCCTCCAATGTAGTCGCTTCAGACGTCGCTGCCGGTGGGGGCGCCCCGCTCCCGCCCGACACCCATTACCCTCACCGAGGTTCCGCGCATGGCCGGCCGCAATCATCTCTTCGTTCCCGGGCCCACCAATGTTCCCGATCGGATCCTCCGGGCCATGCACCGTGCCATGGAGGACCACCGCTCGTCGGACTTCCCCGGGCTCGCCGGGCCGCTGTTCCAGGATCTGAGGAAGATCTTCAAGACCACCACCGGCCAGGCGTTCATCTTCCCGGCGAGCGGCACCGGCGCCTGGGAGGCTTCGCTGTCCAACACCCTCTCGCCGGGTGACAAGGTCCTCGCCGGCCGGTTCGGGATGTTCAGCCATCTGTGGATCGACATGGCGCAGCGTCTCGGCCTCGACGTCGAAGTGCTCGACGCCGAGTGGGGCGAGGGCGCGCCGGTCGAGCGCTATCGCGACGCGCTCGCGGCCGACAAGGGCCACAAGATCAAGGCGGTGCTCTTCACCCACAACGAGACCGCGACCGGCGTCACCAGCGACGTCGCGGGCATGCGGAAGGCACTGAACGACACCGGCCACCCCGCGCTGCTCATGGTGGATGGCGTGAGCTCGATCGCGAGCATCGACTTCCGGATGGACGAGTGGGGCGTGGACCTCGCCGTCACCGGCTCGCAGAAGGGGCTCATGCTCCCGGCCGGCCTCGGCATCGTCTGCGCCAGCCAGAAGGCGCTGGCCCAGTACGACCAGGCCAAGCTGCCGCGCTGCTTCTTCGACTTCGGCGACATGCGGAAGGCGAACGCCACGGGCTACTTCCCCTACACGCCGTCGCTCCCCTTGCTCTACGGCCTGCGGGAGTCCATCGCGATGTTGCTGGAGGAGGGGCTGGAGAACGTCTTCGCCCGTCACCACCGGCTCGCCGAGGGCACCCGGCTGGCGGTGAAAGCGTGGGGGCTGGAGCTCTGCGCCCGGGCGCCGAAATGGAACTCCGACACGGTCAGCGCCATCATGGTCCCGGCCGGCGTGAACGGGGCCGAGGTGATCGATGTCGCCTACCGCCGCTACAACCTGGCACTGGGCGCCGGCCTCGCGCGCATGGCCGGACGGCTCTTCCGGATCGGTCACCTCGGCGATCTCAACGAGCTGACGCTGGTGAGCGGGATCGCGGGCGCCGAGATGGCGATGCGGGATGTGGGGATCAAGGTCACCCCGGGCAGCGGTGTCGCCGCGGCCCAGGAGTACTGGCGCAGCACCGCGAAGCCGCTGGAGAAGCGCGAGCTGCCTCCCCGCGCGCCCGATGCGCAACCCCAGGCGGCGGCGCCGGCCAAGGAGAAGGCCACGGCGGGCGCGGCTCGATGAGCCATACCCGCTACGAGCCCGCCCGGCCGCGGCTACAGCGCAGTGAGCTGGCGGTCCCGGGCTCGCAGCCTCAGCTCTTTCAGAAGGCGCTCGACAGCGAGGTGGACTACGTCTTCCTCGATCTCGAGGATGCGGTGGCGCCGGGCGACAAGGAGCAGGCCCGGCGCAACGTGATCAAGGGCCTCCTCGAGCTGGACTGGCGGGGAGCCGACAAGACGATCTGCGTCCGGATCAACGGCATCGACACCCACTACATGTACCGCGACGTGGTGGACGTCGTGGAGCAGGCGGGGCACCGGCTGGACACGGTACTGATTCCCAAGGTGGGTGTCCCCGCCGACGTGTACCTGGTGGACGCGCTCCTCACGCAGATCGAGGAGGCCAGGGGCATCGACCACCGGATCGGGATCGACGTACTGATCGAGACGGCTCTGGGCATGGCCAACGTGGAGGCGATCGCACAATCCAGCCGCCGGCTGGAGGCGATGCACTTCGGCGTGGCGGACTACGCGGCCAGCAACCGGGCCCGCACGGTGAGCATCGGGGGGCTCAACCCCGACTATCCGGGCGACCAGTGGCACGCCGCGATCTCGCGGATGACCGTCGCGTGCCGGGCCTACGGACTGCGCCCGATTGACGGGCCGTTCGGCGACTTCAAGGATCCGGACGGGTATCGCGCGGCGGCGCGGCGCGGGGCGACGCTCGGCATCGAGGGGAAGTGGGCGATCCATCCCAGCCAGATCGCGCTCGCCAACGAGGTGTTCACCCCGCCGCTGGCGGAGGTGGAGCGCGCGCGGCGGATCCTGGTGGCATTGGACGATGCGGCGCGCGAAGGCCGTGGCGCGGCTCAGCTCGACGGGCGGATGATCGACGCAGCGTCTGCGCGGATGGCGCAGAACGTAGTCAGTATGGCGGAAGCGATCGGCGGTCGGGCGGTCAGGCGGTCAGGCGGTCGAGACCCTTGGTTGTCTTCACCGGCCGACCGACCGCC
>JBKPGZ010000130.1:0-13579 GCA_046729675.1 Gemmatimonadota bacterium | reverse complement strand
CGGTACTGATCCTTCCTGTCACCCTGAAGCACCCTCCTGTCACCCTGAGCGAAGCGAAGGGGCCCATGCCGGGCATCGCAACAGGCGAGCGGGCGGGGGTGGCGAGCTCGGGCGCTTACGTGCCCGCCACGCATGCGCGGGCTTGCTACTCAGGGCGAGGTAGTGGCGTGCACTAACGCGCCCAGCGAGCGCGCCGCCCCCGCCCGCTCGCGTAAGTATCACTGCGGGCTCAGTTGGTCGGCAGGCTGGTGAGTGGCACCGTGCAGGCTGGGCATGCGTCGCTACGTATGCGCCACGTCGCGGCGCACCGCGGGCAGAACGAGGAGCCGCCGGCGCCGTCCTGGGGCGGTGAGGCGACGATCGCCTCGAGGGTCGCCTGATCTGCGGCAGCGCGGAGGTCGTCGTCGTGAGCTCCTTGAAACACCACATCGTAGGCGCGGGGGCGGCACCAGGTCGCGAACACGGTCTCGCCCGCCAGCGCGCGTACGGCCTGCGCTGGGGAGGCTCCAGCGAGCGCCGCCTCGAAGACGCCTTCCAGCACTCGTCCCGCGGCGAATGGCGAGCACCAGGCCAGGATCCGGGTACGACGTGGTGCCGGGCCCAGGCGGCGCAGGGCGAAGGCTCCGGCACAGGCATTGGTGACCGCCAGGGTGAACACGACGGCGGCGCCCGCGAGGAAGCCGACTGCGCCGAACCGAGCCGTGGCGACGGGCAGGCCGAAGATCAGGGCCAGTAGGGTGGCGGCTCCAGAGACGGCGAGCCAGGGGGAGACGCGGCGGACCAGGTGCAGTCGCGCCTCGAGTTCCCCGCGTTGGAGCACGGGCGCCCCTCCGAGCGGCGGAAGCAGCAGGGCCGGCGCGATCGGCGACCACCAGGATATCAGCCGCCAGCGCGGACGCGGCTCCGGCTCTCCCTGAGGGCGCCAGCCGGCCGGCCCCGATCCCTTCAAGACGAGGGCTCCGGCGGGAACCCGCCGGAGCCCTTCGAGCAGCACGAGCGCCGCGAAGACCGCGACGACCTCCCAGTTGACCCCCTCCAATAGCGACCCCCTCACGCGTTGGCCGGCGCGTCCTTGCCCTTGCCGAAGAGCATCTTCCGGATGGCGGCCACGCCCGCCGCCAAGGCGAGCACGATCGCCTTGCCGAACTTCTGGAGCAGCCCGGTCTTGACGAGCACCGCGCCGGCGCCGCCGGCGACCAGCGCGGTCAGCCCGTAGGCTGCGATCTTGTCGCCCTCCCGCCACTCGGCGTAGGTGTGGCCGGTCTTATACTCGAACTTCTCGATCACGCCGTTGAATGCCGGCAGGGCTCGCTGGTAGTGCTCGGGCGAGACCACCAGGTCCACCGACATCACGCCGCCGCGGCCGAGGAGGCGGACGGAGTGGTTGAGCACCTGGGCGTTCTCGTCGTCGTGGAGACGGGTGGCCCAGGTGAGGTTCTTGGTCTGGTCGTCGTAGTGCGGCGCGTCTTCCCAGCCATCGAGGTAGATCGCGCTCCAACCGCGCTTCTTCCGCTCGCGGTTGCCGTGCTCGTTGCCTTCCTTGAGGGTCGCCAGGATGGCGTCGGCATCGAGCGAGCTCTTCTCGTCGTCCTTGACGTAGCCGCTGTCGTCGAACTCGAATACCGCAAACCACGTGGCCTCGGTCTCGCCGTTTCCGTCCACCAGGCGGCAGAGCACCGTCCCCCGCTCGATGCCCGAGGTGGGATTCTCGTTCAGCTCCATGAACTGACGGGTGCCTTCCGCGCCGGTGAACGCGCAGTCGTCCGGCACCGCGACCTTCGCTTCGGCGCCGAGGTCACCCAGCACCGGGCCCGTTTCCCAGGGAATCTTGCTGAACGCATTGCCCTCGGACTCCTGGGCCAGGCCGGGCCCGGCGACGCCGAGCAGCAAGGCGAACGTCAACGTCATGCGGGGAGCGGACATCGGTCCTCCCGTCGGAATGTGGCTGCAGAAAATGGCGTCCGAGACCGGGAGGGATGGGGCAACAAGCCTGCCGCGGCGTGCGCAACGAGCCGGGGTCACCTACAAAGGCGAGTAAGGCGCTTGAATGTCACCTCTTGAGGTTCGCTTGAGGGGCATATCCGAATCTGCCGGGGTGAGCTTGCGGCCGCGGTTCAGCCGGTTGTTTCCACGAAACTGAGAGGCTGGTCGATGTACACACCCACGCGACAGGCTCTACTTGCACGCATGCAATCACCGGCCGTCTGCCGATGGGGGATATCGGCGGGTCTCCTCGTAGCGGCCGTGGCATGTAACGATCAGCAGTCGGATCCCACGGGTCTCGCACCGTCCAGCAACTCGGCGGACGCCGCGGCTGGCCAATGGGTCACGCGCGCCAACATGCCGAGCGATCGGGTGAACACTACGACCGCCACCGTGACTGACGCGCAGGGGCGGACCACGCTCTACGTGATCGGCGGAAGGAACCCGAGCAGCACGGCGGCGTTCTGCAGCGGAGGGTTGAGCAAGGTGCAGGCGTACAATGCCGCTACCAACACGTGGAAGACCAAGGCCGACTTTCCTCATCCGATTCAGAACACCAACGGCGCGGGCGTCATCGACGGCAAGATCTACGTGACTGGTGGCTGCGCGGGCTTCATGCTGTATCACGGTTGGACGTACATGTACGATCCGGCCACGAATGGCTGGACCGCGAAGCAGCCGATGCCGGTGGACACGTATGGCGGCAACTCGGGGGTCATCGGAAAGAAGCTCTACGTCCTGTCCAGCTGCGATGGCCAGGAGGACTGCGGCACGCAGACCAACCTGTTCTTCGGCTTCTACGACCCCGCAACGGATACATGGACCCGTCTGGCCAATCCGCCGGGACTCGCGGCGCATCAGTTCGGAGCCTCGGCCGTGATCGGAGGGAAGTTCTACGTGGTAGGCGGCGATGGCTCCAAGGCGGTCGAGGTCTACGATCCGTCCACCGGTCGGTGGAGCACGAAGGCCGCGATGGGATCGCAGAGGACGCGCGTCGCTTCGGCGGCGGTGGGCGGAAAGATGTACGTGATCGCTGGCATCCGGGTCGACGTTGGCGGGCCCGAAGATCCCATCGGGTTCACACCTGTCGCGACGACCAGCGTCTACGATCCGGCCACCGACACGTGGACGAACCTGAAGGCGGCTCCGCGCAGTGGCGGCGGTCTCGCAGCGGGAAGAGTGGTGGTGAGCGGACAGCCCAGGGCCGCACTCGTTGGCGGGGCGCGACCAGGCAACAACCTCCAGTTCCTGCCCTGACGGGTCAGGATCCGGCGGCGACGACGAAGAGCGCGATGCCGACGGCGACGAGGTCCTCCAGAAGCGCGACGGGGAGGTCGGGTACGCCGAGCGCCCGCACGAGTCCGGTGCGGGCGCGGTACCCGCCGAGCGTGCCGGCGACCGCGCCGAGCCCACCCGCGACCGCGCCCACCGCGAGCGAACCGCCGAATCCGGCCACGAGGGCCGCTCCGGCCAGCCCGCCGCTTAGGATCCGGGCGATGAACGGGCCGGTGCCGGTGCGGGCCGGTGTGAAGGGCAGCTTGTCGCCCACGAGCTCCGCGAGCGTGGCCACGAGGAAGATGTACCGGGCGGGGGCGGACTCGAGAAACGCGAGCGGGGTGCCGCCGAGGCGCAGCCAGCCGAAGTGCGCCCCCCACGCCACCGCCGCGGGAGGAGCCATCGAGCGGAGGCCGGCGACGAAGCCGAGGATGAGGGCGAGGGCGGCGGTCACCCTCGTCAGTATCCGCCGCGCGGGCGTTCTGTCAACCCGGGTGTCTACGCCACGATGGTGAAGATCCCGGTGATGATCAGCGCGGGACCCCAGATCAGGTCCACGTTGACCCACACCCGCCGCACCACGCCGACCCCGAACCGCTCGTACACCACCACGGCTGCCAGCATTGTCGCCGCCAGATAGCCCGCGGTGTGGAGCGCTGTGGCCCACCAGGCGGCCACGCCCCCGGCCCCCATCACGCCCGCCATCGCCACTCTGCCCGCGTGCGCGGCATGCGCGGATTCCGGGACCGCCAGCACGACCGGCAGCACCATGAGCCCGGCGCCGTGCGCGGTCGCCATCGCGAGCGACCAGAGTGCCAGGTCGCGTGGACCCACCCGCATCCCGCCGCGCGGATGCTGATGCCGCAGGAGCCTCAACCCTCCCAGCACGATCAGCATGCCGCCGACCACCCACTCCACCGCCGTCAGCGGGAGGGCCCGGCCCAGGAGCACGGCGACCACGAGCGCGGCGAGGATCGCCGCGGCGTGCCCCAGCGCCAGCGGCGGCAGCGCGCCCCACAGGGCGCCCCGCCGGCGCTCCTGCAACCCGAGCGCCACCGCGAAGAGCCATCCCATCCCGGGATTGAGCCCGTGCACGGCGCCCAGGAACAGCAGCGCCGTGCCGGACTGGAAATCCAGACTGCTCATGCCGCGAAGCAGAACGAGTCGGACGAGGCGTCGCCGCCGCCCAGCTTGAGCTGGTGCGGCCGCTGCCGGTCGCTCGTCTCCATCAGGAATCGCGGGTCCAGTGCGATCCCGCCGCCGGGCGCGGCATCCAGCTTCGCCATCCAGCCCCGGATCCCGTCGGGGTAGAACTGAGCATCCCAGGGGGTGAACAGCGCGTTGGTGATATACACCCGCCGCCCGTCCCGGCTCACCTCCACCATCTGCGGGCCGCCGTTGAGGGGCCTGGACGCGTCGCGCGGGTGCGCCGTGCGCGCCACGATGCCGCCGAGCCTGACGGAACCAGCCAGCACCGGGTTGAAGGGATCGGAGACGTCGTACTGGCGGAGCTCACCCGTGCCCCAGCAGGAGACGTAGAGGTGCCGGTCGTCCAGCGACAGGTTGATGTCGGTCACCAATGGGGGCACGGCCTTGAATCCCTGGAGCAGGGGAGGCAGGTCGGCGGGATGGGCCGGCTCCGCCGGAATCGTGATCACCTTCTTCGCCTTCCACTTCCCGTCCACCGCGTCCAGGTACCACACCCAGATGGACGAGGACAGGTCCTCCAGCGAAATCACCACGCCGGCGAACCCGTACGCCTTGCGCGGATCGCGAGCGGGCCGGAGCTCGAGCACCATCTGGTGCTGCGCGCCGAGATCGATGGTCTGGAGGTGGCGGCGCCGCCGCAGGTCCCAGACATGCAACGCGTGGCCGTACTTGCCGCCCAGGAGCAGCTCGGGATTCACGCCGTCCTTCACCATGTTGGGCGTGCCCCACTCGCTGCTGACCATCACGTCCTGACCGAGATGCCAGGCGAAGTCGTAGGCGAGGTGCTGCGGCCCGCGCTCGCGCTCCCAGCGTCCCCGCACGTCGAACGAGTCGTGATCCAGCATGAACAGCCCCCCCGGCCCGTCACCGCCAGTCGAGCCCAGCGCGTTCAGGTAGATGCCGTCCGGACCGCAGTGCACCGTGTGGGGAGCGACGTATCCGGTGCGGCGGGCCACCTCCTCGGGCTCGATGACCTTCACCAGCTTCGGCCGGCGCGGGTCCGGCTTGGTGTCGATGATGTGGATGCGGGAGGAGCCGGTGCCCGGCACGATCAGGTAGCGGCGCTCGGCGTGGGCGTTGGAAGCCCAGGGACAGAGATGGGAGCTGCAGGCGTTCCAGCCCAGATGGTGGAGCTCGTTGCCCACGTCCGGGAACTCGACCTGGCCAATCAACTGGCCGTAGGAGCGTGAGCTGGGGTTGGTGTCCACGACGCCGATCGCGTCTCGGGTGATGCCGTCGGTCCCGAGGAGCGTGACGTACGCCAGCTCTTCGGCGGGGGCCCGCATCGCGTCCGCGGGCGTGGGGTAGAACGTCGGGTCGGGCGTCCAGCGGGCCATGGCTCCTCCAGAGGTGAGTGGTCTACCCACTGAGATACGGAGCGTGGCGTCGCGAACGGACACGCCGGCACCTGACGGACACAGGCGGCTGCAACAGAACCGTCTCTCCTACGATGAGATCGCGAGGGGGCGGCGGGTGACCGGCGCCGCCCGCTCCTTGCCTTGCGGGATCCCACCGGTCGGCCCTATTCGTTCCCTGCCTCCCATCCCTCCACCACAACCTGGCCGGGCCATGCTGAACTACATCTGGGCAGGTCTGATCGTCTCCAGCTTCCTGTTTGCCCTCGGCTACGATATCCGCGACATCAATGCGGACCGCTACCGGAACGGCGAGCCGCTTCCCCTGGCGCTCTCGTTTCCCGAGAACTACGACCCGGCTCTTCGCCGCGTGCCGATCGAGATCTGGGTAGACTCGGCCCGGTACGCGGGCTTCTACGGGGTTTCGGGCGGCTCCACGAAGCACTACACCGGCTACCTGCTCCAGACCAAGGAAGGCATCCAGATCCGCTTCGAGAAGGGCGCGGCCTTCCCCGAGCCGCTGGCGACGATCGCGAAGGTCTCCCGGTCTCGCGACGAGGAGCTGCAGGGCACCCTGACCGGCCCCGCCCCGGCAGCCAGGACGACGACCGCGAGGGTCGGCGTGGTCTTCGAACCGGTGCGCTTCGTCAAGCTCAACGCGATCGCCGCCGCCGCGCTCGACTTCGCCAAGACCGCTGCCGAGATCGCGCTCGGCCTGGTCGGTGTGCTCGCGCTGTTCCTGGGCCTGCTCAAGATCGCGGAGGACGCGGGGATCGTCTTCGCCCTGGTCAAGCTGGTGCGGCCGATCCTCCGTCCGCTGTTCCCGGAGGTTCCGCCCGACCATCCGGCCCTGGGCATGATCGCGCTCAACCTCACGGCCACGCTGTTCGGGCTGGGGAACGCGGCGACGCCGTTCGGCATCAAGGCGATGGAGGAGCTGCAGACACTCAACCCCTCGGAGGACACCGCCACCAACTCGATGGTGATGCTGCTCGCGATCAATACCGCCAGCCTCCAGCTGGTCCCGCCGGTGCTCCTGCTCGCGCTCATGGGGACCCAGATCAACAGGCTGATCTTCCCGATCCTGACTACGACAGTGCTGGGTCTGATCGTCGCGATCGTCGCGGCGAGGCTGCTCGGCAGGCTGCCCGGATACCGGGCCTCCGACCCCAATCGCGTTCCCCAGGCGTGAGGCGGCCATGGACACCCTGCGCGACGCCATCAGCCTCGTCTCCTACTTCGTCCTCCCCCTCATCCTGGTGGGGTTCCCGCTCTACGGCATCATCAAGCGGGTCCCGGTCTACGAGAGCTTCGTGGAAGGCGCCCGCGACGGCTTCCAGGTCGCGGTCCGCATCATTCCGTATCTGGTGGCCATCCTCTTCGCCATCGCCATGTTCCGCGCCAGCGGGGCGATGGAGGCGCTGACCCGAGCCCTGGACCCGGTGCTCGGCCTGATCGGCTTCCCGGCCGAGCTGCTGCCGATGGCCATCATCCGCTCGCTTTCGGGGTCCGGCTCCGCGGCGCTGGTGGTGGACATGATCAATCAATACGGCGAGGACTCGATCCTGGTGAAGATGGCAGCGGTGATGTACGGCTCGAGTGAGACCACGTTCTACGTGATCGCGGTGTACTTCGGGGCGGTGGGCATCAGGAAGACGCGGCATGCCGTGCCCGCGGGACTCATCGCGGACGCCGCAGCGATGGTCCTGGCGGTCTGGACGGTTCGGTTGCTGTTCGGCTGAGGGCAGGGCTCCGGAGGCGGGCCCGCCGGGTTATTTTCCTGCCCCATGCCAGCTCCCCGAACTCGTGTCCTCGCCGCGCTCGTTCTGGCGATCACCGCCTGTGCCGGCAGCAAAGAGCCCACAGAGCAACCCTCCCCCCGGCTCCACAGCCGCTATCCCTACACCGAAGCCGATGTCCGCTTCATGACGGGGATGATCGGGCACCACGCCCAGGCGCTGGCCATGGCCGCGCTGGCGCCCCGCAACGGCGCGAGCCCCGAAGTCCGGCGGCTGGCCGAGCGGATCACGGCGGGACAGCAGGACGAGATCGGCACCATGGAGCGGTGGCTCCGGGCCCGGGGGAAGCCCGTGCCCGACCCGCAACACGCGACGCACGGCGAGCCCATGCCCGGCATGTTGACCGAGGCCCAGATGCGGGAGCTGGAACAGGCGAGAGGGCCCGGGTTCGACCGGCTCTTCCTCACCTATATGATCCAGCACCACCGGGGCGCGGTGGCCATGGTGAAGCAGCTGTACGGCACTCCCGGCGCCGCCCAGGACAACACCGTCTTCAAGTTCGCCGACGACGTCGGCGTGGATCAGACCACCGAGATCGCCCGGATGGAGCGCATGCTCGACGCGTTGCCCGCCGGCGAGCCCGCTTCCTGAACACCATTCGAGGACATCGCATGACACGCGTGAGACCCCTGCCGCTTCTCCCTGCGGCCGTCGTCACCCTCCTCCTCGGCTGCGCCGGCTCGACGTCGGGCAACGGCACGCCGTCGCCCGAGAGCGCGAAGTCGGCGCAGGCGCCCAGCCCCGATCCGCGGGTCGGCCTCAAGGCCGGCCTGCACGATGCAGGCGAGGCGGTGTGGAACCTGAAGGTGGTCTCCGAAAACCCGTCGCCGGAGCAGTTCGCCGGGATCACCAACTCGGACATGGCCTTCACCGGCAAGTATCTGATCCAGGGCAACTACAACGGCTTCCAGGTGTGGGATATCGAGAAGGCGGGCAAGCCGAAGCTGGTCACCGGGTATGTCTGCCCGGCCAGCCAGAGCGATGTCTCGGTGTACAAGAACCTGCTCTTCGTCTCCGGCGAGGATCTGGCCGCGCGCCTGGACTGCGGCACCCAGGGCGTTGCGGACACCGTGAGCAAGGACCGGCTGCGCGGGCTCCGGATCTTCGACATCAGCGACATCCACCACCCGAAGAACGTCGGCAACGTGCAGACCTGCCGCGGCTCCCACACCCACTCGGTGTTCGTGGACCCGAAAGACTCGGCCAACGTCTACGTCTACATCTCGGGATCCAGCATGGTGCGCTCGCCCAGCGAGCTGACGGGGTGCACCGCCGCGATGCCGA
Source organism: Gemmatimonadota bacterium (assembly GCA_046729675.1). GTDB lineage: Bacteria > Gemmatimonadota > Gemmatimonadetes > Gemmatimonadales > GWC2-71-9 > CAVVWJ01. The sequence continues at coordinate 4,674 of JBKPGZ010000130.1, read as the reverse complement.
ACGTGGACCCGAACACGGCCTGGTTTCGCATCGAGGTGATCAAGGTGCCGGTCGCGCACCCGGAACAGGCGGCGATCGTGAGCTCGCCGCGGATCTTCGACAACCTGGTCGCGCCCCCCTCGCACGGCGACACGCCCGAGGACAGCATTGCCGCTGCAAAGGAAATCGCCAACGCGAAGGCACGGGGCGCCTTCATCTACACCATGGGTGACCAGGAGCAGGTCCTGGACGATGAGGATGCGAACATGATCCTCGCCCACATCGTCGAGGTCCGCGGCGGGACCGGCACGCCGACCGCCGCCGACAGCGCGGTGCTCCGCGAGGCGCTGCCCCAGATGATGGCCATGATGATGGGTGAGGAGCCGGACAGCACCGCCGGTCCGACCCAGTGCCACGACATCACGCTCTACCCGGAGATCGGTCTCGCGGGCGGCGCCTGCGAGGGCTACGGGCTGCTGCTCGACATCGGCAACCCGGTCAACCCGCTCCGCATATACGAGGTCTCCGACTCCAACTTCTCCTACTGGCACTCGGCCACGTTCAACAACGACGGGACCAAGCTCCTCTTCTCCGACGAGTGGGGCGGGGGCTCGCAGCCCAAGTGCCGGGCCACGGACAAGAAGGAGTGGGGGGCGGACGCGATCTTCACGCTGGCCGACCGCAAGATGCAGTTCCAGAGCTACTACAAGCTGCCGGCGCCCCAGGGCGCGACGGAAGTCTGTGTGGCCCACAACGGCTCGCTGATCCCGATTCCGGGCCGCGACATCATGGTCCAAGCCTGGTACCAGGGCGGACTGTCGGTGTTCGACTGGACCGACCCCGCGAAGCCCGTGGAGATCGCCTATTTCGATCGCGGGCCGGTGGACGCCAAGGAGCTGGCGAGCGGCGGGTACTGGTCCACGTACTGGTACAACGGCCACATCTACGGCTCAGAGATGGCGCGCGGTCTGGACGTCTTCTCGCTGACCCCGAGCGCCTTCATCTCGCAGAACGAGATCGACGCGGCCAACTCGGTGAAGATGGACTACTACAACGTCCAGGGTCAGTCGAGGTTCGTCTGGCCCGCGACCTTCGCGCTGGCACGTGCGTACCTCGACCAGCTCGAGCGGTCGAGCGGTCTTGCCGACGACGAGATCACGGCGGCTCGCGAGGCGCTGTCCTCGGCGGAGAAGGCCTCGGACACCGAGCGTCGGGACCAGCTCGGCAAGCTCGCGTCCCGCCTCGAGAACGCGGCAGGCTCGGCCGGCGATGCAGCCAAGGTGCGGACGCTGACCGAGACGGTGCAGCGGCTGGCCACGGTACCCGCGATGGCGCATGCCGAGGGGAGCGAGTAGCGAGCGCGGCTCACGCTGTCACCCTGAGCGATTCACTCTGTCACCCTGAGCGGTTCACTCTGTCACCCTGAGCAAAGCGAAGGGGGCCATGCTCGATATGGCCCCCTTCACTTCGTTCAGGGTGACAGTGTGACACGCACCGCCGGTGACCCGGGTCACCTCGTGAGCCCGGTCACGACCTGCCCTGACCACGCGCGGTATCCTCGTCGCACGGGAACAACGGCTTCCAACCACTGCCGGACCATAGAGGAGCGATCCTATGAGGGCGATGACCTGGGTAGCCGCTGCGCTCGTGCTCGCGTTCGCGACGGGTTGCAAGGACCGCGATCGTGACGACACGGCCAGCCGGACCGATAATACCGCGGAACAGACGACCGCCGAGGCCCGCGACGCGGCCGATGACGCCGGGGACGCCACGGCGGATAAGGCCGACGATGTCGGCGACGCAGCGGACGACGCGGCCGACGACGTCGGCGATGCGGCGAAGGACGCCGGCAAGGCGGTGACGAATGCGGCCGAGGATGTCGGCGACGCGGTGGACGATGCACCCGACAAGCTCGACGACGAATCGTTCGAGCGGCGGGATGAGTTCGGCCGCGAAGTGCGCGAGCGACTCGCCGCCATCGACCGGGAGCTGGCCGAGACCGAGCGCACCATCAGCAAGGATGCTTCCGAGGCGCAGACGAAGGCCGTCGCCGCGGCACGCGACGCCCGCAATGCGGCCGAGCGGAGCCTGGAGCGGCTCGGCTCCGCTACTCGGGACAACTGGGACGCTCTCCGCGACGAGATCGACGACGCGGTGGACGCGGCCGAGGCGCGGGTGCGCGAGCTTCGGCCCGACCTGAAGCCGATGGGAGGCACCGGCGGGCCGGGCTGATCGTAACAGCCTGATCACGTGCGTTCTGGTGTCAGCCCCGGGTCTGGACGTTCGTCGTACGGGAGGTACTTTCCCCTTCCCGTGCTCGGCGCACGGCCACCTCAGGAGGCGATACCATGGACAGCACGATCGTGCATTTCGAGATCCCCGCGGATAATCCGGAGCGCGCGGCGAAGTTCTACCGCGACCTGTTCGGCTGGAACATCGATAAGTGGGAGAATCCCAACGGGATCGAGTATTGGATGGTCAAGACGGTTCCGACCGACGAGCAGGGCATGCCCCAGCGGCCGGGCGTGAACGGCGGCCTGATGCCGCGCATGTATCCCAGCCAGCAGCCGGTCAACTACATCTCCGTCGAGAGTGTGGATAAGGCCGTCGCCAAGGCGGAGCGGCTCGGGGCCAAGGTCATGATGGGGAAGACGCCGGTGCCTGGGATGGGCTGGTTCGCCCAGCTGACCGATCCCGAGGGCAACGTTATTGCCGTTTGGGAGACCGACCCCGCGGCCGGCGGCGAGAAGGCAGCGGTGGCACAGGCGGACGGGGCGGCCCGGTAGATCCGCGGTCAGCAGCCGCCGGTACCGCCCATCGGACTCCGGCACTCGCCCCCGGCTCGGCGCGCCAGGTGGCGTGCCAGGCAGGAGGGCGAGCCGTAGCGCACCTCGAGGGGCTGCGCCAGTTGCTTCGCCAACGCGGCGAGGTCGGCGCGGCCCCGCGGGATGCCTTCGTGACCCCGGCCTTCGGGCTCGATCGTCGCCGTCCCGCTCTTCGAGATCCCCAGCATCACGTTGACCCGTCCCCTCACGACCTGCCAGTAGTCCTTCGCCACCGCGAGCCTCGTCTCCTTCAGGTCGGGCCTGCCGACCACCGCGAAGACCGCGGACAGAAAGCCGAGTGGTTTCACCGAGATGCCGGTCACGTCGTCGAACAGCAGCAGGCTGTCGTACTCGAGCATGTGGAAGCGGACTATCCGGCTGTTGTACACGTCCACCTTGGGGACCGACAGGGTGTCCTTGTAGCCGAACTCGCTGGGACCGGCCGTGTCGGAGGAGAAGAGGGTGACGTCCAGCGCCAGGCGCGGAACAGCGCCCTCCTTGACCTCCTGCACGACTTGGGGACCATAGTCCACCAGAATGTCCTGCCGGTTTTCGTAAGCAGTTCGTGCTGATTCCGACATCGCGGAGTAGTCCACGCCCGCCGTTTCCTGGTGGGCTTTGAACCAGTCCTCCTGGTCGATGAGGAACTGCGTGGCTCCCGGCGCTTCCCGCTGGCGCCGCCGCACGACGGCGAGGAGCGCCTCGGATCCGAAGATCATGGCCGTGGTGGTGCTAGTCAGGCTGTAGGGCCCGTGCGCGCGCATCGCTTCCGCGATGACATGCCTGGGGACGCGAGGCGGCGGTTCGCAGGTCTGTGCCACAGCCTCTCCGGGCCAGATTGCTGGCAGCGTCAGGAGCCAGAGTCTCATGGGTATTGTCTCTTCCATCGGGGTATGGCGGCGCCGAAGATCGTCCCGACGAGCGCTCCGCCCGCGGTGCCGACGCCCATAGAGCCGAGCCAAAGCGCGGTGTTGTCCTCGTCCTCCTCCCCGAGGCCCGATGCCGCCGCCACGATGCCTAGGCCGAGGCCCAGTACCGCACCGACGATCGTGCCCTGTTTCCAGCTCGTCCCCTTGGTCCAGAGTGTGTCCACACTGGTTGCCGAGATGCGCAGCGGCTCACCGTCCGTCGCGAGCACGAGCACGGATGACCCGGGCTCGAGAATCCTGCCCTGGCGCCGGCCCAGATCGGACGCCGCCACGCGCACCCACTGGCTGTCGCGAAGCGATTCGATCGCGGGTTGTCGCACCGGCCCGGTTTGGGCGGCTCCGGCAACGGGCAACACAAGAATGATGAGCGAGGCTGCGACTGCAAGGAGGGGTACCATGGTTGTCTCCAGGCATAGGGTGCCTTTAGACTGGCAACGCCCCGTGACCCTCGCGTGACCTGCATGATCGTCCACCTCATTGACGGCACTTACGAGCTCTTTCGCCACTTCTACGGCCAGCGCCGCTTCAACCAGGGCAAGGATAAGCCCTACGGCGCGGTCGCGGGTGTGCTGCATACGCTGCTGGAGCTGATCGAGACAGGCGCCACCCACGCCGGTGTCGCGACCGACCACGTCATCGAGTCCTTCCGCAACCGGCTCTGGCCGGATTACAAGACCGGCCAAGGCGTCGAACGCGCGCTGCTCGCCCAGTTCCACCCGTTGGAAGAGGCGCTGGCAGCGATGGGCGTCGTCGTCTGGCCCATGGTTGAGCTGGAGGCGGACGACGCCCTCGCCTCCGCGGCGCGGCTGGCCGCGGCGGACGCGCGAGTGGAGAAGGTCTGCATCTGGGCCAACGACAAGGATCTCGCCCAGTGCGTCCAGGGCGACCGCGTGGTGCAGGTGGACCGGCGGAACCAGGAGATCCGCGACGCGGAGGGCGTG
>JBKPGZ010000129.1:0-11570 GCA_046729675.1 Gemmatimonadota bacterium | reverse complement strand
GTGCTGTCCAACGCCGCCCAGATGGGGCCGACGCAGCCGGTGCACGACCCCAACACCGAGACGGGCTACTACGATTGGCCGGGCGGCCTGCAGTCGGCCGACAATCCGGTCGCTATCGTCGAGCTGGGCGAGGAGGAAGCGGTGACCTACCGCGCGGTCGGCAACATGCAGACCGAGTACAGCCTCCCATGGATCGAGGGGCTCCGCGCCAACCTCAACATGGGCTTCGATGTGACCGGTGCGGAGCGGGAGAACTTCACGCCGAGCACGCTGCACCGGCAGGTGGTGCAGGGCCTGAGCGGATTCCAGTCGAAGTACAACCCGACCAACCTCAACACGGTCCTCGAGACCTACCTGAACTACACCACGCCCAAGCCGGTCGGCCCGGGCACACTCGACCTGACCGGCGGCTACTCCTGGTCCAAGAACCGCTTCGACTCGCTCTACTATGAAGCGAGCAATCTCCAGACCGACGAGCTGGGCAACGACGGCATCGCTGCCGCGGAGGACGTCACGAACATCGAGTATCTGCAGGAGAGCAAGCTGATCTCCTTCTTCGGCCGCGCCAATTACAACATCAACGACAAATATCTGGCGGCCTTCTCGATCCGCCACGACGGCTCCTCCCGCTTCAGCGAGGGGAACGAGTGGGGAACCTTCCCCTCGGTCGCCCTGGCATGGCGGCTCTCCGAGGAGTCATTCCTGCGAGGCGCGGGGCCGCTCTCCGACCTGAAGCTCCGCGGGTCCTGGGCCAAGACCGGCAATCAGTCCTTCGGCAACTACCTCTTCACCTCGTCCTATCAGCTGAGCGACCCTCAGGCGCAGTACCTATTCGGCGACAGCATCTTCACCACCAGCCGCCCGAGCGCCGTGGATCCGGACATCAGGTGGGAGGAGACGGAGGCGTTCAATATCGGCCTCGATTTCGGATTCTTCGACCAGCGGCTCACCGGCGCCATCGATTGGTACGACAAGTCGACCGATGACCTGATCTTCACGGTGCCCGTCGCGAGCTTCAGCAACTTCTCCAACTTCGTGACCACCAACATCGGGAGCATGCGCAACCGGGGCTTCGAGCTCAGCCTCGGCGCCCGCGTGCTCCAGAATGATCGCAGGGGGCTCAACTGGCAGGCCGACTTCACCGTCGCGAAGAACAACAACGAGCTCACCAGCATCACGCCGTTTGGTGGCGGCAGCGAGATCGCGATCCTGGTGGGCGAAGTGTCCGGTGGTGTCGGCACCAGGATTCAGGTCCTCACCCCTGGCGTGCCGGTGAACTCGTTCTACGTCTACCAGCATATTCTCGAGGACGGGAAGCCGATCTATCGAGACGTGAACGGCGACCGGGTGGACGGCAACCCGAACGGCACCATCAACGAGCAGGACCTGTACGTGGATCAGAACGGCGACGGGATCATCAACCAGGACGACCGGCGGCCCTTCGAGGACCCGGCGCCGGATTGGCTCCTCAGCCACTCGTCCTACCTCACCTATGGAGCGTTCGACCTCGGCTTCACGCTCCGCTCGTATATCGGGAACCACGTGTACAACAACGTCGCCTCGAACCTGGGAACGTACTCCGAGCTGAACCGCGGCTCGCCCTTCAACCTGCACACGTCGGTGTTGGAGACCGGCTTCGAGCAGCCGCAATACCTGTCCGACTACTATGTCGAGGATGCCTCGTTCCTGCGTCTCGACAACATCACCCTGGGTTATACTTTCAATCTCAGCGGCCAGTCGGCTCGAGTCTTCGGCACGGTGCAGAACCTGTTCACGATCACCGGATACAGCGGGGTGGACCCGAGCGCGAACGTCGCGTCTTCGGAGATCACCTCCTCGGTGAACGGCATCGACAACAACGTCTATCCTCGCTCCCGGACGTTCACCGGCGGGCTGAGCCTCAGGTTCTAGACGTGACCACGGGACTCGAACACTCGAGAGGGAACCGAGCCATGTATCGCACATTGCGCAAGGCGCTCACCGTGGTCGCGGCGCTCCAGCTCCTGGTGGTGGCCGGGTGCACCGATACCACGGAGCTGCCGACGAGTACGATCACGGACGACACATACTTCGACGATCCCAGCTCCTATCGGCAGCTGCTGGCGAAGATCTACGCGGGGCTCGCGGTCAGCGGGCAGGAGGGACCTGACGGCAACCCCGACATCGAGGGCATCGACGAGGGGTTCTCGCAATACCTCCGGCTATACTGGGAGGCCCAGGAGCTGCCGACCGATGAGGCGGTGATCGCCTGGGGCGACGTGGGGCTGCCGGAGATGAACACCCAGCTGTGGGCGTCCTCCAACTCCTTCGTGGTCGCCATGTACTACCGGATCGGAGTCCAGGTCGCGCTGGCGAACGAGCTCCTGCGCCAGACCACCGATGCCAAGCTGTCCGAGCGTCGGGTGAGCGACCAGCTGCGCGCGGACATCCAGGTGTTCCGGGCCGAGGCGCGCTTCCTTCGGGCGCTCAGCTACTGGCACGGGATCGACCTCTTCGGCAACATCCCGTTGGTCAAAGAGGACTACCTGGTCGGCTCCCCACCTCCGCCGCAGAACAGCCGCCAGGAGATCTTCGATTTCCTGGTCAGCGAGCTGACCGCCATCCCGGCCGACCTGCCGGCGACCGCGGGCTCGGGGACGTACGGCCGGGCGACAAAGGAGGCCGCGTCCATGCTCCTGGCGCACCTCTACCTGAACGCCGAGGTCTACAGCGGGACCCCGCAGTACGCCCAGGCCCTGGCCGCCGCCCAGGCGGTCATCGCCGGCCCGTTCACCCTCGACGACCAGTACCAGCACATCTTCCTGGCCGACAACAACACTTCGCCCGAAATCATCTTCCCGGTGATCCAGGACGGACGCCGCACCCAGACCTGGGGCGGAGTGACCTTCCTGGTCCACGCCTCCTGCGGCGGCAGTATGAGCCCGAGCGCTCTCGGCGTAGACGGCTGCTGGTGGGGCCTGCGGCTCAAGCCTGAGGCGTACAACCGCTCGGTCAACGACCCGCGGGGAGCGTTCATCGACACCACCGGGCAGACCGTTGACGTCGGCAGTATCAGCAACTTCAATAACGGAGCCATGGCCCCGAAGTTCCGCAACGTGACCAGCGCCGGAGCGGCCGGCTCCAACGCTACGCACGTGGATACCGACTTCCCGATGTTCCGGCTTGCCGACGCCTATCTCATCTATGCCGAGGCCGTGTTGCGGGGGGGCGGTGGCACCCGGGAGCAGGCGCTGGCCTACGTGAATGCACTGCGTCAGCGGGCCTATGGCGACACCAGTGGCAACATCACCGACGCCGCTCTCACGCTGGATTTCATTCTCGACGAGCGCGGGCGGGAGCTCCTGTGGGAGGCGCACCGCCGGACCGATCTGGTGCGGTTCGGTCGGTTCACCGGTGGCACCTTTGTCTGGGCCTGGAAGGGCGGCGCGGCGGCCGGCACGGCGACCGAGTCGTTCCGGGATCTGTACCCGCTTCCTGCGGCTGAACTCACGGCGAATACGAATCTCACCCAGAACCCGGGGTACTGAGCCCGGTCAGCTGTCCGTCTCACCTCCACCGCGGCTCCGCAGCACTTAGGCGGAGCCGCGGTGGCACATCCTCCTCCCGTTATCGAGCCTGATGTCCCGTCTTCGCACCGCCGTGATTCTCCTGGGGACGGTCACCGCGTTGGCGCCGGCTCCAGAGGCCCAAACAAAGCCTTCACCTGCTCGATTCCGGGAGGTCTATCTCGACCGGGAGGGCGTGGTCCGCTGGCGCGACGATCGCACCGAGGTCGCCCTCTTCGGCGCGAACTACGTGCTGCCGAGCGCATCGGACTACCGGGCAGCGGGGTACCTGCGCGGCGACAGGAAGCGGATGATCGAGGAGGACATGGCCCAGTTCGCCCGCATGGGCTGGGACGGCCTCCGGCTCACCTTCTGGGGCGACTGGGAGTCCTCGGACACCGCGGGCAACCTCATCGCCAACGATCACCTCGACCTGCTGGATTGGCTCGTCGCCCGCGCCCGCGAGCGTGGCATCTACATGCTCTTCGGTCCGATCCAGCTCTACAACGCGACCTGGCCCGATGCGCTCGACGACACCACCTCACCCGGCTTCGGTCGGCGCTACAGCCGGGAGCGGATGGGCACCGATCCCGCGGCCATCGCGGCGCAGGTGAACTATCTCCGGCAGATCCTCGAGCACGTCAATCCCTACACCGGCGTGGCACTCAAGGACGAGCCCTCGATCCTCTTCATCGAGCTGGTGAACGAGCCGGTGCACCACCCGGAGGACCTGGCGGGGTCGGTCCGCTACATGAACACGCTGACCGACGCCGTCCGAGGCACCGGGTGCGAGAAGCTGATCTTCTACAACGTCAGCCAGGATTTCCGCATCGGCGAGGCGATCCGGCGCTCCAAGGTCCAGGGCGTGAGCTTCGGCTGGTATCCCACCGGCCTGAACGCTGGCTATGAGCTGCGTGGCAACTATCTCCGCGGTGTGGACGAGTTTCCCGACATGCTCCGCCCCGAGCTCACGGGGTTGCCCAGGATCGTGTACGAATTCGACAGCCCCGACCTCCGCAACGCCACGATGTACCCGGCCATGGCGCGGACTTTCCGCCGGGTGGGCGCGCAGTTCGCCGCCATGTTCGCCTACGACATGCTGGGAACGGCGTCCCGGAACCTCGGGTGGCAGACCCACTACCTGAATCTCGTCTACACCCCGCGGAAGGCGATGAGCGCCGTCATCGCCGGCGAGGCGATGCGCCGGCTGCCGCGGATGCGGGACTACGGGGCATATCCCCGGAACACCCGGTTTGGCGACTTCCGCATCTCGGCGGAGGAGAATCTCGCGGAGTTGGTCGCGGAGGATGCGTTCCTGTACGCTGGCTCGACCCGGTCCGCGCCCCCGGAGCCGGCGGCGCTGCGGCGCGTCGCCGGGTATGGCTCATCTCCCACCGTGACTTACCCGGGCGAAGGGATCTACTTTCTCGACCGCGTCGAGAAGGGCGTATGGCGGCTCGAGGTCTATCCCGACGCCGTGCCGGTGCGGGATCCGTTCGAGCCACCCAGCCGGGACAAGGTGGTCACGCGAGCCATCAGCCGCACCTGGCCCATGACCATCAGACTGCCGGACCTCGGCGACTCGTTCGCCGTCCAGCCGGTCGCCGCGGGGAACCCACAGACGATCAGGGCTGGGCACGCGCGCTTCCCGGTCCGACCGGGGGTCTACCTGCTCAGCGCCGCAGGTCCGGTAGAGCCGTCGTCGCTGCCGGAACGCATGGGGCACATCGGGCTGGTGGAGTATCACGCTCCACCCGCGGACGACGAACCGCCGACCATCGTCGCTCTCACCCGAGCCACCTACCTCGCGGGACGCGACGCCGAGGTGCGCGCGCTGGTCGCGGACCTGAGGCCGCCGGATTCTGTCCTTCTGTACCTGCGTCCTGCTGCGGGCGGATCCTATCGGCCATTCCCCATGTTGCCCGCCGGCGGCTATCACTATGCGGCATCGGTTCCAAAAGTGGCGATCTCCGAAGGGCGGCACGAGTTCGCGATCACCGCCTTCCGGGGATCCTCGGCGCTGACCTTCCCCGGGGGAGCCACCCGCAAGGCCACCGATTGGAACTACTTCGCGTCCGAGCCATGGCACCTCGAGGTCGTCAGCCCCCGCACCTCCGTCATCCTGTTCGACCCGGCCACCGATGTTTCTCGGCTCGCCTTCACCCGGATCGGCGATGCGGGACGCCGCGGTCTCTTCCGCGTCGGCGTCGCCGAGCGGACCGGTCGTGCCGTCTTCCACCTCGCGCTGCCGGTGGACTCGAGCGGCTGGAGCCCGACGGACTACGCCGCCTCGCTCACGGTCTTGGATCGAGTCCGGGCCAGGGAGGAGACAGTCGCCGGCGCCACCGGGGTTCGCCTGCGGGTTCGCGGCCTCGGGCCGCAGCAGGTGCTGCACGTCACCCTGATGGAAGACGACGGGACCAGCTGGAGCTCGGCGCTGACCGTGGATAGCGCCTGGAGCGAGCGGACGCTACCCCTCGAATCGTTTGCGGTCGCGCGCGGCGTGAAGCTGCCGCAGGGCTTCCCGGGTGAGTGGAACTACTGGGTCGGGCCGGCGGAGGGGCGCGGAGGCCGTGGGGATCGGCTCAGGCTCCAGCACCTGGAGCGACTGCAGCTCTCGCTGCGAGGCGAAAGCGGCAGGAACATCGCGCCCGATGGGTACGGGGTTGAGATCGAATGGGTCAGCGTGGACTTCGACGCCGGGTCGGCGGGACGTTGAGCCTTAGGGTCGAATGGTCGCGGTACTGCTGAAAAGCTGGGGAGCCACGATCAGGTCCACGATGGATCCTGGAGCGAGGAGGAGTTCGCCGGACCGGAACCGCTGGTTGCTCTGCGTCGGCGCAGCCAGGAGCTCGACCCCGCCGGAGGTGGTCAGGTTGGCCGGGATCGTGAACTGCGCGTTCATGCCGGGATGCACCGTCCCGAGCCTCTGCTCTATGCCGTTGCCGACGGCGTAAACCTCGATTGGCAGGGGGTTCCGGTTGGTGACTTCGACGCGGACCGCGCTGTCGTCGGGAGTGGGAGTGTCGGTGCCGCCTTTGGCGCAGGCGTTCGCGCCCAGCAGGAGGATTGAAACGAGCGTCCACATTCTGCCGAACACGTGGCCTCCCTTCAACCGGCGACGAGGGAATCGCCACCTATAATGCGGGCCGCTGGAATGCAGCGCCAGCCCCACTACCCCCGACAGGATACCATGAAGCGTCGAGCATTCATGCAGGGCATGACGGTGGCTGCCTCCGCGGCGGCGATTGGGCGCTCCGGCTGGGCCCAGCGCTGGCACCATTTCGGAGGGCGCCAGGCGACTCGCCTGGATACTGGCTGGAGGTTCCTGCTCGGCGATCAGGAAGACGGCGAGAATCCGGCCTTGGATGACTCACGGTGGGAGCGCGTGACCCTTCCTCACAGCGCCCGGGTCGAGTCGCTTGTCACCGGCCCGCCCGGCACGCCCGGCGCGCAATGGCAGGGGCTCTGCTGGTACCGGCGACGCCTGCGCCTCGAGCCCGACGGCAGCAGTGGGGAGATACTGCTCCGGTTCGAGGGCGCGATGAACGTCGCCGAGGTCTGGCTCGACGGCGAGCGCGTGGGTGGCCACCTGGGCGGCTATCTCCCCTTCGTCCTGGACCTCGGCTCCCGGCTCCGGGCGGGTCGGGAGCATCTCCTGGCCGTCCGCCTTGACAACCGCGACAACCCGATCACCGGTCCCAAGCCGCTCGCCCAGCTGGATTTCAACCTCTACAGCGGACTCTACCGCTCGGTGTACCTGATCCGCAAGGATCGACTGGCCATCACCGATGCGCTGCTGGCCGACCGGCCGGCGGGCGGAGGCGTGATGGTGACGTATCCGCTGGTCTCGCGCGAGCGCGCGACGGTTCGGGTGCAGACCCACGTGCAGAACCGGTACGCCGAAGACCGTGAGCTCGCCGTGCGGGTTTCGCTGGCGGAGCCCGGGGGACGTGTGGCGGCTCGGGCGAGCACGCCTCTGACTCTCGGGCCCGGCCAGGACCGGCACGTGGTGCAGGAGCTTAAGATGCGCTCGCCACGGCTCTGGAGCCCCGCCGCCCCGAACCTGTACCGCCTGGAGTGCGAGGTCCTGGATGGCGCTCGCGTCGCCGATGCCGAGAGCCTCCGCATCGGCATCCGCCGGATCGCTATCGATGCCGGGGGCTTCGCCATCAACGGAGAGCGGCTTTTCCTGCGGGGAGCCAATCGTCACCAGGAGCATCCCTACGTCGGCAACGCGGTGCCCGATGCCGCGCAGTACCGCGACGCCCGCCGGATCAAGGAGGCCGGCTTCGATTACGTGCGGCTCTCGCACTACCCGCAGGCACCCGCGTTCATGGATGCCTGCGACGAGCTTGGGCTCGTGGTGATGGACTGCATTCCGGGCTGGCAGTACTTCAATCCCGATCCGGCGTTCGTGGAGCTGCAGTACCGCAACTGCCGGGAGCTGATCCGGCGGGACCGCAACCATCCCTGCGTCATCCTGTGGGAGGTATCCCTCAACGAGTCCGCGATGCCGCCCGAGTTCGTGGCCCGCGCCGACGCCATCGCCCACGAGGAGTACCCGGGTGACCAGTGCTTCACGGCCGGCTGGACCACGGGATATGACGTGTTCCTCCAGGCCCGCCAGCACGGCGGCTGCCGCAACGGCAGCCATCGACCCTGCGTCGTGAGCGAATACGGGGACTGGGAGTACTACGCCATGAACGCCGGGCTCGACCAGACGACCTGGGGCGATCTGACGCCGGCGGAGAGCAACAGCCGCCAGCTCCGCTGGCAGGGCGAGCGCGCGCTGCTGCAGCAGGCCACCAACTTCCAGGAGGCGCACCACGACAACCTGGGCACGGTCGCGTTCGCCGATGGGCTCTGGGTGATGTACGACTACAACCGTGGCTATGCCAGCGACGTGGAGTCATCCGGCTGCATGGACCTGTTCCGGCTGCCGAAGTTCTCCCGCGACTTTTTCCGGAGCCAGCGTCCGCCCGTCACCGGGCCGGTGGTCTTCATCGCCAGCCACTGGATGCCCGGCTCGGCCGCCGACGTGCGCGTCTTCAGCAACTGCGAGGAGGTAGCGCTGAGCCTGGACGGGAGGCTGCTGGAGTGCCGACGCCCCGATCAGAGCCGGATCGACACCAGGCTGGCTCACCCGCCGTTCACCTTCCGGACCGGCGGCTTCCGGCCCGGCAGACTGGAGGCGGTGGGCTATATGGGGGGGAGACCGGTTGCCCGGCACGTCGTGCGCACGGCGGGGCCGATCGAGCGACTGAGCCTCGCGGTGGATCTCACGGGCCGGCCGCTCGACGGGGCACAGCGGGACCTCCTCTTCTGCCACGCCAGTCTCGGGGATGCCTACGGCACCGTCGTTCCGGATGCGTGGGAGAACGTGGCCTTCGGAGTCACGGGAGACGCGGGGCTCGTCGGTCGGAACCCCTATTCGAGCGAGGCGGGAATCTCCAGCATCCTGGCCGACGTGCGTCCGGGCCGCGGGGCAGTCTCGGTATACGGTCTTGCGATCGTCTCAGATGGGGGCGCCGCGCGCGTGCTCGGTGCGGCGCTTGCATTGCGAGGGGACGCACCTTCGTACGGACTGGTGTACACCACGGATGGGACAGAGCCGGGCTCGGGCTCGCGGCGCTACCGGGGCCCGGTCGAGCCGGCTCCCGGCCTGCGCGCGGCGCTGGTCGTGCAGGGGAAGGTGCTGGCCTCGCTGGCCGCGAGCGAGCCGAAGTTCCGAATCCCCGCGACCGCACCACCGGAGAAGCGGGAGCCGTTCCATCGATGAGCCCACTCCGCTGTCGGTGAGCCACTCCGCTGTCGGTGAGCCACTCCGCTGTCGGTGAGCCACTCCGCTGTCATCCCGAGCGCAGCGAGGGATCCCCCCGCTCCGAACAGGATCCCTCGCTACGCTCGGGATGACAGCGAGCCCCGCCTCATCAGCCAGAGCATCACCAGCCCGAACACCAGGAGCACCAGCCCCCACCACAGATTCACGTTGATGCCCAGCGACCGCTGGTAGATCGCGGGGTCCGAGGCCAGCCCGAAGAGGAACAGCAGAGTGCCGATGATCGAGAACATCAGCCCGATCGGAAGCCGCAGGTCGAGTTTCATGGCCGAATCACCAGAAGATGACGTTGAGCACCAACGTGAGGGCCAGCACGGTGACGCCCAGCGCCGCCGGCCGCTTGTACCAGACGAGCTGGGCGTCCGTGATCCGCGGGGTCAGGGAGTAGACGAGTCCGCGGAGCTCGTCGTCCGTCTTGTGACCTCTCGTCGCCAGCGAGATCACGATCGTTGCCACGAAGCACGAGGTCCACGCCACGATCGCAGTCCAGAAATTCTGGGCCATCTCGCTCGGATACACGTGGAGTGTGGCGCCCAGGAAGGCGCCCTTGATCCCCGGCACAGCACCCTCCGGCAACGTCAGCCCATGGTGCGCGGCCGCGGCCAGGGTTCCGATCAGCAGCCCGAAAAAGGCGCCGTGCCCTGTGGCCCGGCGCCAGAACATGCCTAGCAGGAAGGTGGCGAAGAGCGGCGCATTCACGAAGGCGAACACCAGCTGCAGCATGTCCATGATGTTGTTGAACCGGGTCGCGGCGTAGGCCGCCGCCACGCTGAATAGGATGCCGAACACGGTCGCCACGTGCCCCATCCACAGGTAATGGCGATCGGATTGTCCCGGCTTGATGTAGGACTGATAGATGTCGTACGTCCACACCGTGTTGAAGGCGGTGACGTTGCCCGCCATGCCCGACATGAACGAGGCCATGAGTGCGGTGAGGCCGAGACCCAGGAGCCCTGACGGCAGGTAGTGCGCCAGCAGCACCGGCACCGCGAGGTTGTAGTTCGGCGTGCCGTCCGAGCCCACGGGCAGCAGGCCGCCGTGCTGGTAGTGCAGGGCGATCGCGATCATGCCGGGCACGATGACCAGCAGCGGGAAGAGCATCTTCGGGACGGCCGCGAGCAGCGGCGTCCGCCGGGCCGCGGTCATCGACTCGGCCGCCATGGCCCGCTGCACCACTAGGAAGTCCGTGCACCAGTAGCCGAACGACAGCACGAACCCGAGCCCCATCGCGAGGCCGAACCACTCGACCCCCATGGGGTTTGCCTCGAATGAGCCGAGGTGCCGCCAGGACTCCGACCAGGCGCCCGCTGGGTAGCCGGCGCTGGTGGCCACCGGCTCGAGCTGCGCCGAGAGGCCAGACCATCCGCCGAGGTCGCGAAGGCCCAGCAGCACCAGCGGCAGGAACCCCAGCACGATCAGGAAGAACTGGAGCACCTCGTTGTAGATCGCCGAGGTGAGCCCGCCGAGGAAGATGTAGGCCAGCACGATCACCGCCGAGACCAGCACGCTGGCGTGGAAGTTCCACCCCAGCACCAGCTCCAGGAGCTTGGCCAGGGCGTACATGGAGATGCCGGAGGAGAACACCGTCATCGACGCGAAAGTGAGGGCGTTGAAGCCGCGGGTCTTCTCGTCGAACCGCAGCCGGAGATATTCCGGTACCGACCGGGCCCGAGACCCATAGTAGAACGGCATCATGAAGAGCCCCACGAACACCATCGCCGGGATCGCGCCGATCCAGTAGAAGTGGCTCGTCATCATCCCGTACTTGGCGCCGGAGGCGGCCATGCCGATCACTTCCTGGGCACCCAGGTTCGCCGAAAGAAAGGCAAGACCGGCGATCCAGGTGGGGATGGAGCGTCCGGACAGAAAGAAGTCCTCGCTGTTGCGCACGAATCGGCGGAGGGCCCAGCCGATGCCGAGCACGAAGGCGAAGTACACGATGAGAATCGTGTAGTCGATCCCGCCGAGCTGGATCTGGGGCACGGTCGGTCTTCCAGAGAGTGAGCGGGGAACGGTGTCGGGACGTCGGGTGCTTGCCTATGTTCGGCAGCTTGGCCCCGCAACGCAAGGTCCGCTGGCCATGGACCCCCGGGCACCTTACCTTGACCCGGGCCCGCTTTCAACGGCGGCCTTTACACCATCCAGGGAAATCTGCATGCGTCGGTTCACCGGCTGTACCGCCT
>JBKPGZ010000128.1:0-34348 GCA_046729675.1 Gemmatimonadota bacterium | reverse complement strand
CGCTCGTCCATCGTCCTGGCCGCGGCGGCGCGCACCGCGGCGCGCGCCGCCTCGATCTGGGCGAGAATGGTCGCGCGTGGCACATCGCGAGAGGCGAACTCGGCGGGCCGGTCCCGGACGTAGCCGGTGCCGCCCAGCTTCGCCCCAAAGTAGTGCCGGATGTTGCCCGCGAGATGGATCGCGAGTGTGCCGCCCGAGTTGGTGACCCCGGGCGGGGTCTCCCACAGCATCCGCTCGTCGGGATACGCCGCCACCTCGCGGGCCAGGGCCTGGAGATCGCGATCCAGGATCGCCGCCACCGCTGCCACCAGCATGTCACCTTCCTCCTAACGACCTAGCGACCAGCGCGAACGGTGATCGGCCACTCGACGTGGCGATGCCGTGCCGAATCCCCCCAGAGCGGCTCGAGCCGGGTCTCGAGCTCGACCATCGGATCGACGGCGGTCACGTCCCTGCACTTCGCCACCGCCGACCAGGTCGAGACGTACCCGAGCAGCTGGCCGAGCGTCCACTCGGCCGTCATGGGTGGCGACGCGATCGCGACTTCGTCGAAGGGGAAGTCCAGGGTGCGGTAGCCGGTCTCCACCAGTGCCCGCTCCGGCGCCCAGTACGGCCCGACCACGCGGCCGTAGAAGTCCTCGAGCACGCCGTCGATCGCGCCGTCCCCGAGCCACTGCACCCCGTAGGTCCAGGCGACCAGCAGTCCGCCGGGCTCGAGCACCCGGCGGACTTCAGCGTAGAACTCCGGGAGGTCGAGCCAGTGGAGTGCCTGCGCCACCGTCACCACGTCCGCCCACCGTTCTCGGAGCGGCACCGCTTCCGCGCGCGCGGAGGCGTAGCGGACCCGGGGGTGCGGCGTGGCGGAGCCCAGCTGCTGACGACTGGCGTCGGTGGCGACCACGGTAGCGAAGCGCGCCGCCAGCGGCACCGCCGCCTGCCCCGACCCCGTCGCACAGTCCCACAGTCGCCGCCGTCGCGGCGTGGCGGTGGCGATGGCGTCGAACAGGCCCTCCGGATAGCGGGGCCGGAACACCGCATACCGAGACGAGAGCTGGGAGAAGTGATCGGCGAACTCGCGCACGGCGCGCACCCGCCAGGGCCCGGGTCGGATCAGCCCCCGCCGCTCGGCTTTACCTCGACCACGCGAAGCTCCACCGCCGACCGGGGGACCTCCATGCTGCGGAGGATGAGCTTCACCAGCCTCGCGGTCCCGTAGGTACGCACCTGGACGCCGATGCAGTGACGGTTGGGGTCGATGGCGACCTCGTCGGTGCCGGCGAGCCCGAGCGACACGCTCGCGCGAGGCAGCAGCTCCTCGAGCTCCTGGACACTGACGGCGCCGGAGCAGGGCTTGGCATGCGCCGGGGTCGTCAGCGTGAGCGCGAGCGACGCGATGGTCGCGGAAGTGAGCGCGAGAGAGCGAGCCATGGGATCCTCCGGATGGGGTTCTCCAACTTACTTCTCGCCCCGCAGCCGCTCCAGCACCCGCTCCGCCTGCCAGATGTGCCGCTCCTGGTGCGGCGGGAGGATGGTGAGGCAGGCGTACAGGTTGTAGCGGAGCCGTGGATCGAGGGGCGACGTGATCTTCACTCGATGGATGGGACGTCCGTCCGCCTGGGCGACTACATCGAGCTGTTCATCCTGGAGCCGGTCGAAGGTGGCGAGCAGCTGGGCCAGCGGCTCCGACCCGGTGGGGACGAACTGCGCCGTGGTCCGCACACGGAATCGCACCGGGGGTCCCGCGGTGCGCCAGAGCATCCAGCCCGCCAGGTCGCGGCGGAACCGGGCCGGTGCCCCGCCTCCGATCGCGGCTGCCTGCTCCAGGCCCCGTCGGATCAACGGCAGAAACGCGATCGCCGTCAGGTTGAGGTGAGCGACGCATTCGCCCGCCGACCACCGGCCGGGATCTGCCCGCCTCGACCACGACTCCGGGGAGGTCGCATCGGCGAGACGATGCAGCCGGGCCCTGGCGGCGAGCAGTCCGTCAGCGACTGCCTGGAGCTGGGCGTGCACCGTGGGACCGGCCGCCGGCGACGGCGATGCACTCGATCTCCACTCGCGCGCCGAGGGCGAGGCCGCTCGCGCCCATCGCGCTCCGGGCCGGGAGGTGATCGGGAAAGAAGGTCACGTACACCTTGTTCATCGCGCCCCACTCCGCCATGTCGGCCAGCATCACGAGGCACTTCACCACCCGATCCATGGAGGAGCCGTTGGCCTCGAGCACGGCGCGGATGTTCTCCATCGTCTGGCGGGTTTCCGGCTCGATGCCGCCCTGGACCAGGGCGCCGCTGCTGTCGGTGCCGATCTGGCCGGACAGGTAGAGCATGTCGCCCACCCGTACGGCGGCGGAAAATGGGAGCGATCCGTTGCCAGTGACCGGCACGAAGACAGGATCCATGGGGGGCTCCGGCGCGGGCTCGCATCCGGCAAGCGTGAGGGCGGCACCGAGTGCGAGGTGGCGAGCCGCGGCGGCGGCGTTCACGAAGGACACCGGGTGGCGCCCACCTCGAGCACGGGCGGCAGGCGGATCAGACGGTCGGCGATGAGCGGGTTTATCCCACTGCCTGGGGCCTGGACGTACCAGGCGCCGGGCGCCTGATGTTGGCTCTGCCCGAGCAGAGTGCCTCCCACGTCGCGGGCCGCCTGCTGGCGCTCCGCCTGGGTGGCCGTCGGCCGGAACACGACGGTGAGCAGGTCGGGCGGCTCGCCGCCCGACTCGCGGCAGGCGGCGGCCAGGACGCTGTCCACCGGCGCGGGAGGAGGCGGAGGAGTGGCCGCCGGGGCGGGCGCGCCCGAGGCGGCCGATCCTGCGCTGGTGTCCCGCCGGAGGCTGTCCGGTCGAAGGCTGTCCGCCCGGAGGCTGTCGGGTCGGAGGCTGTCCGGCCGCGCAGCCGTGGTGTCGGGCGGCCGGCCGGCACTATCGACGTTGGTCGAGGATGCCGGATTCCCCGACGGCGAGTTATTTGGAGCGGTGGTATCCTGGCCGTACAACGGCGAGCCGGCGCCGCCGGCGAGCAGCGCCGCGAAAATCACGCTATGCTTCCAGAGCGACCCAGTGTTCCGAGGTGACGTCATGCCCAGACTCCTTCGACCATCCTTACTCTCGCTCCTGACGGCAACCGCCGCCTGCGCCGGAAATACATCGAGCAGCGGCACTGCACCCGACACCACCGGAGCTACCGGCCCTACCGAGACCACGTCGGGTGGCACACTTCGCATCGAAAACCGGTCCAACCAGGACAGGGACATCTTCGTCCGCGGTCAGTCGCGCGGCCCCGTACGGGTCGGGTTCGTTCCCGGCGGCGAGACCGCCACCTTCAAGCTGTCGCCCGCGATGCTCTCCGGCGTCAGCTCGTTCCGCATCGAGGCTCGGCCGATCTCCGGCGGCGGCAGTGCCACGTTGAGCGAGCCGTACCCCGTGCGAAAGGGCGAAGAGACCTTCTGGTCCATCCCGCCATGATCCCGGCGCGGGATCAAGCGGGTACCACCCCCGTGTCCCGTTGCAGCGTCCCCAGCCGGGCATCCATCTCCGCATCCATCTGCTTCCGCAGGGTGGAGAGCCGCTCCGCGTAGCCCTCCAGCGCCCGGTCGAGCTCGGTCTCCGGGCGCCAGGAGGGGACCGGGGCGGGACGTCCATCCGCGTCCAGCGCGACGAAGACCACCACGCAGTGCCCGGTGCGACGGCGCTCCGGCCGCTTGGGATCGCCGGCGTACACATCCACCGCGATGTCGAGGCTGGTACGCCCGGTGCGGATCACTGCCGCTCGGAGCTCCACCAGCTCGCCGACGTGGATCGGCCCGAGGAAGTGAAGCCCCCCGACGTATACGGTAACGCAGTAGGTGCCGGACCACCCGGCCGCGCAGGTGTAGCCGACCTGGTCGATCCACTTCATCACCGCGCCCCCGTGCACCTTGCCCCCGAAGTTCACGTCCGTGGGCTCGGCCAGGAACCGGAGCGTGATGCCCCGCGGCGGCGGCGCCGGCATCAGGCGAGCACGACCGCTGTGACCGAAAGCATGCGGTTCTCCGTCGGAGGTGGATCGCTTCCGATAAGGTAGGCCGGGTCGGCGGTCCTGCCTAGGCGGGGAGGCCCTCGGTAATCACCAGCTGGGTGTCGGCGCAGGACTGGCGGACCGCCTTGGCGGGGGCGTACTCCGGCGAGTCCCACCAGGCGCGGGCCCGCTCCATGCTCGGGAACTCCAGGACTACGAGGCGCGAGGGCGTCCACGCCCCCTCGCGTGCGTCCACCGGCCCGCCCCGCACCAGGTACCGGCCGCCGTAGGCGGACACCGTCGGCGTCGCGAGTCGTTTGTACTCCTCGTACCGCACCGGATCGCGAACGGTGATGTTGACGATGACGTACCCCGCCATGAATGGCTCTCCGTCTTCGAGGTGGAGCGGGAGACCAGCGCTCAGATCGAGACGCCCATGCGCTGGACGGCGCGAGCGAGGAAATGCAGGCGGGCGAGCTCGCTCACCTCGAGGATCCGCGCCTCGTCGGCTCGGGAGCGGCCCCGACCCGAGCGCCAGAGCCATCCCTCGGTGGCGCAGCGCGCCATGGCGGCCGCGATCTCCACCGGCGACTCGCGATGGAGCGCGTCCACGTCGAGGGTGCAGGTGCCCGTGATGCGGGAGTAGTACCCGTGCGCCGGAGGTCGGCGCATGAGGAAGAGACCCGTGACGTGGTGTTGGAGCCGTCGGCGGACACCGGGCGAGAGCCAACCGAGCAGGCTGAGCGCGGACTCGAGCTGAGCGCGGGCGTCCGGCCTGGTGCCGCCGCCCCGCAGGACGGGGAGCCCACCGGCCCGCGGCAGGCCGGCGAGGGCCGCCCCGGCGAGCGCGCCGAGCAGCCGGTGCAGGCTGGCGGTGACCGCAAGCGACAGCCGTCGGGCCGGACCGAGCCCGGGTCCGCGTTCCCGCCGCTCCACCGTGTGTTCGTCAGGCATCCAGGCTCCGCGTATGCCGCCGGACTCGAACTATCCCGCCGAAATGGCTTTCGCGCCAGACCGCAAGCGCTACAGCACGCGAGCCATCACCCGATCCATCTGTCGGTCACGGCCCAGCAGGAACTCCTTCGCCCCACAGTCTTCGAAGCCGCATTTCCGGTAGAAGGCCTGGGCGCGAAGGTTTCGCTCCCACACGGCCAGCCAGACGGTACGCGCACCCCGCTCCATCGCGGCCTCGATGCTCGCCATCATGAGCGTCTGCGCAACCCCGCGTCCCTGCCAGTTGCGGTCCACGTAGAACCGCCGGATCTCGATCGGTGCCGCGCCAGGCACGCAGTCCGGCGGTGGGCCCTCATAGAGCTGCGCATAGCCCGCGAGCCGCCGCCCGTCCTCCGCCAGCAGCGTGACGATGCCGGGATCGCGGATCTCCGCGTCCTGCCGCTCGGGGCCGTAGTTGGCCGCGAGGTACAGCGCCATGTCCTCGGCGGTGTTGTCGGCCTCGAACGTCTCGCGAAAGGTCCGCGCGGCGAAGGACGCCAGGGCGGCGGCGTCGACCGGTTGGGCCAAACGGATGCTGGTCAAAGGCTCTGAAGCTGAAGACTCGAGCAACGCTGCCATATCTTGCACCTCCCAGTGCCTACCAAAGTTCGCCTGACTGCCCTGGGCGAACCAGAGGCACGCGAGGTCCGGGTACGTGTTGCCGGGCGATGCGGAAACCTCTTGCATCTCGACAGGGGAGTCTCCCGACCGGGCTTGGCCGCACCCGCATCCGCCTTGCGGAGCAATGGCTTGCGGAGGTCGATGCGGCGGGCACGCCCATTGCCCTTCCCGCCGTCGTGCTTCGTCGCCTTCGCTCTCCTGCCGTGGCCCTCGCCACTCTCCTCGCCGCCTGCGGGTTCGACCCCGCGGGCAGTCAGTCCTGGGAGCCGCCGGCAATCTATCGGGAGTGGTGGGCGGCGACCGAAGCCTGCTCAGGGCTGAGCGGGAACTTCGACCGCGTCGAGTGGATGATCGTGCCGGGAGAAAGCTTCGAGTGCGCCAGCGGCCAGTGCGTCGGCCACTGGGACCCGGACCACAAGATCTTCATCGCGGATGAATGGAAAGAGCACGAGATGGTGGTGCGCCACGAGATGCTGCACGATCTGATGCGGCGAAGCGGCCATCCCAACCCGCCGTTCGGCATCGGCTGCCCGCTCACGTGGGACACCTGGTTCACCAGGCCGGTGATGGCTCCCGCACCCACGGACATCCCCACGCTGCTCGACTGACGGTCGTTCGCGTCAGCCTCCTCCCAGCACGATGTTCTCGCTGCCCGGCATCTCGGGATGCTCGGCCAGCCAGCGTCGGATCCGGTCCCGCAGGGCCTCCTCGCTCTCGCCCGGAACGACGGGGAGCCGGGTGATCGCCTTGGGACCGAGCGTGATGTACCAGGCGGAACGACCGACCGGCGCACCTCCACCCTCCGCCGCCACCTCCGCGCTCTCGCCCCGCTGGACGGTGTAGCGCCGCCCCTCGAGCTCCAGCTCGAATCGTTCGTTCATGGTCAGGGTGTCCGTCCGCCATTGGGTAAAGGTTCCACTGCGACCACCTCGAGCAGCCGTCCGACTGCATCACGATAGACCAGCGCGGGCGGCTCCGCGCGGCCGGTGACCTGGAGCGTGTGGGTTCCCTCGTCCACCCGCGCCCGCAGCAGACGCCACTCGCCCGCCTGTGCCCGGTAGGCACAGCTGAGAGTCAGCTGGCGGCCAGAGAGCAGGTTCTTCCAGCCGACCACGATCTCCTCATTTCCGATGCGAATGCGCAGCGTGTCGGGCGGTCCGGGAATGCCCCGCTGCGCCATCTCGGCGAAGAGCACCTCCGGCGCCGGACCGACGCCTGGGCAGCTGGTGTCGAGCGTCGGTGTCCGCCCACCGCACGTCCCCAGAACGGGCGACAGGAGCAGCCACAGGGACCGACTCACCCGTCGAGGCCCAGGGTGCGGCGGACCTCGTCCTCTTCCGGCACCGGGTCGAAGGCCTCCAGCAGCTCGGGCGGGATCGGCCGGCGCCGCCCGCTGGTCAGGTCAACGAACACCCATACGGTCTCGGCGCGGGCGAGCACCGTACGATCGTCCTCGCGGACGAAGAGATAGCGGCGTGGGGTGGAACGCTGGTCGAAGCGGGGCACCCAGGTGTGCGCACCCAGCCGCTCGTCCGCAAAGGCGGGACGCAGATACTCGATGAAATGCGACCGCACCACCCAGCCCGCGCCCAGCTCCAGGTAGCGGCGCATCGGCCAACCCACCGCGGCCGAGTGCTCGATCGCCACGTCCTGCATCCAGCCGACGTACGCCAGGTTGTTGACGTGGCCCTGCACATCGATCGCCTGGGCGGGCACGGCGAATCGCTTGGAGAAGATGCGAACCCGGCTCACACCAGCAGCACGGCGACCAGCATCGCACCCAGGACCACCAGCGCCCAGCCCAACAGCATCGGCAGGAGTTCCGCGTGGGGCGAGGGCATCTCGTCGCGCCCCAGCCTACGGCAGAACTTGTGATATCGGCGGGTCCCCGCCGCCGTCGCGATCGCGCCGAGCACCACCAGCATGGCGCCGAGGTAGGGCGACACCCCGCTGCCCGACGCTACCTCGCCGGCCTGGGCGCGCATCAGCCGGAGAAACAGGCCGAACCGCGCCACCACGAAACCGAAGGCCATGACGGTGATACCGGTGCGGAGCCAGGCGAGGAAGGTGCGCTCGGAGGCAAAGTAGACTCTGGGGTCGGCGTCGGTGTTGAGCATCGCAGAGTATGGTCTGGCCTCGGGCGCCGCCGCTAGCCCCCCGTCTCGCGCTCCCACAGCGGCAGGTAGCGGACGACGAACCCGGCGGCGTCCACCTCGATCTCGGTGACGAACTCCCCCCCCGACGACTCGTAGTGATAGGTAAGCTCGCCCGTGCGGGCGTAGGTCTGCACCAGCGGCTCGAGCGCCAGGTCAGGGAACTTGACCCATGCCGAGCGGACCTCCGCGCGCTCGCCCGGGTTGAGAGCGAGGCGGCGGATCGGGATGGTGTTGGTGGCGGGGCTGAAGGAGAGATCGAGATCCACGCACCCCGCCACCGCGGGGGCAGGGTGGCCGTTGAGGGTCCAGCGCCGGGCGTTGTCGGTGTACAACTCCACTTTCACCGGCTCGGCGCCGTACCACCCGGTGACCCGCCCATGCAGCGTGCGCCAGGCAGCGTCACACACCAGCTGGTACTCGAGCCGGCAAGGCCGGTCGAGCAGAAAGACGGCAGTCCCACCCAACTGCCAGAATGGGGCGTGGTGCACCAGGCGCGCGGCCTCGTGACCCGGCTGGTCCAGCCGGCGCCACATGGCGGTATGGACACCGCTCACCGTAAGGCCGTTCTCCCTCGTCTCGGTCTGGCCCGTCTCATGCAGGAATCGTCAGACTCGTCCGAATTCGGCCCCCAAGGGCGCCCCAGTGTGGCGGATTGCACTCCTTCCGCCCTGGATGCGTGCCCCCGGGTCAACCCGTCCTCGAACGAATGGACAGATGACACCACTCCTGCAAGCCTCCTGGGCCGCCGCCGTCACCCTCGTTCTGTACGCCTTCTACTGCTTCTGGGAGGCCGGTCGTGCCGACCTCGCCCACGGCTTTCGCCACCTGGCCCCTGGTCAACCCGGGCCCGGCGGCCAGAGCTATCGCGCCCGTGCGTGGTGGGCGGTCGCGGGGGCGCTGTTGATCACCCTGGGCTGCCTCGTCGCGGCGCTCTGAGCCGGCGCGGCGCTACTGGCCGTGGTGGGCGCCCGCGCGATGATCCATCCGCTGGAAGGCCAGGAACTCGTGAATCGCCTCGACCGCCGCGCTGTCGGTGGTACGTAGCCGAAGCGCCGCGCCGCGAGGCAGACTCTCCACCGTATAACCGATCCTCCCCCGTTCAGCCGCCATGACCCTGGTGCCGGGCACCTCGCGCGCATGCACGAAGCCGGGCAGCCTGAAGTCACCCGCCGAGAAGGCCGCCGCGATCCGTCCCATGTGAGCCAGTATCCGTGCCCGGCCCGCGCTATCGACGACGTCGCGCTGGAGTTCGATCCGACCGCCGTCGGGCAGTGGCTCGAACACGTGGGTGGAGGTGTATTGGTCTACTTCCATCGCCACGCGGCCGCGGGCCTGCACGGCCGCGAAGCCGGTGTCGGCCGCGGCCGCCGCCCGGCGGGCTCCCTCGCTCTCGGCCGTCTCGGGCGCTCGGGTGCAGCCCCAGATCAGAGCGGCACAGACCGCGGTCCCGAGCCGGTCGATCGTGCTCACTCCTCAGCCTCCTCCCCCACTCGATCGATCGCCCGCCTGACCGCGTTCTCCTGTGCCTGGCTCAGCGGAGGGGCTCCGGGCGTCTGCGCCTGGATCAGGGCGCCAAGCACCAGCCCCTGGTCTCGACGCGCGCAGATCGCGCACAGCGCCACCGAGTGGAGGGTCGCGTCCCGGCGGTGGGTGAGAAACACCTCCGCCTCCCGCTCCCGACAGCGCTGGCACAGGGTCGGCTGTGTCACCGCTCCACCCACAGTCGCTTGAGGAGCTGGATCTGTCCCGTGTGGTAGGCATCATGCATCGCAATGCCGACCAGAAGCTCCCCGTAGGTCCATCGCTTCGAGCCCGGCGGGCGGAGTCCGAGCCGCGCGGGGTCCACTCCCCGGACCGCCTCGACCAGGCGCTCGTGTTCGGCCCGCAGCAGCGCGATGTCGGCCCCCCACGCTCGCGCGTCGGGACGAGCCGGGGGCGCGGGCCAGTTGGACGGCGCCCGGGGAAACGCGCCGCGGGCGCTGCCGTCGAGCAGACGGCGCACGGCGTAGTCCCAATATGCGATGTGAAGGGTGAGCCCCCAGATGCTCTTTCGTCTCGGCCCCGGGCGCCAGGCCGCCTGCTCCGCCGCCACGCCGCGGAGCGCGCCGAGCGGCGTGGGGCCGCCGTGCCAGGCGCGCCGTCCAGCGCGTGGCCGGATCGCCTCCGCGAGAAGCGTGATCGCCGCAGCCGTCATCGAACCGCCTCCATAGGCATCCGGTTGAGCATACGTGCGGAGCTCGGAAGGCGGAATGCCGTCGCTATCTTTCGGGTCATGTGGCGCTTTCTGCGGCGGGTGGGGATCCTGGTCTGGCGCGCGATCAGGCTGCGGTGTCCCAACTGCGGCGGCGGTCCCATCTTCGACGGGTGGCTGCGCATGCGGAGCAGTTGTCCGCGCTGTGGCCTCCCTCTGGAGCGGGGAGAGCAGGGCTATCAGGTCGGTTCGTACATGTTCGCCATCATCGCCGCGGAGCTGGTGTTCGCCGCCATCTTCGTCGGCGTCCTCCTGCTCACCTGGCCCGACCCACCCTGGGACCTGCTGCTCTACGGCGGTATGGTGCTCATGATCGTGGTGCCCTTCCTGTTCTTTCCTTTCTCCAAGACGTTGTTTCTGGCCTTCGACCTGACCTTTCGGCCCGCCACGCCGGACGAGCTCACGCCCCAGCGGGCGGAGGGCCTCTCCTAGGCCTCTCCGGCCCGCTCGCCGCCCGAGATCCCGCGGGAGCCGCCCACGGGGACCGCCCGCGCCAGCAGCGCGCGGAAGTCCGTCTCCGCGCTTTCCCATTCAGCGCGCAGGCACGAGACCACCCGGACCTCGCCGAGGCTTTCCACCAGAAGCGTCACGTGGGTGGCCGCCTCCTCCTGCCGCACCTCGGGGCGACAGCGGAAGGTCCAAGTCCGGCCGTCGGCCGCGGTGTAGGTGCGCAGGCTCACAACCTCGCGGCCCGCTTGCCCTGGAGGAACGCCCGGGCGGTAGCGAGCTCGGGACGCCTGCCGTCTCCACCCTCCATTGCCTTCAGATAATCGCCGTAGGCCTTCGTCGCCGTCTCCTGGTCGCCGGCGAGCTGCGCGGCTCGACCGGCGCCATAGTAGCTGCGGGCACGCCCGGGCTCCCTCTCGAGCGTCGCACGGTAGGCGGCGAGCGCCTCCGGGTAACGCCCGGCGGCCAGGAGCATATCGGCCTGCAACTCGCGCGCGGGAAGCAGCTCGGCCGGAGTGACCGGATGCTTGTCGGTCACGTCCTCGCTGTCCGCCGCGGCGGCCGCGAGGGCCAGCCCGCTCACACTGTCGCCCGACGCGAAGAGCCGCCACGCCTCGGCCGCGTCGCGCTTGATCTCCGCGATCCGTGCCCAGTAGGGCTCCTGTCGGCGAGCCAGCGAGCGCGCGATGTCGTCGAGCGCTGCGACCTCGGTGCGGGCGGCGGCGATGTCACCGCTTCGCGCCGCGCCGACCGCACGGGTAAAGCGGCGGAGCACCACCGACACGCCGCTATCACGCGCCTGCGGGGCCGGAAACGACGCGGCGCGCGCCCAGTCGCCGAGCTCGAGCGGGACGCGGGCCCCCATCGCCGTCCGGTTGTACTCCGCCACCAACGCATTCCTAGAGACCACCACGCCGAGCGATTCGCCCCTGGCCACGGCCGCCCTCGCCGCCGAATCGCGGCCCCGCTGCAGGTGGCCGTACACGGCATAGTCCAGCACGTGCAGTTCCTCCGGGCTCGGGCCCGGGGCGGCGGTGGCGCGCATGTGGTCCATGCCCACCTGAAACGCCTGGAGGTTCGCGGACACCGTTTCGTCCCAGAGCCCCAGCCGCACGAAGATGTGCGACGGCATGTGCTGCGCATGGGGAGCGGCGGGAGCGATCCTGGTGTACCGGCGAGCCGCCTTCAGCCCGAGGGAGGCGAGTTTCGGCGAATCGGTGGAGTGGATGATGTAGTGTGCCAGCCCGGGGTGGTCGGGGTAGCGATCGTAGAGCGGATTCAGCAGGGCGACCGCGCGCTTCTGCTGGGCGAAGGTGGTATCGGTGCGAGGAGCGGTCGCGACGAGCGCGAGCGCGTGGTAGATGGTAACCTCGACGTCATCGGGAAAATTCCGGTGCAGTCGGGCGAGGGTGTCGGCGTAGGCCCGCAGACGCTCGGCGTTCGAGGTCGCCGACGCGTCGCGGTACAACGCTGCCACCGCGTTGACGAAACCTTGCTCGCGCGCGGTCGGCAGCGGCTTCGCCGAGGCCTTCCCCGCGGCCTCGACGCCGAGCGCGAGGGATGGACCGACCGGGCCTCCCGCGAACGGATTGCCCCAGGCGTTGAGGGCACGTCCCCAGTAGGCCATGGCGCAGGAGGAATCGGCTGCGAGCACCGCGCCGAACGCGCGGTCCCCCTCTTCCCACCAGAAGGAGTGGAGCACGGCCATCGCCTGCTCGAAGCGACGGCGGGCTTCGGCGGTACAGGAGACCGGGAAGCTCACCCGGCCGAGCCGGCCGAGCTGGGCGTGGTGCTCATGCTCTTGCGCGCTCACCCGGGCGGCTCCGGATGACGACGCGATGACGAGGCTCAGGACAAGGACGGCGTTTCGAGGCATCTGGGCGGCTCCACTGCAGCGGAAGCTAGGTGCCGGGACCGGAGGTTTCCAGCGCGATGCAGCGCCTCACTTCGGCCAGCAGCAGCTCGGGAGGGAAGGGCTTCGCCAGCACGCCGCAGGGACTCACGATCCCGAGCCGGGTCAGCTGGTTCATGTCGTACCCGGACATGAGGATCACGGGGAGGCGAGGACGCTCCAGCGCGAGCGACTGGAGCAGCTCGACCCCGTTCATCCGCGGCATCACGATATCGGAGACGACGGCGCCGAGGTCGACCACCCCACTTCGGATCAGGAACAGGGCATCCAGGCCATCCGCCGCTTCCTTCACCCCGTAACCCGCCTCGCGCAGAACCCGGCAGGCGAAGCGCCGGACGCCCGGCTCGTCATCTACGACCAGCACAGACTCCATGTTGCCGGAAGCGGAGTGCTCCAGGGCCAGATCTTCGCTGCTCGACATCATGTGTCCTGATGGGGTAGCCGAAGGCTAATCCGTTCCGGGGTGCCGCGCGACCCCCGCCTCAGAGCGCGCGAGCGAGAAGCCATACGCCGATGGCGCCGACGCCCGTGCCGACCAGCCGCCGGTAGGTCGCCGGGCTCAGCCGAAGGAACAGCCGCTCGCCCCAGATGGTCCCCACCAGACAGCCGGCCGCCGCGACGGCGATCGGGGTCGCGAGGGGCCAGAGCTGTGACCCCGCACGAGCGACGTAGACCGGTGTCCGGGCGAGGTCCACCAGCAGCGCCACTGCGGTGCTCGTCGCCAGGAACGCGCGCGGCTTCAGGTCGAACGCCAGGAGACCCGCCGCGCGCAGGCCGCCCTGGTTACCCACCAGTCCGCCGAAGACGCCGGAGAACAGTCCCAGAGTGAGGGCGACCGGAGGCCTCGGTCGGTGCTCGCCGAAGTTTCCGGTGAGACTCGCCACCGCGGTTGCGATCAACAGCGCGCCGAGGGCGGCGAGCAGTGCGGGGCCGCTGAGCGCGGACTGCAGCAGAGCGCCGCCGAGTCCGCCGGTCGCGCTCAGGAGACCGAAGCGCAGAAAGGTCATCCGATCCACCCAGGCCGCGTGTCTGACCAGACGCATGGCGGTGGCCAGAAGGTGCGGCAGCGCGACGAGCGCGACGGCCAGCTCGGGGCTGAATCGCAGCGTGAGCAGCGGCGTGAGCAGACTTCCGATCCCGAAGCCGATGACGGCCGCGGTGCTTCCCGACAGTACCCCGACGGCGAAGAGGAGGAGGAGAAAGAGTGGAGTCACCTTAAGTAATGCACGGAATAGGCCGAAAATACTGGACTTACGGTTAGCGATCGAGAGAATGATTGAAGTGCCCCGGCTACTTGCCCCGCCGCGGCCTCCTGCGCGAGCGCGCACGCCGGGCGACCTCGACCGCCGCGGCGGCCCACGGTGCCAACGCCTCGGCGTCTTCCATCACTTCCGCCGGCACTTCGTAGTACTGCATCACCTCGCCCCCGTCACCGCCTGGGCGGAATGGTCCCATCCCCCGCTCCTCGAAGCGCGCCCTGGTCGTGTCGTCCACCTTGAAGTAGAGCACGTCGTCGTCCATCAGCGCGAAGAAGAGATCGCCCGAGTAGAGCCCAACCCCGCCGAACATGCTCCGCGCGCGCAGCGCGGGGGTCGTGCGCGCGAGCTGTTCCAGAACGAAGGCGCGGAATCCCTCGCTGACGCTCACCGTGGGCCCGGCCCGATGCCCAGTCGCTTGGTCATGAGGCGCAGTCCGCGCTCGGCGAAGCCGCTCCGGCGGTAGAGCGCGTGGGCCCGCTCGTTGTCGAGCTCCACCTCGAGATGCACGGCTCCGGCTCCGTGGGCCCTGCAGGCGTCTTCGGCCCACGCCACGGCCTGCAGTCCGAGCCCTGCCCCTCGGTAGCGCGGAGCGACGTACAGCTCGTCGATGAAGGCGTCGCGGCCGTGAAACTCGAGACTGTAGCCCCAGGTGAGCACCAGATAGCCCGCCGCTTCCCCACCCTGCTCGATCACCCAGACCAGGCCGCGATCCGGTGCCGCCAGCAATCCGCGCAACGCGGTCTCAGCGGAATCTTCGCGCAGCGCTGTGGAGCCGTCCTCGTCGTAGAGCGCGCGCATCAGCTCGAGGAGGGTGCCCACGTCGGATTCCGTCGCCGGCCGAAACGAGCCCCCGGACACGGCGTCGCTCAGCGTCCTTCCACGTGGAGCAACCTGGTGCGGTGCTTCAGGGTTCGAACTCCGAGGCAGAGCACCAGCGTGACGGCCAGCGCGGTGCCCCAGACCGGATCGAGAGTCAGCCGTCCAGTGATGGCGCGCTCGTTCACCACCTTGAGCGCGGTGAGCGATGCGATGAGTGCGAGCAGGCTGGAGTGCTCGCGGCGGAGAACCGTCAACAGGGAGAAGCGTGTCGCTGGCGGGCGCCAGCCGCGCAGCCGAGGGAGGAATGCCGGCGTGCCGGAGGCCCAGTCGGCGTACTCCACCCCGAAGCGGCGCCGGAGGAACTCCTCCTCGGCGAACATGATCCGCTCGTAATACAGCCAGAACACCAGGCTGCCAATCACCGGCGCCCACCACGCGCGGCAGAACAGGGCCACGCCCAGCCACATGAGGTAGTTGCCGAGATAGAGGGGATGCCGCACCACGGAGTACAGGCCGGTGGTGTTGAGGGCCTCCGCCTGCGGGCGCCCGCTGTTTCGCTGCGAGGTATCCTTGGGCACGAACCCCACCGTCGCGCCACGCAGCGCCAGCCCGCCGAGCGCGACCCCGACGCAGAGCACCTCCCAGCCCGGGCCGAGACTCGTACTGTCCGAGCTCCCGGCGGCCACGAGCAGCATGGGAAAGAGCAGCAGCGGCAGATAACCGCGCCGGCTGAAGAGCCACTTGCCGGCGGCCTCGAATTCCTCGCGCATGCCCATGCCGCGATCCTAGCCGTCGAGATCGCTGGCGCGCTCGATGATGCGTCCCACCAGCCCGTAGCGCAGGGCGGCGTCGGCGCCCAGCCAGAAGTTGCGGTGCGTATCCTCCTCGATCCGCTCCAGCGGCTGGCCCGTCTCCCGCGCGAAGATCCGGTTGAGCCGGTCGCGCATCCGCAGGATCTCCCGGGCCTCGATGTCGATGTCGCTCGCCGTACCGCCGGCGCCGCCCGCGGGTTGGTGCAGGAGGAAGCGCGTGTTCGGAAGACAGAAGCGCTGGTCTCTCGGCGCCGCCACGTAGATCAGGGCGCCGGCGCTCGCCACCCAGCCGGTGCCGACCATGCGCACCCGAGGGCGGATGAAGCGGATCAGGTCGTGGACGGTGTCGCCCGCCTCGACGTGACCGCCCTGCGAGTTGATAAAGATGGTGATGTCGCCCTCGGACTCGGCCGCGAGGGCGAGGAGCTGACCCGAGACGGTGGAGGCGAGCTTCTGGGTGATCTCGCCGCTGATGATGATCGTGCGCGCCCGCAGCAGCCGCTCGCCGACGGGATCGGCGACCGCGGTGGGCGGGGTCTCGGGCTCGTGATGGCGGAGCATGGATGCGATCTCCACAGGTTGTCGGTTCGACTGAACTCTAACGTCGCCGGGCGCCCCGCGCGCGCTCCGGGCGATGGACCGCTGCGTACAGAGCCGCGAACTCGCGGACCAGGTCGGGGAGCTGGTAGTGGGCGTTCAGACCGCTCGGGTTGGGCAGCACCCAGAGCCTGGCACCGGCGAGCGGCTCGTCCTGGGCTCCTACCGTGGCGAGCGGGCGGCCGAAGGCAGTGCGGTAGGCTCCCAATCCCAGGACCGCCACCCAGCGGGGCTCGTTCCGGCGGACCAGCCTCTCCAGGCGCCGGCGGCCCGCCACCAGCTCCTCGGGCGCGAGCTCAACGGCACCGGCGGTCGCCCGCGCCACCAGGTTGGTGATCCCGTAGCCACGAGGGAGAAGGCGGTCCTCCTCCCATGGCCGGAGCACGCGATCGCTGAATCCGGCGGCGTGGAGGGCGGGCCAGAAGCGGTTGCCGGGCCGGGCGAAATGGTGGCGCGTAGCGGCGGAATAGAGACCGGGATTGATACCGCAGAAGAGCACCGCGAGTCCGGGTGCGACCACATCGGGCACGGTTCGCCCCGCCGCGGCCAGGAGCTGGTCCCGGGTCGGGCGAGCGGGACGGTCAGCGCTGGCGATTGGCGAACCGCCTCAGCGCCGAGCCGAGGAGGGCGCCCGCGAGGGCGATCAGCGAGTAGAGCGCGAGCACCACGAGGCCGAGGGGCCAGAGCCCGCCGCTGCCGGTGTCACTCAGCACCCTGCCGAGCAGGACGAGTGCCTGGCCGGCATAGACGCCGATTGCGACTTCACCCCAGTGCCCCGGCACCAGAATCCCCCCGAGGAAGCCGGCGAGCAGCAACGCGCCCGGGTAGTAGGGGCCGTTGGCGTCCCAGGGCTCGGGGCGGCCCGTGATGGAGGCGGAGAGCACCCAGATCGCAGCGCCCAGTGCGAGTCCGATCGGGAGACCGGTCGAGACATAGGTCCACCGCTCCAGCCGCCCGTCGCTCATCCGCCTGCTCCGGCCATCAGTCGTCCTCTCCGAGACCCTCCTGGCGAAGATGCGGATCCGCGAGCGTGGGAGCAAGGTGAGTGATACGAAGGTGAACGAGCGCGCCGAGGGCATCGGCGACGACGGAGCGGTGGCGGCCGCTTCATCAGACCGCAGCGGTCGGGAGGCTCACCGGACCGAGCCGGTGGAGGCCATGAACTCGCGGAAGAGTCGGAGCGCCTCCGACCTCCCGGCGACACCGGAGATGGTCGCGGTCTCGCCCTCGGCGCCGGACAACAGCAGCTCGGTCGGAGTGCCCGCCGCACCGACCGCCATGGCGGTGAGCCAGCGGTCGCCCTCGGCCACTGTGATCTCGGTCCCGTCGGCGATGGGGGCGTCAGGGGCGAAGACCTGGTCCAACCGCGCCGGAGAAGCCGGTTCGACCTGCTCGTTGCCGCTGTCGCAGATGCGAAGGATCATGCGAGCCTCGTGGTCAGACGGCCGCCAGCGCATCGGGTGAGGAGGACAGGCGGTACCGTTCCCGCAGCACGCCGAGGTGGTGAGTCACATGGCCCACCATGATGTAGGCGAGGGCGCGGGTGCTGATCGGCTTGCCGCTGGCCTGGCCCCGGCGCTGCCAGGCCTCCGACGGCAGGCCTTCCACCAGCGCGATGGTGCTCCCCCGAACAGCGTTGAACTCGCGCACGAGGTCGGAGATGGGCCGCCCATCGAACTCGGCCGGCGGTACATAGGCGTCCTCGTCGAACCCCGGGAGCGGCGTGGTGTCGGCCCGCCCGATGCGCAGCAGCCGATAGGAGAAGATCCGCTCCGCGTCGGAGAGATGGCCCAGCACCTCCTTGACGCTCCACTTCGCCGGCGCATAGCGGAAGCGGGCCGCCGCGTCGTCGAGGGGTGCGAGTAGCCGCTCGACCTCCTGGAGCTGAGTCGCCAGGTATTCACCGATCTGCGTGCCCGGCACCTTGTCGACGTAGCCGTGAAACGAGGGCGGGGATTCGTCGGTGCCCGGACGGGGCAGCGAGAGAGAGCTCATGGTTCACTCCTGAACAGGTAGTTTGGCAGGTCGCCTATTTCGCATAGTGATCGGCGCCGAGGAAGTGGAGCGACACGTACGGCTGATCGCCCACGACCCAGCTGTCGTGCGGCTCGGGTGGGACGTAGAACAGGTCACCCGGCTTCATCTCGAGCACGCGATCGGCGAACGCCACCGTGGCGACACCCGCCAGCACCAAGCCGACGTGCTCCACCGAGCAGCGGTCGGCCCCAACGCCAGGGCCGACGTGCTCGGACCATTTCCAACCCGGCTGATAGGTGGCCCGGCCGATGGTGAGGCCGCCGATGCGCACCACCTCGAACCGGCCCTTCACCATCTCGCGCACCTCATCCGGCGAATCGAAGCGCCGGAGAATGACGTCCAGGGCAGGCCGCGCTCCACCAGTCTGCATGGCATTCTCCTTCATCATTTGCGCTAATGGGTCCGGCGTTCGGCCAGCTCGATCCAGACCCGCAGCGCCACCCAATGCGCTGTCCCAATCACGAGTCCGGTCACCACGGCCGCGGGCAGCTCGATGGTGACGAGAAACCGCGCGTTGATCAGCTCGGCAACGCCGCCGGTCGCGACGCCCGCCGCCGCGAAGGGCCACCATGGGATCCCACCGGCCTCAGAGTGGCGGCTGCAGAACACGAGCACGGCGACGTAGACCAGCACCGCGGACCCGATCGTGACCGCGAGCCGGCGCTCGCGCTCCACCGCCTCGAACCAGATCATCATCGCGCCGATCATCAGCACCACCACCGTGGTGCCGAGGGTCTCGATCCTGCCGAGCCAGCCGGGGGTCACTGGAACAGGTCCCACCTGAAGAAGCTCACCCGCCACCGGCCGTCGATCTGCCGCCAGCGGAGATCGTATCTCGCGCTGACTTTGGTGCGTCCGCTGGTGAGGACCCATACTCCCTGCTCGACCAGGTACGGCCCGTCCATCGTCACCTCGCGGGGGCGGAGATCCGACCGGGAGACCCGGCTGGAGAGCGCCAGCCCCTGCAGGTAGCTGACCGCTGCCTCCCCGCGCCGGGCGGTATCGGGCGAAGGGGGCCAGATCATCACGTCGGGCGTGAGCAACCGCCGGACCGTCGCCGAGTCGCGCCGGACGAAGGCGCCGGCCAGCTGCCAGCGGGGCGGCTGGTCCTGCGCCGCCCAGATCGCGAGGAGCAGCAGGAGCGCCCGCATCACCTGAGCTGCGCCAGTGCGGCCGCCTGCTCCCGGAGCACCCGCACGGCGAGATCGATGGTCCGGCGATGGGTGCGGAACGCCAGCGCGGCCATCCGAAGGGTATAGCGTCCGTCGAGCATGGTAGAGGACAGGAACACTCGCCCGTCGTGCCGCGCACCGTCCATGATCGCCTGGTTCAGGCGGTTCGCCTCCTCCAGGCTCACCCCAGGCGGGGCCCACCGGTAGGTAACGATGGACAGGTCGGGGGCCGGGCCGACCTCGAAGCCCTCGCGGGCGACCTGCCGATGAAAGTAGCGCGCGAGCAGCAGCTTCTCCTCCAGCGCCGCGCGGAACGGCGCGGTGCCGAGCAGCGCGAGCGGCAGCCACATGCGCAGCGCCCGGAAGTGCCGTGACAGCTCGGGCGACACGTCCGCCGGGGAGAGCTCGCTGGCGTCCGGACGAGCATCCTGCATGTAACTCCCGGTGTAGTTGTGCCCGGCGATGAGCGGCGCCGCGTCCCTGACCACCACCACACCCGAGCCATAGGGAAGGAACAGGCCCTTGTGCGGGTCGAGCACCACCGAGTCGGACCGCTCGATCCCCATCAGCAGACCACGCCCGTGCTCGGTGAGCAGGAAGAAGCCGCCGTACGCCGCGTCCACGTGCAGCCAGCAGCGCTCCCGCTCCGCCACGTCCGCGATCGCCTGGAGCGGGTCCACCGCTCCGGTGTCGGTCGTACCCGCGGCCGCGACCACCAGCCAGGGCCGCAGCCCCGAGGCGCGGTCCTCGGCGACGGCAGCGGCCAGCGCGTCCGGCCGCATGCGATAGCCCTCGTCCATTGGGACCTGGCGCACCTGCGCCTCTCCCATCCCGGCGATGTGGAGCGCTTTCTCGACGCAGTAGTGCGCCTGGCTGGTCAGGTACACGACGGCGGAGGCGAAGTCGGCGGCACGGAGACCGTGGGCCTCGCGGGCGCTCACGATCGCCGTAAGAGTGGCGAGGCTGCCGCCCGAGGCGATGCTGCCCGCGGCACCGCGCGGGTACCCGACCAGGTCGGCCACCCAGCGGACCATCAGGTTCTCCATGCGCACCGGGCCCGGGCCGGTGAAGAAGACGCCGGAGTACTTGTTGGTGACCGCGGCGAGGTAATCGCCCAGGGCCGAGTGATAGATTCCGCCACCGGGGATGTAGGCGAGGTGTCTGCCGGTGGCGGTGGCGGCGCCAGGGCGCACCACCTCGCGCTCCAGCAGCTCGATCACCGCATCCATGGTCATGCCCCGCTCGCCGACCGGGTGCTCCAGGAGACCGGCGCCCTGTCCCGCCGCGTCCTCGAACCCCTTGAGCGTGTCCACCCGCCGCAGAAAGCGCTCCGATGACGCGATCACCGCCTGGCGGAGGCGCCGCCGCCGCCCGGTGCCGGGCTCGAGCGGGCGCGACGCGCGCTCCAGCCGCCGGAGCCGCTCGAGCAACTCCGCGTCGGCGATGTCCACCTCCACTCCGCCGTCAGCCACCGCGCAGCCGCTGCTGGACCCGCCGCACTTCGGCCACGATGGAGCGGGCGCGCTCGACCGGCACCCCTTCACGGAAGAGCGCCCGCTCCGCGTCCTCGTCCGACTTGCCCTCGGCGAAGAGATCCATCACCCGCCGGGTGAGGCGCATCGTCTCTTCCGGCCGCGCACCGCCGCCGAAGAGGTTCCGCCACCAGCTCATCGGCCCTCGCGCATGAGAATGATCTCGGTCCGCACGTCATAGCCGAGGTCTCCCAGACCGACGACCCGCCAGCCATCGGCGCCCAGCCGGTTCAGAATGGCCGGGAGCTCGGAGCCCTGCGGCTGCCCGATCCCGTCGAGATACCAGACCACGCCTCCCGTCCCACCTCCGACGTCGCGGCCGATGAGGAGCCTGTATTCGTACGTCGGCATCAGTGTCCTCGTCTGGTGAAGGTCAGCAAGGGCGCCACGAACGTGGCGAGCAGCACCAGGATCCAGATCCGGCCCCGGAGCAGATCGTAGTCGGCCAGCAGCTCGGCCCACGATTTCCCGAACCCGTAGTGCCCAGCCCCGAACTCGAACGCCAGCGTGAGCCCGACCCAGAGGGCGCCGACCGTGATCGCCTGACCCGGAGTCGTCGGGCCGATCCAGCGGATCGTCAGCCAGGTGGCGAGGAGGATCAGCAGCGCGAGCAGAACGGAGCTGATCGCCCGGCCGGGGATATCGCCCAGCGCAGGGCTGAGCCAGGTGTCGCGCACACCACCGTTGAGGATGGCGAGCACGAGAAGCAGACCCCACACCGCCAGGGCCCGCGCGATCACCCGTCTGCCCTTAGGTTGAGCTCATGGATGCAACCGACGGTCGTGTAGACCCTGTCGCCGTCCGCCACGATTCCGAGGGCTCCCGCTTCGTCGTGGACCTGCCCGACGGCCAGGCCGAGCTGATCTACGGTGAGTTCGCGGAAGATGTGCTCGACCTGCAGCATACCGAGGTCCCGCCGTCGGGACGGGGCAAGGGAGTGGGCGACGCGCTGGTGCGCGCCGCCCTGCGGTATGCCCGCGAGCGCGGGGCCCGCGTCATGGCCACCTGCCCCTACGTTCGAGCCTGGCTCCGGCGCCATCCCGACGAGCGACCGTCCTAGGTCTTATCGGCCAGCTCGGGGAACATCGCCGGGAACGCATCGATCAGCGCCCAACCGGTGCCCTCCACCACGGGCTCGACTGAAATCTGGTCGAAAAAGCGATCGAGCACCGCTTCCCGCTCCTGCGCCAGCGGCGGTCGGCAGTAGTCCTCCTCCTCCCACATTGCCTTGCCGTTGGGCAGGCGCCGCGCGCGGCGCAGCGAGGCGGTGAGCGCCCGGCCGAAGGGCCGCAGGGTGACGAACTCGTCGCGCTCCAGCCGCTCCGAGAGCTCGGCGAGCAGTTCCTCGCGGGGAGTAGCCGTCACCAGGTAATGCGCCATCTCCGCCGTCCTCAGGCGCGCACGTCGTGGCCCGCGGCGCGGAGCGCCTCCAGCGCCGCGGGGAGATCGCGTGCCTTCACCAGGATGTAGTCGGTGTCGTAGGTGGAGATCGCGAAGATGGCCAACCCGGCCCGGGCCAGCGGCTCCGCGATCGAGAGCAGGATGCCGACCAGGTCCGGCGGCAGGGTCCCCCGCACCCGGAGCGCGCGATAGTCCCGCTCGCACCGTGTGCCGGGGGGAACGACGCTCTGCACCGCCGTGATCGAGAGCTCGTCCGGCGTGCGGCTGACCGTGAGGAACGCCGCCTGCCCGGTGGCCCAGGGCGGCACCGCGGCATCGGCAGGCAGCCGACAGATCGCCAGCGTATCGGGCAGGACCTCGAGTGGCAACGCGGGGCCGGTCATCGTCAGGAGCAGGGCGAATGCCAGGGACACGGTCAGATGCGCGAGTACTCGTGGACCGTGAGCTCGCTTTCGACGTCGCCGGTGTGCCGAATGCCCTTGGGCTCGATCAGCATCAGGTGCACCTCTTCCGCGGCCACCGGCCGATGCTCGACGCCCTTGGGGATCACGACCATCTCACCCGGACCGAGGGTCACCGATCCGTCGCGGAGCTCGATCGTGAGCGAGCCCCGCAGCACCAGGAACAGCTCGTCCTCCTCGGCGTGCTGATGCCAGACGAACTCGCCCTGCACCTTGACCAGCTTGACGTGACTGTCGTTGAGGTCCGCGATGATCCTGGGATTCCAGCGATCATCGAACCGGGTGAGCTTCTCGGCGAGGTTGATCCTGGTGACCACGACATGCTCCTGGAAGGGTGGGCGTCGGCGAGCGCACCTCCTAATCTATCCTCGGCTAGGCCTCCCAGCGCTGCACCGTGCCCCATACCTCGCGCGAGAGGGACACGCCTTCGGGGAAGTGGGCCGCGAAGTCCAGCCGCAGGCCCGCGGTGTGCGTCGCCAGATAGCGGTCCAGGTCGGCCTGGGTCCGGGCGACGTAGCTGGTCCTGTACCGGCCCGGTGACGAGCGGGCGAAGACGGCTGCCTGGAAGCAGCCGGTCGCCAGCACCTCCGGGATATGGGTCTCCCGCATGTACTGCTCGAACCGGCCGGCCAGGCTCTCCTCGACTTCGGACGTGACTTCGTAGGTGATCATTGCTCCCCGTGTTCGGTGACGATGATGGTTCCGGCCATCCCGACGCCGCCCGCGGCACCGTGAACCGAGCAGTGGTAGTGGTAGACGCCCGGCCTGGTGAAGGTGAAGACGTGCCACTTGGGCCAGTCCGCCGGCGCGCCGGAGTGGGGGGGCGATTCCCCATCGTCGGGCACGATATTGTGACCCGGGCCGTCAGCGGTCCACATCCAGTTTACCGTCCCGCCCGCGAGGACCGTGATTTCCGCCGGTTCGAACCGGTTCTCGCCCTCGCTCCGGACCAGAATGGTGTTGGGCGCCTCGGGATCCGGCGTAGCGATCGCGTTGAAGCCGATCCAAGGCCCGCCTTCCACGCTGGCCGTGGCGAACTGTTCCGCGTAGAGCGGCATGGTGGTCCAGGTAGTCGCGGCCAGGCCGTCGGCCCCAGTGCGCACTTCGGTCGGACTGACCGAGCCCTCGGTGGTGAACCACATAACGGTGACGCCTTCCACCGGCCGGCTGTCGCGGGTTACGAGGACGCGGAGGCTGTCCGGGAGCGTCCGGCCTGCGACGTCGACTTGGTAGTCGCCGCTGATGCCATCGGGCTTGCTCAGCTCCAGGGTCGAGGGGTCGGGCGCCTGGCGGTCGGATGCGCCGCACCCGGAGATCAGGACCATGGCGGCGAGGCAGGTGCGGATTTCGCGCTCGATGGGTTGGGTCATGACGATGGAGACGATCAGCGCATCCGACCATGGACGCCGCCGTCAGCGGCGCACCCCGATGAACACCTCCCTGCGCCAGGGATCGGTCTCACCATCAGCCGGGAGACCGGCTTCGCTCATCCACTCCAGCCATTGCGCGCGTGAGAAGAGCCCCTCGACGTGGCGGTCATGCTCGACCGTGACGGCACCGTCACCCAGCCGGAGGAGGAACGCGTAGTCGGTCAGGTACGTCTCGTCGTTCGGATCCGGGTCCCAGGTCCATGCCAGGTAGCGCAGCCCCCGCCCGTCGGGAGCGTCGTGTCCACCGTGGTCCACGCTCGGCTGGAAGGTCTCGCGGACGTGGTCCGGCAATACGGCGACCACGCCGCCGGGCCGGCAGTGCATCGCGACGGTGTGGAGCGTCTCGCACACGGCAGTTGGCGTGGTGGCATAGACGACGGCGTCATGGATCAGCACGATGTCGAACCGGCGGTCGAGACGCAGCGATCGCATGTCGCCCACGAGGTGCTCGCATTCGGGATTGACCGAACGGTTGACCGCCAGCATGGCCGGGGAGATGTCGGTGAGGGTCAGGCGGAAGCGGTGCTTCAAGTGGAACGCGAAGCTGCCGCCTCCGGATCCGAGCTCGAGCAGGGTGGCGCCGTCCCTGACGCCCCGACGCCCGAGCCGAGCGAGAAGGTCCTCTGTCTCCTCCACGTAGTCCTCGGGCGGCGAGAGCAGCGGCCACCAGGCCGCGAGGTCATGGTAGAGACGGGCACTCCCCGGAGCGCTCATGCCTGCCGGGTGAACTCCATGGTCCAGTTCGTCTCCCAGCTCCGGCCGCCGTCCACGGAATAGGCCTGCTCCCAGCGGCAGGCGTCCGGACCCTCGACCGTCCAGATGAACCGGTTGAAGATGTGGCGGTCCGCGAACACCTCCTGGGAGTAGAACTCGCCCCGAGGCCCCTCGAACCGGCCCACCATCGGCACGTCGAACCGTCCTCGGCCCGGACTCGCAGCCCAGTAGATGCTCCACTCGCCGGAGACCGGGTCGTAGAGACGCACCGTGATCGCGAGCACGCGTCCGGAGCCGCGCTCCAGGATGAACTCGTCCATGTTGCCGAGTCCGTCGAGGATGGGCCGGGCCCGACAGGTGCTGGGGAACTCCTCCCATTCGGTGCTCCCTTGCAGCCGCTCCACCAGCCGACGGTTGCGCACGCTCCATGAGCCGAAGAGGAAGTCGAAGTCGCGGCTGCCGTCCCTGGGCATCGTGCTCCTCAGCGATGCGCCGGCGCGCACGCCGCCGCGCGCTCGAGCAGAAGCTCCCGCTCCCGCGTGTTGCGGGTGAGCGATGCGGCGCGCTCGTACTCCGCCCGTGCCTCATCGGCCCGCCCCAGCTTCGCCAGGAAATCGGCCCGCACGCTCGACAGCAGGTGATACCTCTTGAGCGACGGCTCGTCGAGAAGCTGGTCCGCGATCGCGAGGCCGGCGGCAGGACCATCGGCCATGGCAACCGCGACCGCCCGGTTCAACTCGACCACCGGCGAGGGCGTGAGCCGCGCGAGCGTCGCGTAGAGCGCCGCGATCCGCTTCCAGTCGGTCTCCTCCGCCCTCCGAGCGCGGGCGTGGCAGGCGGCGATCGCGGCCTGGAGGCCATAGGAGCCGAGTGCGGCCGCCAGGGACTCGGCTCGCTGGAGTGCCGCCAGCCCGCGCCGGATGAGCAGCTGATCCCAGCGCCCGCGGTCCTGGTCCAGGAGCAGCACGGGCTCGCCGGAGGGCCCCACCCGGGCGCGCAGGCGGGACGCCTGGATCTCCATCAGAGCAACGAGGCCGTGCACTTCGGGCTCGTTCGGTGCGAGCTGCGCGAGAATCCGTCCCAGGCGGAGGGCCTCTTCGCAGAGCGTCGGGCGGATCCAGTCCTCACCGGCCGTAGCGGAGTAGCCTTCATTGAAGATGAGATAGACCACCTCCAGCACCGACGAGAGCCGGGCCGTCAGCTCCTCCCCGCGCGGCACCTCGAAGGGGACCCTGGCCTCGGCGAGGGTCCGCTTGGCGCGCACGATGCGCTGGGCCAGCGTCGCCTCGGGCACCAGGAACGCGCGGGAGATCTCGGGGGTGGTGAGTCCGCCGAGCAGGCGAAGGGTGAGCGCCACCCGAGCTTCGGTCGGGAGCACCGGATGGCAGGCGATGAACATGAGACGCAGGAGATCGTCGCCGACGGGATCGTCGAGGGCGGCATCGAGGTCGGGCACGGAGGCTTCGTGCTGTGCCTCCAGCTCGTGGCCGAGCTGCCCTTCCTTCCGCTCGTGCATGGAGCGTCGCCGCAGCTGGTCGATCGCTCGGTGCTTGGCCGTCGCCATGAGCCACGCGCCTGGCCGGTCGGGGACGCCGGACTCCGGCCAGCGCTCCAGCGCGGCCACCAACGCGTCCTGCGCCAGGTCCTCGGCCAGCCCCACGTCGCCCACCAAGCGGGTGAGACCGGCGATGAGGCGGGCCGATTCGATTCTCCAGACCGCCTCGATGGCGCGGTGCGCATCGGTAGCCGTCACGGCTACCAATCATGCCCGCCCCGTTCCTCAATGCAAGGCGATGTCTATCTCCGGAACATCCGCTCCCTGAGTCTCGCGTGGGGCTCCATGGCCTCGGCCGAGCCGAGGTCGGAGAGCTCGTAGACCTGGCGGATCTCGATCTCCACGTCGCCGTGACCGTCGATGGGCGGCCAACGCTTGACCCACTCGATCGCCTCCTCCTTCGACGCCACCTCGATGAGGGAGAAGCCCGCGATCAGCTCCTTGGACTCGCTGAAGGGGCCGTCGATGACCCTGGGTTTCCCCTTCGAGAACCTGACGCGGGCGCCCCTGGCGCTGGGCTGGAGGCCTTCACCCGCCTTCAGGACGCCGGCACTTACCATCTCCTCGTGATACCGCGCCATGGCAGCGATCAGCTCCTCGCTCGGCATCATGCCGGCCTCGGTCTCGCCGTCGGCCTTGCGGATGATCATGAATCGCATCGTTGCTCCGGTGTCGGTCTATGGTCGGATTCGGACGCCCGTGTGGACGCCGGGCCTCACTGGACGTCGAACAGGCGGCGGCCGAATCGACAGGTGCGTCCGGCCGCTGGCGTACCAGGTCGCCACCGGCGCGGAGCCGCTGCTGGTTGTCGGCGCGATGGCGGGCGGCTAGTCGGGCGGCAGCATCGCGGGGTTCCAGGCCACCTCCCACAGGTGGTCGTCCGGATCCTGGAAGTAGCCGGCGTACCCGCCCCAGAACGTCTTGGCGGCCGGTTTCACGATCTTCGCGCCGGCCCGCTTCGCCCGATCCATCACCGAATCAACCTCGTCGGGGCTCCGCACGTTGTGGCCGATGGTGAAGTCGGTGGGGCTCCGGGGAGCGACCGGGATCCCGGTGTCGTGGGCGATGGAGACGCGGCGCCAGAGCGCGAGCTGGAGGCCGGACTGGAGCTCGAAGAAGGCCACGGCGCCGTGCTCGAACTCGGTGCCGACGATGCCCTTCGTGGGAAGGCCGAGTCCGTCACGGTAGAAGGCGACGGCGCGCTCGAGGTCGTCGACGCCGAGGGTCAGCAGGGTGATGCGGGGTTTCATGGGAGATCTCCGTCTATCAATGCCACGCGCCGGGCGTGCCGCCCACCCTCAAAGGGCGTGGTGAGCCAGGTCCTCACGATCGACAAGAGGTCCGCCGGCGCGATCAGGCGCTCCCCCAGGGACAGGACG
This sequence comes from Gemmatimonadota bacterium, assembly GCA_046729675.1. Taxonomy (GTDB): domain Bacteria; phylum Gemmatimonadota; class Gemmatimonadetes; order Gemmatimonadales; family GWC2-71-9; genus CAVVWJ01. The sequence continues at coordinate 6,808 of JBKPGZ010000128.1, read as the reverse complement.
TTGGCATCGTTGTGCTGTCGGGCGAGCTGGGCGGACTCGACGCTCCAGCAGAGCGTGCAGCGGACGCCCCGCACCCGGTTGGCGACGATCGCCTCGCCGTTGCCAGAGCCGCCGAGGACGATTCCACGATCGAACCGGCCGGTCGCGACCGCCTCCGCGACCGGCCGGATCACCAGCGGGTAGTCCACGGGCTCTTCCGAGTCGGTCCCGAAGTCCGTGACGGTGTGCCCCTCCTCGCTCAGCGACTGCTTCAGCCGCTCCTTGTAGCGGAAGCCGGCGTGATCCGAGCCGATCGCGATCCTCACGGGGCCGGCTCCTCGACAACAGCAGCGACCGCCTCCACCTCGAGGAGCACATCGTTTCGAAACAGGCCGCTCACCTCGACCAGCGTACTGGCGGGCGGGGCCGCCCGGTTGATGTAGCGATCGCGAACCTCACGCAAGGCGGGAAGGTTCCGCACGTCCAGGACGTAGAAGTTGAGCTTCACGACGTCGTGGAAGTCGGCACCTACGGCGGTGAGCCCCGCACGCAGATTCTCGAAGACCTGCTCCGCCTGGGAGCGGAAGTCGGTCCTGCCGCGCAGCGCTCCGGTGGAATCGAGGGGGACCTGGCCGGAGAGGTAAACGAGCCGGTGTCCTGGCGGCACCTCCACGACCTGGGTGTAGCCTCTGGAGGTCGGTAGGGTCGGCGGATTGAGGAAACGCGGCTGCTGCGCCCCCGCGGCGGCGGTCATCAGCAGGAGCAGCCACACGCCCCTCATGCAGTCAGTTGGAAGCGGCGAGCTTCCAGCCCGCCACGATCGCAATGCCATAGATGAGTACTCCCACGAGGAACACCGCCCCGCCGATAGTCTGGTCGCGCGGCAGATGTCCCAGCTCGCCAAGGATGATCGCCCAGTCGTGCTCGCCGCCGCCGACCAGCGGCAGCTCCTGAGCCCGCGCGTCTTTGATGTACACGGAGACGTTCCAACAGCTCTGGCTCAGCCACCACAGCGGAATCGTCGCGCCATGCCGATCCCCTTGCCGCCACAGCGCGAAGGCGAAGGCGATCGGCACCAGCAGCTGGAGCAGCGTCCCCCCGAGCAGTGCAAGGAACTCTCCGCCGAACGCAAAGACCAGGTGCCCGGTCTCGTGGATGGCAAGATCGAGGCTGTCCAGCCAGCCGTACGAACCCGGGGAGCTCAGCAATACCCAGCCGTACACCGCGAGCACCGCGGTGAGGCCCAGGCGCCACCGCCATTCGATGGGCGAGTACTGCCGAACCGAGGACATCGCCTAGTGAATGGTCCGGCCCGCCTCGAGCATGGCGACGAGCTGATCGAGTCGCCGCTGCCGGGTGTCCGCCCGCTTGGCATGGTGGAGCCGGTAGAGGATGGCGTAGCGGTTCTGCGAATCGAGCTCCTGGAAGGCCCGTCGGGCCCGCGGGCTCTTCGCCAGCCTGGCCTCGAGATCCTGCGGGACCGTGATCGTGCTCGGCGAGTCGTAGGCCGCCTCCCAGCGGCCGTCGCCCTTGGCGGCTTGCATCTCACGGATGCCGGCGGGCGCCAGCCGACCCTCGGCGTAGAGACGCTCCACCGCGGCACAGTTGATCTTCGACCATTTGCTCCGCGACCGGCGCGGCGTGAAGCGCTGACGATAGCGCTTCTCATCCACGGTCATCGACTGACTGTCGATCCAGCCGTAGCAGAGCGCCACCTCGAGCGCGTCCGCGCGCGAGACCGAGTCGAGCCCGCTGTCCTTCTTCGCCAGCTCGATCCACACGCCCAGTGAGCGCTCGTGGTTGGCCCCGAGCCATTTCTCCCAGGCCGCCCGGGAGGCGAACCGCCGTACGGGAAGGTCGTCCTTCGCGGGTTTCACCGGGCCTCCTGGAGCGGCTCGGATCCGAACCGCAGCACGTGACCATCGGGGTCCTCCACCTGCATCTCGTAGGCCCAGGGTCGGTTCTCCGGCTTCTGGCGGATGATTGCCCCCCGTTGCGACAGGAGATCGTAAAGCGGGCGGATGTCCTCTACGCCGATCCACACCCAGGTCCCGGGCTGACCCTGCGCGCCCTCGCACAGCATGATGGAGCAGCCGTCGCGGCCCACCGATGCCATGGTGGAGCCCTGTTCCCCGCCCCACTCCACCTGGAAGCCGAGCACGTCCACGTAGTACCGGAGGCTGTCCTTCAGGCTGCGGGCCCGGAGGATCGGCACGATGCATTCGACTTCACGCGCGGGTGGTTCCGCGACCGACTCGAAGTCGCCCAGGTGCGCCTCGTGTCGCGTGAGCCCGGCACAGGTCTGGTCCAGCGCCTCGAACTCGGCCGCGAACTCGCGCCGAAACTCTCGGTAAGCGGCCTCGTCGACCCAGTGATCCACGGTCAGGTAGCGAGTCGTGTGGCGCCGGTCGCGATAGAGCCGCGTGCCCTGATACCCATTGGCACGCCGGAACAGCCGGGCCCAGGTGCCTTCCGGTGCGTAGTGCCTGAGGAACTCGGCCTCCGTCTCGGCCGGCACCTCGTACTCCCAGACGTAGCTGAAGCGCGTCACTGTAGGCTACCCGTCGGCCGGATACCAGTCGGATGCCGAGCCATTGCGGACAAAGGTGAAGGTGGACTCCTGCGTGACCGGGTCGGTGCGACGCTCACCATGGCGACGCACCGACACCGACACCAGCGCGGAGCGACAGGTCGCATATTCCGCCCTTGCGCCCACCGCTCGCACCAGGCTGTATGCCTCGTGCCGGAGCTGGGCCGGGGCCGGGTCGGTCAGCTCGGAAGAGTATTCCAGGGCCAGCAGGTCGCCTTCGGACCCATCGAGCAGCGCCACCGCGCTCAACAGCTTGACCCGCCCGCCGTCCCGTAGCCGGATGACGTTCGGTTTCCGGCGGCGAGCGAGAAACCGCGCGCTGACGTAGATCGCCAGGCCGGCCGCGAGCAGCGGAAGGGGAGTCAAGCGGCCGGCTTCCTCACTCGTCCTTGGTGAGCACCAGCCGCAGCACCGCTCCCTGGTAGATCCCTTCTCCCGTCAACGTGTTCGGCCCCACGGCGAAATCCACATCGGAGAGCAGCGCGGAGGCCGACGGGCTGAACGTCACGGTGGTGCCGCTCAGGCTCCAGGTGCCGGCCAGGTCCTCGTCGACCGCGGGTGCGCCGCCCACGCCGCCCGGCACCTGGAGCCGGCCGCTGGTAGTGCCATCGGCGTCGAGCGTGGCCGTCACGGTCGCGCCGAGCGCCAGGAGATCGAAGTCGCCGTTGCCGCTGGTGAGCGTGAACGCGCTCGCCGTGTAGGAGCCGGCGACATCGTCCACCGTGGGGCTGAAGCCGTCGTCGTCGTCATCGCCACAGGCCGCGAACGCCAGCGCCAGGCACAGCACCACACCCCGGCGGATCATCGTCGTCATGTCGCCTCCCCGCAGTGCCTTTGCCCCGCGGCTTGAACTCCGTGATGTCACCGAATGAGCTGAATCCCAGGCGCCGGTAGATGCTCACGCCCTCCGGCGCGGCCTGGAGTACGCCCAGGTCGCAGCCTCGTGCGAGTGCGTCGTGGAGCGGCCAGCAGGTCATCCTCGATCCGATCCCCCGGCCGCGATAGGGCGGACGGGTAGAGATGTTGTACAGTCCCACCGCTCCTTCGGCAACCGTCGCCTCCGCCGTGGCGACAGGCACGCCTTCCAGGTAGCCGAGGTACAGCCACTGGGGCGAGTCGTGACGAAGGAGCGCACCCGCGGCCAGACGGTAGAACGAGGTCACATTGGCATCCGGAGGCGTCCAGTTGGCCGCGGACAGCTCCGCGAAGGTCTCCAGCTCGGCCGCGTGCGTGACCCGACGTACCTCGAGGCCTGCGATGGAGGGGACGCGCTCCGGCAGCTCACCGAGGGGGAGGGCCATGGCGAGCTCCGTCTCGGCGCGCTCGAGTCCGATGGCCTCCAGGACCCTCTCCAGATCGTCCGGGTGGTCCGCCGGGCCCACCCACCATGAGAACGGCCGCCGTCGTTCCTCGAAGTACGCCACGGCAGCGGCCGCGGTGTCAGCCGCGCTCCTGGGGTCCAGCCGTGCGCGGCAGATGAAGTTGAAGGTGTCGCAGGCCAGGCCGGAATCCGCGATCACAAGATGCGGAGACACGCGGCTCGCCATGCCGCGGGTGCGCTCGACCACCCAGGTCGCGTGCACCACAAAATTTTCGTCCGCTCGCTCGGCCACCGGGACATCGCGACCGGTGGGCGAGATCCGCTGGCTCATTCCGCCTGCTCCCATGGGTGCCTGCCCAATCTGCGCTGGCCCCTCCCCGCGCTCAACTCGCCTCAGCGGGGGTTCCCCGGCCTGAGGCGCGGGAACAGCCGGGGCACGTGCCGGCGGTACTCGCGGTAGGACTCACCGAAGCGGTCCTCCAGGTCAGGCTCCTCCAGCAGGGGGATGTAGACGGCGTTGATCGCGAAGAAGGTGCACGCCCACATGAGATGGGGACGTGAGCGCAGCACCAGGGCCTCTCCCAGGAGGACGAGGAGCACACCCGAGATCATCGGATTGCGCACGTAGCGGTAGGGTCCGCGCACCACCAGCTCGCGAGGAGGATCCCAGGGCGCGAGCGTGCCGCGACCGTCGGTGGCGAAGCGACGCAGGCTAGCGACGAAGAGCGCCACCCCGACCGCCAGCAGGAGGAGCCCCGCGGCCTGCACCGCGAGACCTCCCGCCGAAGCCGCCGGCGCCGGCGTGAGCGCCGCCCGGCGCGCCAGCCAGAGCGGAACGAGCACCGCCATCGTGAACGGCAGCACCGCGATGGCGAACGCGTGGCGGAGGACGGTCAACGCCGTCACCGGCGAGCGACCGCCAGGAGGTGCGCGCTGGTGCCGATGACCGGGGCCTCGGTCTCCATCATCCTCGCCAGCCGCAGGAGCACCTCGCGCCGGGTGGGATCGGCCATCCGCTCGACGACGTCGGAGAGGATCCACCCGGGACCCTCGATCCCGAATACACCGGCGAGCTCGAGGCCCGCGGCGTTCACCTCGACGGCCAGCTCGTCCGGGTGATGGAAGTAGGCGGTGGTGAAGTAGTCCGGCCGCCCGGTCGGATTGCGGTGCTGACCGGTGCGCAGGTCCTGCTCGACGATCGCGGTGAAGGAGGCGTCGGTCAGCAGCTCGCGGGCGAGTCCATCCAGCGCCGACGCCCAGCGGGAGATCGCGGCCGCGAAAAGCACGCCGCCGGGCCGCAGAATGCGGGCGGACTCCCGCAGTGCCTGGGCCCGGTCGGCCGGGTCGGTGAGGTGATAGAGCGGACCCAGGAGGAGCACCACGTCCGCCATGCCGGATGAGAGATCGAGCGCCCGGGCGTCGCCGACACGGCAGGAGACGAGCGGACGAGGGGCACCCTCACTGCGGCGCCGGGCTTCGGCGACCAGCCTGGGTGTCCGGTCGAGCAGATGCACCGTGTATCCGGCCTCCGCCAACCACAGCGCGTACGCGCCCGCGGCGCCACCCACGTCCACGACGATCGCCGGCGGCGGGGGTATGAAACGCTGAAGCAGCTCCCGGGTCCGCTCCTGCTCCAGTCGAAAGGAGCCCTGCTCCAGCCGGCTTTCTTCCGGGGTTCGGTCGTAGTACTCGATGATCGCGGGATCGAAGGTGTCCGCCTCGGAGGCCATGAGCTCAACCGGCGCTGCGAGCGTAGCCATTCCCTTCGTAGGCGGCCCTGGTCAGCTCGAAGCGGATCACGCCCGGCTCGGAGCCCTCCCCGATGAGGTCGAAGCCGCACTTCCGGAGCACGCCGATGGACGGCGTCAGCTCCGGCAGCGTCTCGGCGATGACGCGGCGCACCTCGGGCACCAGGAATGCGCGCGCGACGAGCCCGCGCACCGCCTCGGACGCATAGCCTCGCCGCTGATGGTCGGTCACGATGCCGTACCCGACCTCCACCGTGCCGTCTGCCGGGGGGCCCTTGTACCCCGCGGTCCCGACCAGGATGCGCTCCTCCGCCGCGGCCGGCAGCACGATGAAGTACATCCACCACTCGCCGTCCTCGGGGGCCTCGGTCAATCGGTCGCGAGTGAACTCGAGCGCGGCTGAATCGAGGAACTCCGGAGGCCAGGTCGGCGGTACACGAGCCCTCAGAGCGGCTGCCAATGCCGCCGGTCCCTCGAGGGCGGCGGACACCAGATCGGAGGTCGCCGGCGTCAACTGGAGCCGTTCGGTGCGGATCATCGGTCGCCCCCGTGATCGCTCACGAGCGGACGAACTTGAGGTGCGTCACATCCGGCGCGGCCACCGTGCGGACCAGCCGCAGGCCCTTCAGGTCGCCCACACCGTCGAACAGCCGCTCGCCGCCGCCGAGCAGCATCGGAACCAGGTGGATCTCCATTTCGTCTACCAGGCCCGCTGAGAGGTACTGCTGCGCCACCCGGGCGCCTCCCGCGAGTGCCACGTCGCGCTCACCGGCCGCGCGGCGCGCGAGCTCGAGCGCCGCGGCGCTGCCGGCGGTGACGAAGGTGTACGTGGTCCCGCCCATCAGGGCGAGCGGCGGGCGCGCATGATGGGTCAGGACGAACACCGGATGATGAAACGGCGGCTTGTCCCCCCACCATCCGTTCCAGGGCTGGGCCGAGCTCCAGGGGCCGGGGTGTCCGCCGAACATGTTGCGGCCCATGATTGTGGCACCGATGTTGGTGAGCTCCTCCTCCATCACCCGGCTGCTCTCGTTCACCTCTCCACCTTCGAGCCCGTGCGGCGCGCGCCATGCCGCCAGGCGAACCACCCACTCGTGCAGACCCTCGCCGCCGATCCCCAGCGGATCCTTCTTGCTCTGCTCAGGGCCGGCGGCATACCCGTCCAGGGAC
>JBKPGZ010000127.1:0-8681 GCA_046729675.1 Gemmatimonadota bacterium | reverse complement strand
CATGTCGGCACCTCGGGCGGCGGCGAGCAGCGGCTTGCCCCACGACGCGGCGGCCTGGCCCAGCACGGCCAGGCTGGTCTCCCCCAGTCCGCGGCGCGGCACGCTCACGGCCCGGAGGAACGCCTCGTCGTCCGACGGGTTGGCGACCAGACGGAGGTAGGCGAGGAGGTCCTTCACCTCCCGGCGCTCATAGAAGCTGATCGCGCCGATCAGTCGGTAGGGGATGCCCGCCCGGCGGAATGCCTCCTCCAGCGCCCGACTCTGCGAGTTGGTGCGATACAGCACCGCCATGTCGGCATAGCGGTGGTCTCCCGCGGCGCTCCGGCGCTCCAGCTCGCGCACGACCCACTCGGCCTCGTCGCGCTCGTCCGCGGCGGCCAGCAGGGTGACCGACTCGCCGCCCCGACGTCGGGTCACCAGCGTCTTCCCGATCCGGCCCGCGTTCTCTGCAATGACACCATTCGCCGCGTCGAGCACGATCTGGGTGGAGCGGTAGTTCTCCTCCAGCCGGACCAGCTTGGCCCCCGGGAAGTCGCGCAGGAAGTCCTGCATGTTGCGGACGTCCGCGCCCCGCCAGCCGTAGATCGACTGATCGTCGTCGCCCACCGCGCACACGTTCCCATGCGCGCCCATGAGCCGGATCAGCTGGTACTGGGCCCGGTTGGTGTCCTGGAACTCGTCCACCAGGATGAAGCTGAACCGCTGCTGGTACGAGCGCAGACGCTCGGGATGCTCGCGGAAGAGCGTGAGCGGGTGCAGCAGCAGGTCGTCGAAGTCCATCGCGTTCGCCGCCTTGAGCGCGGGACCCATGGCGCCGTACACGTCGGCGGAGACCACTGCGAGCCGGTCGAACGGCGACGCCACCGCGAGCTCCGACGGCGGCACCATCCGGTTCTTCGCGGCGGAAATGAGTGACTGCACCGCGCGTGGGGGAAACAGCTTGGTGGAATGGCCCCGCTGCTCCATCAGCCGCTTGATCAGGCTGAGGCGGTCGTCCTCATCGTAGATGGTGAACCGTCTGGTGAAGCCGAGCAGCTCCGCCTCCCGGCGGAGCAGTCGCGCCGAGAGCGAGTGGAAGGTGCCGATCCAGAGGCCCGACGGATCCCGGCCCAGCAGCCGGCCGATCCGCTGCTTCATTTCGCCCGCGGCCTTGTTGGTGAAGGTGACCGCGAAGATCCGGTCCGGGGGCACGCCGTGCCGGTCGATCAGATTGGCGATCCGGGTGGTGAGGACGCGCGTCTTCCCCGACCCCGCGCCGGCGAGCACCAGCAGGGGCCCGTGGACGTGCTCCACGGCCTCCCGCTGCGCCGGGTTGAGGGCGAGCGGCAGCTCGGGCGGGACGGTCTCGATCATCCGACCTGCTCGGACAGGGGAATGCGCATCAGGAAACAGGCTCCCTTCTCCGTGTGCTCCAGCAGCAGCACACCTTCGTGGGCGTCTTCCACGACCCGGCGGGACAGCGCGAGGCCGATGCCCCAGCCGCCTCGCTTGGTCGTGATTCCAGGCTCGAAGAGGGTCCGACGGATCTCCTTGGGGACGCCCGGCCCGTCGTCGATCACCCGAACCTCCGCCATCCCCTCCACGGCGCCGACCCGCAGGATAATCGTGCCGCTGCGTCCCTGCAGCGCATCGATGGCGTTCTTCACCATCGACTCCAGCGCCCACTCGAGCAGCACCTGATCGCCCAGGACCGTGGGTCCGGCGCCAGGCGCCTCGAGCCTGAGCTCGATGGGATTGGCGCGGCGCGGGAGCCGGGGCCGGAAGTAGCCGGCGACGCGGTCCGCCAGCGCGCCCAGGCCGATCGGCTCGCGTTTGGCCGGGTTGCCGATTCGCTCGAACCGGCGCGCCACCCGATCCAGCCGCTCTGCATCCGCCGAGAGGTGATCCGCGAGGTCCGCCGGCGGCTCCGGCCGAGTGCGCACCCGCTCGATCCAGCCCTGAAGGCTGGTGAGCGGGGTGCCCATCTGATGGGCCGCCTCCCGCGCCATCGCAACCCATAAACGATCGCGCTGGGCCGCCATCGCGCTCCGGTAGGCGAAGATCGCCACCGCCACCATCACGGCGATGGTGAGCGCCTGGAGAACGGCGAGCGCGGTCACGTTTCGCTGAGCCGGCAGCGGGCCGTAATGGACCGTGCCGATCGCATCCACGATGGGCGGATTCTGCCGGTCCAGTCTGGCGGCGTACGCCAGCACGCGCGGATCGTCGAGCGCAGCCTCGAACGGCAGGTTGGCCGCCGCCGTCACTTTCCCGCTTCGGTCGGTGATGATCAGCGGAAGACCCAGGGCGCGGACCTCCTCGCCCAGCCGCAGCAGCGCCTCCGCCTCGGAGCCGGGGTCGGGGTCGTTGAGACCCCCGAAGACGCCGGAGTAGAGCCGGCTGGTGGCGGTCGCATCCGACTTGAAGTGCCGGATGATGAGGAGACCGGTCCCGAGACTCAGGCCGGACAGCACGGCGACCAGGAGCACGGCCACCGTGGGCGCGACCTGACGGAAGCGCTCCTTAGGCGGGCGGAGCCAGGCGGTCGACACCGAGGTACGGCACCAGTGCCTTCGGCACACGCACCGACCCGTCGGCCGTCTGGTTGTTCTCCAGCAGCGCGATGATGGTGCGCGGGAAGGCGACGCCCGACGCGTTGAGCGTATGGACGAACTCCGGCTTGGCGCGCGGCTCCCGGCGGAAGCGGATGTTGGCGCGGCGGGCCTGGAAATCGGTGAAGGTGCTGGAGCTGGACGCCTCGAGCCAGGTGCCCACCCCAGCGGCCCACACCTCGAGGTCGTAGGTTCGGGCGCTGGCGAATCCCGTGTCGCCGGCGGCGAGCTCCACCACGCGATAGGGGATCCCCAGCCGCTGCAACACCGCCTCGGCATGGCCGGTGAGCCGCTGGTGCTCGGCGTCGGAGTCCTCGGGACGGGAGAAGCGGACCAGCTCGACCTTGTCGAACTGATGCACCCGGATCAGCCCCCGCGTGTCCTTGCCATGGGCACCGGCCTCCCGTCTGAAGCAGGGCGTGAAGGCGACGTAGCCGAGGGGCAGGTCGCCCGCTTCAAGGATCTCATCCCGGTGGAGATTGGTCACCGGCACCTCCGCCGTGGGGATGAGGAAGAGATCGTCGGCCGGAAAGCCGTAGAGATCCTCCTCGAACTTGGGCAGCTGGCCGGTGCCGGTGAGCGTGGCGCGGTTCACCAGATAGGGCACCGCCACCTCGGCGTACCCATGTTCCCGGGTGTGCAGGTCGAGCATGAACGCCGCCAGCGCGCGCCCGAGCCTCGCGCCCAGGCCTCGAAACACCGGGAAGCCCGAGCCGGTGAGCTTGGCGCCGGCTGGCAGATCGAGGATGCCAAGCGCCGCGGCGAGCTCCCAGTGCGGTCTGGGCTGGAAGTCGAAGGTCGGCGGCTCGCCCCAACTGCGGACGATGCGATTGGCCGTGGCGTCGCCGTCCGGTGTTCCATCCGCCGGGAAGTTGGGCAGCGACATCGCCTGCCGCTCGAGGTCGGCCTCGATGTCCCGCAGGCGGGCATCGAGGGCCTTCACCTCCTCGCCCGACGCCTTGAGCTGCGCCATCAACTCGTCGGCGGGTTCCTTGGCCCGCTTGCGCCGGGCCACTTCCTCGGAGGCCGCGTTGCGCTCGGCCTTCAGCTTCTCGACCCGCACCAGCAGCTCGCGGCGCTCGCGGTCCAGTTCGAGCAGCGCGTCCACCGCCTGCGTCACCGACCCGTCGAGGCGGCGGAGCAGGCCGGCGCGACTGCCCTCGGGGTCCTGGCGCAGACGCTTGAGATCGATCACGGGAGGTCAGCTGTCCGGGAGGCCGGGCTCGAGGCTGCGATAGCCGCAGTTGACGTTCTTCAGCCGCTTCAGCACCAGCGAGTTGTCCTCGAATCCGATGATCTCGACCTTGGCGTATATCGGGACGCCGAGCTCGCAGACCACGCGCGACCGGACGACGTAGCGCTCACCCAGCGCGACCGTGACGGCCGAGTCGGTGACGTACCCGTTGCTCGGGGCGACGTCGATGTCGTCGAAGGACTCCTCGCGCCGCATCACGCCGGGCTCCGCGGTTCCGCTCGAGGTGATCCCCAGAACGGCGCGCGGCAGGATCACCTTGCGCCCGGTCTCCGGCGGGCCCTCGATGTCGTAGGCGAAGTCGAACCCCGGGTCGAGGTCGGTGCGGATTGCACCGGCGCTCACCGAGAACCCGCTGGCCGTGGTGATCGGGGTGTCGGTCAAGGAGCCCACGGTCACCGTGTCCACGATGTTCCGGCTGGTGGGATCAGGCAGACTGTCCTCGTCGCCGCACGCGGCCAGGGCGGCCAGCGCGAGGAGCTGCAAGAGGGGGCGCATTCTCGGCATGGAAGGGGAAGGTTAAGAGCGAGTTCGAGTCGGGTCAACCGCGCATGGTTTCTTGACTTCGCACCTCGGGACCGCCTACGTTGCCCTCACCTTTTCCTCCCCCGATCACGGAGTGCCATGAATGACCGGACTCGCCGAGGTGCTGCGCGGTCTCTCGGCGCGCGACGGCGTGCAGGGCGCGGTGCTCCTGAGCGGCGAAGGCTTGCCGATCGAGCACGCCGGCACCGGTTTTGAGGCCGACACGGTGGCGGCTCTGTCCGCCACGCTCGGCCAGTACGCCGGTAAGCTCGGCGACGCTGCGGAACGCGGCCAGCTGCGGTTGGCCGTGCTCGACTTCGCTCGCGGCCCGGTAGTGCTCGCCCGGGCGGGCAGCTCCGACTGGCTCGCGATCCTCGCGCACCCCGAGACCGACATCGGCCCCCTGCTCTACGACCTCCGTCAGCACGCCCCAGCTCTGGCGGGGCTCCTGTGAGCAACTGATGCGGTGGGCCGTGCTCCTCGCGGGCGGCTCGGGCACCAGGTTCTGGCCGCTCAGCACACCGGAGAATCCCAAGCAGCTGCTGCCGCTCACCGGACCGGGCTCGAGCGCCGAAGATTCGGTGGACCGTCTCGAGGGGCTGATCCCGCGCGAGCGAACGCTGGTCGTCGCGGGCACCGGGCTCGCGGCGCGACTGCAGGAGCGGCTCCAGCTGCCGCCGGAGAACATCCTGGTCGAGCCACGCGCGGCCTCGACGGCGCCGGCGCTCATCTGGGCCACCTGGGAGGCGCGGCGCCGCGACCCCGACGCCGAGGTCCTGTCCCTCCATGCCGACTGGGCGGTCGGCGACGCCGCGGCGTTCCGGAGCACCGCCGATGTCGCGCTGGCCGCGGCGCGGCGACACGACCGGCTGGTCACGGTGGGCATCGTCCCCTCGCGCCCCGAAACGGGCTACGGGTACATCGTGCCCGGCCCGCCGCTCGACGCGTCGGCGCGAAGCGTGGCCCGGTTCTCCGAGAAGCCCGATGCCGCTACGGCGCTCGACCTCATGGCCGCGGGCGCGCTGTGGAACAGCGGTCTCTTCGCCTGGACCGCCGCGCGCCTGCTGGTGGAGGTCGAGACCCACACGCCGGAGGTCTCCGGGGCCGTCGCCACACTGGCGAAGGGCGACGTGGCGCGCTTCTTCGAAGAGGTGGTGCCCGTGTCGATCGACATCGGGCTGCTGGAGCGGTCGAGCGCCGTCGCCGTCGTACCCGGCGATTTCGCCTGGGACGACGTGGGGACCTGGCAGGCCCTGGCCCGGGTGCGAGCCAAGGATCCTCGGGGCAACGTCGTGGTCGGACCGGCGCAGCTGCACGACAGCCAGGACTGCGTGGTGTGGGCCGACGGCGATCCGATCGTACTCTTCGGGGTGCAGGAACTGGTCGTGGTCCATGCGAACGGACGCATCCTCGTCATGCCCGCCGATCGCGCCGCCTCGATGAAGCAGCTGCTGGACGCGCTTCCCCCCGCCATCCGCGACACCGGCCCGTGACCTCGCTCTATCTGCTCGAGCCCGACCCCGCGGGAGCCGCCTGGGCGCCGTTCGCCGGCGTTCGGCCCGTGGCCGAGCTGCGCGCGGGACTGTGGCGGATCCGGGAACGCTGGGAGGGAGCGCTCCAGCGCGACACCACCGCGATCCTCGGCACGCACATCGCCGGCTTCACCGAGTTCGACGAGCCGCCGGCGCGCGAGCCGATGCCGATCGAGGGCCCCGCGATCGTCGCCGTCTCGTGGTTCGCGCCCGCGGGGGCGCCGATCGAGTCCGCTGCCCCGGTTCGGCGACTCACCCACGGCGGCACCACGGTGGCGTGGGTGGTTCCTTCGGGCGAGCACTGGGAGCGGCCCACGGATGACGGGCCCGGGCTGGAGGTGGACGGCGTTCTGCTGCGTGGCGCCTACGATCTCGTCACCGCTCTCGAGAAGCTGCTCACCGCCGACTGCGCCGACTTCCGGGCCGCGCCCTCGACCGGGGTACCCGAGGGCTCCATCGTGCTGGGCGACGCCGCGAACGTGATCTGCCTTCGGGCCGCGGTGGAGCCCGGAGTGGTGTTCGACGTGCGGAACGGAGCCGTAGTTATAGAGGAAGGTGCCGAGGTGCGGAGCGGGACGAGGCTGGAGGGCCCAACCTACGTGGGAGGCGGCACGCGCGTGCTCGGTGGGTTCATCCGCGGGTCCGTGTTCGGTCCCGAATGCCGGGTGCGGGGCGAGATCGCATCCACCGTGTTCCTCGGCTACGGCAACAAGGCCCACGACGGCTTCCTCGGCCACAGCGTGGTCGGCCATTGGGTCAACCTCGGCGCCGGCACCACGACCTCCAACCTGAAGAACACCTACGGCCCGGTGCGGCTCGAGGTGGGCGGCGCCCGGATCGAGACCGGCCGCTCCAACCTCGGCACGCTCTTCGGCGATCATGCAAAGACCGCGATCGGCACGATGTTGGCCACCGGGACCGTGGTCGGGGCCGGCGCGAACGTCTTCGGCGCGCCTACACCGCCGAAGTACGTGCCCGCCTTCGCCTGGGGCTGCGCCGGCGAGCGGGTAAGCGAAGACGGCTTTCTCACCGTGGCGCGCCGGGTGCTGGCGCGGCGAGACGTCACCTGGTCGCTGGCCCGGCAGGACTCGCTCCGACGCACCTATGCGAGGGGCGTCACGCGATGACCGCGCTGTACGTGCTCGGCTCCGGCTCCCGGGGAAATTGCTGCGCGGTGGAATGTGACGGGGCCGCGGTCCTGATCGATGCGGGGTTCAGCCCGCGCGAGATCGAGCGGCGAGCGGAGTCCACCGGCCTCCCGTTAGGCAGCGTGGGCGCCATCGTCCTCACCCACGAGCATGGCGACCACGCTCGCGGCGCCGGCCGCCTGGCGCGACGCCTCGGCGTCCCGGTGCTCACCGCGCCCGGGACATGGGCGCGCCTGGGTCCCCGGATGAAGCATACGGAGCACCGGGCCCTGGGGCTCTGCACCCGGGTGCGGATCGGACCGTTCGCCGTGACCGCCTGCCCCACCAGCCACGACGCGGCCGAGCCGCTGGCGCTGGCCGTGGAGTGCGCGGACGGCTCCCGCGTGGGCGTCGCCTACGACCTCGGCCGTCCCACCGCGGCCGTCCGCTACCTGCTCCGTGACATGACGGCGATCGTGCTGGAGGCGAACCACGACGACGTGCTGCTCCGCACCAGTCCCTATCCCCCGGTGGTGCAGCGCCGGATCGCGGGGTCGGGGGGCCATCTGTCGAACCGGGCGGCGGCCGAGCTGCTGACGGAGGTGCACCATCCGGGGCTCGGGGTCGTGGTGCTGGCGCACCTGAGCCGGCAGTGCAACACGGCGGACGACGCACGCGCCACGGTGGCGCCCGCGCTCAGGCGGGCGGGCTTCGGTGGCGCGCTGCATGTGGCGGATCAGGACGAGCCGTTGGGGCCGATTCCGGTGGTCCCGGGGGCCGGAGCGCAGCTCAGGCTCGCGCTCTAGAAAGTTGATGTCACCCTGAGCGTCAGATCGGCTCGGTGTCGGGATCCGGAGGGATGGGAACGGTGTCGGGCCGGGGCGTCGGCGGGCCCACCAGGTCGAAGGTGACCGGCTCGGTCAGGTCACCACCCGACAGCGTGAGCCGCTTCCCCTTCAGCTTCAAGCGGTAATTGACCCACTCGCCGCCGAGCGCGAGTGCGAGGCTGTCGCCCACGATGCGCCAGCGCACCGTCTCGGCCCCATAGCTCGCGCTGCTGTCCGCCCGGACGATCACCGTGCGGGGGCCCTGCTTCTTGTTGCCCTGCTTGAGATCGAACTTCCAGGTGCCGAGGATCGCGGGCGACTGCGCCGCCGCGCTCCCTGGCACCGCCCCCACGAGAATCGCCGCCAGAATCCAACCGAGCCTCACCAGTCCTCCACGAAAGACGCGGGCGTTGCCGAGCACGGGGGTACTCTAACGGGGGCGCCACGCTTTGTCACCGCCGTGGGCGAGTGGGCTCAGCGACCGACCGGGAACCCGAACCCGAAGGCGATCTGCACGTCGTTCGGAGGCTGGGGTGAGGGCCGCGAACGCGGCCAAGGCACCGGAAAGAATCGTAAGACGAGCGAGCATGGTCGGGCTCCGTGCCGAAGGTGAACGAGGGCGGACAGGGGCGTCGCTTGTCAGACGCGGGGTGGCCGCATTCGTTCTCACCGCCCAGGACGTCAGCAGCGCTGGGAAGCCGGTCAGTAGCTCGTGAAAGCAGAAGCGGGCCCGGCCCGTTGGCCGGGGGGGGGGGGGGGGGGCCGTGGGCGGCGGAAGAAAAACCCCCCCCACCCCCCCCCCCGGGCGCGGGCCGGGCGGGGGGGGC
>JBKPGZ010000126.1:0-2585 GCA_046729675.1 Gemmatimonadota bacterium | reverse complement strand
ATGATCACGAGCGAGTGGGGCACGCCCAACATGGTGAAGGACGGCGTGAACCCCGAGCTGCTCCTCGCGGGCAAGTACGGCCGGAAGCTGCACGTGTGGGACCTGCGCAAGCGAACCCACCTCCAGGAGCTCGACCTCGGCGCCGAGCAGCAGATGGTGCTCGAGCTGCGGCCGGCGCACAACCCGGCCAATGCCTACGGCTTCACCGGCGCGGTGCTGTCGCTCGCCGACCTGTCGAGCTCGATCTTCGTCTGGTACCTCGACCGCTCCAGTGGCAAGGGAAAGAGTGAGTGGAAGGCGAAGAAGATCATCACGATCCCCGCGGTTCCCGCCGATGAGGCGGACCTGCCGCCCCTGCTCAAGGGGTTCAAGGCCGTGCCGCCGCTGGTGACGGACATCAACCTGTCGGTCGACGACCGGTTCCTCTACGTCTCGTGCTGGGGCACCGGCGAGCTCCGGCAGTACGACGTGACCAATCCGTTCCAGCCGGTCTTCACCGGCAGCGTGAAGCTGGGCGGTATCGTGGCCCGCAGTGCGCACCCTTCGGCGCCGGAGCGTCCGCTCAATGGCGGTCCGCAGATGGTCGAGCTGAGCCGCGACGGCCGGAGGGCCTACGTCACCAACTCGCTCTACACGCCGTGGGACGCGCAGTTCTACCCGGACGGCATCCGCGGCTGGATCGCGAAGCTGGACGCCGCGCCCGGCGGCGGGATCGCCGCCGATCCGCGCTTCCTGGTCGAGCTCGAGGAGGGGCTTCGTCCGCACCAGGTGAGGCTGCAGGGCGGTGACGCGTCGTCCGACTCGTTCTGCTACGTCTGAGGAGCACGGCGATGAACTGGACCTGGCTGGGGCTGGCGGCCCTCGGCGCGGCTCACGGGCTGAACCCGGCGATGGGGTGGCTCTTCGCCGTGGCCCTGGGAATGCAGGAAGGGAGGAGCCGCGCCGTGTGGTGGGCGCTGTCGCCGCTCGCACTGGGCCACGCCCTGGCGGTGGGCGCCGCCGCCGTCGCGGCGCTGGCGCTGGGGCGGGTCCTCCCGGCCGAAGCACTCCAGTGGGTAGTTGGAGGGCTGCTCCTCGGCCTCGGCATGCTGCGCGTCCTGCGCCACCGCCATCCGCGGTACGGCGGGATGCGCGTGGGCTTTCGCGAGCTGACCACCTGGTCATTTCTCATGGCTACGGCTCACGGGGCGGGACTCATGGTAGTGCCGCTGCTCGTCGGGGATCCCGGTGCGGCAAGGGAGCCCGGGGGATCCGGTGTGCACGCGGCGCACCTGGCTCAGGCATCGGTGCTGCCGGTGTCGGACCACCTGGACGCGGCTCTTTGGGCGACGGCGATGCACAGCGCCGGCTATCTGCTCGTCACTGGGCTCATCGCGGTGGCCGTGTACCGCAGGCTCGGGCTCCGGATGCTGCGGACGATGTGGTTCAACATCGACCTGATCTGGGGCGGCGCGCTGGTCCTCGCCGGTGCCCTCACCGTGGCGCTCTGATTCTCCGTTTCGCTATGCACGCTTGTCGGCCAGCATCGCGTGGACCGTACCCCGGAGGCTCTCCGCCGTGAATGGCTCACGCAAGATCGGGACATCGCGTGGGAGCGCGGCTTCGGCCTCGGGTGAGGACCGGCCGATGTTGGCGAGGTAGACAATCGGCAGGTCGGGCTTGCTCTTCCGGAGGTATTGAATCAGTTCGACGCCATCCGCTCCCTCGACCTTGGTATTGGTGATGACCAGATCGCAGAATTCAAGGCCGAGGGCGAGCTGCGTTGCGGAGAGTACATCGTAGGCGTGGAATACCGCGTATCCATCTTGGCGTAGCGTCGTGATGACGAAGTGGACCATTATGGGGTCCTCGTCGGCCACGACGATATGCCGCCCGGTGAAGGCCGGGGGAGACCAGGGACTCATTGTAAATCTTGGACCCGGAAGGACGCCCGGGAGTCGCAGGCAGCGGAGGGACTTCAACTGGCCGGAAGATACCCCGTTTGCGCCTCGGCGGCCTTTCCCGACCTGTTACATCCAAAACCGGACCCTACCGGCGGCGCCATCACAGGCACCAAGCCGGGGGTCGGGCGCTTATTTTCCCGCCATGCCGTCGCAAGTGCTCATCACCATGGATGATCTGGAGACCGCGGTCCCCCTGAACGCGGCGCTGGAGGCGGCCGGCTACTCCACCGCGATGTTCTCCTCCCTCGACGACGCCCGGGGCGCGGTCCGGCGGGAGAGCCCCGACCTGGTGATCCTGACCGGCGCGGTGCACGAGCCGCATGCCGTCCAGCTCGCCGCGCTGGCCCGCGACGCGGAGATCTCCACCCTCGCGCTGCTGGAGCCGACCGACTCCGAGCGGGCGGAGCGGGTCGAGCGGCTGGGCGTGACCGAGACGATGATGAAGCCGGCCCGGCCGGACGAGATCATCGAGACCGCGCGCCGCCTGATCGAGCGCCGCCGGCTGCAGGAGCGCACCGGGATCATCGGGGAGAGCGCCGCGATCCAGGAGGTGCTGGTCAAGATCGAGCAGATGGCGCCGGTCTCCAGCACGGTGCTGGTCCAGGGCGAGAGCGGCACCGGCAAGGAGCTGGTGGCCAAGGG
>JBKPGZ010000125.1:0-2778 GCA_046729675.1 Gemmatimonadota bacterium | reverse complement strand
GGGCGAGACCGGACATGAGTTCCTCCGTGCCGTATTCCTGGATCAGTAGCTCGGCGGTCTCGTTGTGCTCGTCGTCCATCGGGGTGTGCTCGACCGCCCTGAAGTAGCTCAGAGCGGCTGCATAGCCTTCGTCAGTCATCTGGGGGCTCCAATGGGGGGTTTCTGGGGGAAAATCTCTCGCGGGCTGGCCGGGACTGCAGTCGGGGCGAGTGAAGCCGGGGCCGGCACCCACCCCCCCATCAACTTTCGTGATCGTCTTCGTCATCAGGTTGCCGTTCGTTCGAGTTGAGGTGCGCTCGAGCAGGAACCACACCAAACCATTCCGAGTGGAAGACTCAGTACCTGCAATCCGCAGAGCGGACAACCGAGCAGGACGAGCCTTGCCTGTTCCCGGTCAGCTTCTTCTCGGTGGTCGTCCATCGGTATTCTCACGCGTCAGCGCGTTCCTTCAGCTTTCGAAGATCGGTGTCGACATCGACCAGGACGTTGAAAAGCCGGTCGTGGTTCGGGTCGGTGTTCGGGTTCATCAACCTGAGCTCTTGACGGATTTCACTTGACCTAGCCCGCAGCAGGTGTTCGAGAACGCACATCTCGCAAACCTCAATGCTTGGGTTCAAGATGCAGTCCCTTCCCTATCCCTCTTCCTATCCCCTAAGAGATCCCCCGAAATAGGGTGTGTAGGTTCCGTGCCTACAAGCGGCACTGTTGGTGCCGCACCACCGGCAGTGTTGATGCCGTTTGACGGCACTACTACTGCCGTTTGGGCGGCGGTACTACTGCCGCTTCTCCTACGCGCAGAGGGATGTGGTGGGGTATCCGTGATCTCGATATAGGCGTTGCAGACGGGGCAGATCTCAAGGAGTGGCCTGACGAACAGGACAACTCCACCAGGGCCGCAGCGGTGCGCCACGTAGCGGCTCTCCCAGTCGGTAACGAGCTCTCGCCAGCGACGTTCCTTGATCCCTAGGGCCTGCAAGACCCGCCCTCGTTGCCTGGGACCGATGAACGAGCCTCCGATGTCCTTGATGCTGCGGACCTCAGCGAAAGTGCCGTCGAGGCGGCAGAACCGTCCTAGCGCCGAGGCCACCACGAACGACCGCGCATTTCCCTCAGGTAGCCGTAGTAGCGCCGCAACGGAGCTGGGCGAGGAACGGTCGAGGTGGATCAGTTCGAGTTGACCGCCTTTGGGGCCCTCAGGGGGGCTCATGTCCCCGTCGCCCTGCGGGACTCGAGCCAGCGGAGAACGGCGTCACGGTCAAAGCGGCGATCCCCAACCCGGTAGTAGGGCAGGCCCTTGGCCAGCAGGTTGTAGACAGTGCCCCTTGAGACGTTGAGCCATTGAGCGAGTTCGCTGAGGCTCATAAGGTGATCGACCTCATCGAGGCCGGAGAACCGATACACGGCGGGACCACCCCCTCTTGCCTTACGAGGCGGCGAAGCGCCTGGTGGTCCCTCGGCTTGTCGCTCTTTCGGCCCCCGGTGTTACCCCGGCCCGCGGGTGCTGCTGCCGTACCCACCAGGTCCACCGAGGGTTTCGGCAGCTACGGCCCCCTGAGTATACTCGCGTCCATGGACGCGCTTACATGTGTGTGATTTATCAGGCTCCTGGGCAAACAACGGGCAACATCACGTATGTCCAGCCCTGTCCAAGACCGTCCAATCAGGCTCGATGGTTAGGCACGTGGGCGTGCCTAAGCGGGGCTTTTAACCCTCGTGTCGCGGGTTCGAATCCTGCCCGCCCCACCAGGAGGTCGCAAGTAGAAGCCTGTTTACACCCTCCACCCCTCGAAGGCTCCTGGCCCCGTGCTTCTGCTTCAGCGTGCCGCACCCAGGTAGACGAGGTGACCGCCGGGATCTCGGATCCGCGCAACTCGCTCGCCCCAGGGTTGGTTCTCGGGTTCGGCGACCACCGGAGCACCGGAGGCGCGCAGCCGTTCGAACGCGATATCCACGTCATCGACGTACACCCAGAAGCCGAAGCGATCCTCGCCGGCCGCGCCGACATCACCGATGCCGATGCTGGAGCCCGCGCGCGACATGGTGACGTAGTCGGGTTCGCCCTCAGCCGGGAACTGATACGTCTGGAAAAACCCGAGGCTCTCGTAGAACTCCCGCGCCGCGGGAACGTCTTCGACGTAGACGATGGGAAAAGCTCGGTCACTCATCGGACGATCAGCCCCTTACTCGGATAGAGGATCCGTCATGGCCGCCTCCGGTTTCGGTCGAGCGACCTTCAGACGGCCCCACGCTCGCGAACTCATCGGGGGGATCGGACTTCGCGCCGCACAACGAGCCAGCCTTCCAGCTCATCCATCGCCTGATGTCGCGGCCGGGCGCTAGGGTCGTTCGATGCGCGAGATCGGGCTGCTCGGTTCGCGAGCCCAGGTCTTCCGGGCCGAGGTGCCCCAGACGCGTCGCGAACGTATGCGTGGTTGGCGCGGCCGTTCGGCGGTGGGCCCCGACGAGGTGCTCCTGCTCGATCGCGCCCGTTCGATCCACACGTTCGGGATGTGCCTCCCGATCTCGGTCGCTCTGTTGGATCGCGAGCTCGTCGTACGGTCGGTACGGCGGGTTCGGCCCGGCCGGGTCCTACTCCCTCGGCCACGCATCCGTCACGTCCTCGAGTGCGGCGAGGGTGTGGACCTGCGGCCCGGCGACCGGCTCCGGATCGTCGAGGACCGCTGAGGGGCCGCCGGGCGGCCGCTATACTTCCCGGCGCTGCCCCCGGGCCGGGGGCGGGGTGCGGCACGGACCGGGCCCCCATCGTCTAGCGGCCTA
>JBKPGZ010000124.1:0-12481 GCA_046729675.1 Gemmatimonadota bacterium | reverse complement strand
ACCCCCAGTGGGCACCCGACGGCCGGAGTCTCTACGTCCTCGCCGATCCGCTCGGCATCACCAACGTGTTCCGGTCCAGCATGGCGGACTGGTCGATCACCCAGCTCACCAATCTCTTCACCGGTGTCAGCGGGATCACCGAAGACAGTCCCGCGCTTTCGGTGGCGCAGGGGAGCGGGCGCGTGGTGTTCAGCATCTTCCGCACCGACGGCTACGAGATCCATGCGATCGAGCCCGGCGAGGCGCTCGCCGGCGGGCCGGTGGTCGAGTCGCTGCCGGGCCGGCCCGGCATCCTTCCGCCGTGGGACCGCTCGCAATCCGTGCTCGCGAGCCTGCTTCGGGACCCCGGGCATCTGCCGTCGGTCGAGGAGTTCACCGAGAAGAACTACCGGCCCGGGCTGTCACTGCTCTACATCGGCCAGCCGACGCTGATCGCCGGAACCGACCAGTTCGGCACCTACGTCGGCGGCGGCGCCTCGCTGTACTTCTCGGACCTGCTCGGCAACCGCAACCTGGTCACCGGCCTTCAGGTCAACGGCAGCTTCAAGGACATCGTTGGCGTCGTCGGGTATCAGAACGTGAGCAAGCGGCTCAACTGGGCGGTGTCGGCGCAGCAGATACCGTATCTCACCGCGTCCTACGCCCAGGGCACCGCAACGGTGAATGGGGAGCCGGCCTTCGTCGAGCAGCAGCTGGTTCAGCGGCAGACCAACCGGACGATCGAAGGGGTGGTGGCCTATCCCTTCAGTCACGCACAGCGGGTGGAATTCTCGGCCGGGGGGACTTACATCACGTTCGACCGCGAGCTTCAGACCAGGGCCTTTTCCCTGTTCACCGGCCAGCAGATCCTCGAGGACAACCAGGATCTGGAGGCCGGCGAGTCGCTCTGGCTCGGCACCAGCAGCGGGGCCCTGGTGTTCGACAACTCGCTGTTCGGCGCCACCGGCCCGATCCTGGGGCAGCGCTACCGGCTGGAGGTGAGCCCGACGTTCGGCTCGATCAATTACGTGGGGACACTGGTGGACCTCCGGCGCTACTTCATGCCGGCACGACCGTTCACCCTCGCCGCCAGGCTGCTGCACTACGGCCGCTACGGCTCCGGTGGTGAGGACCCGCGGCTCCAGCCGCTCTTCATCGGGTGGCCCGGCCTGGTGCGCGGCTACGGCTACAACTCCTTCGAAGGCCGCGAGTGCGACCCGCCTCCGGGTGATCCCACCGCCTGCCCGGTGTACGACCAGCTGCTCGGCAGCCGCGTGCTCGTCGGCAACCTGGAGCTGCGCTTCCCGCTCTTCGGTGTTCTCGGGCTCGGCCACGGCTACTACGGCGCCCTGCCGCTCGATTTCACCATCTTCGGCGACGGGGGCATGGCCTGGGATACGGTCAACGAGCCCAGCTTCAGCGGGGGAGACCGCGATCCGGTGTTCAGCGCGGGCGCGGGCTTCCGCTTCAACCTGTTCGGGTTCGCGGTGGCGGAGGTGAACCTGGTGCACCCGTTCGACCGGCCGCAGAAGAACTGGATCTGGGAGTTCAATTTCCAGCCGGGATTCTGACCGTCTGTCGCCCTGAACGGAGTGAAGGGGACCATGGCTGCCATGGCCCCCTTCGCTGCGCTCAGGGTGACAAGTCGGTCCGGTTCCCGCTTTCTTCCTGACCATGCACCCCTCCCGCGACCACCACCTCCCCCCCGACCCCGACGCCTACCGCCACGCGCCGCATCCCCGGGGAAGGATCATCGTCATCGCGCCCACGCGCGCGGCGTGCGAGACCATCGAGCTGGCGCTCGGCCTCCATCTGGAGACCCTGCTGGAGCGGGAGCACGGGGAGGAGATCCGTGCCCTCGCCGCCTCGGGCAAGGGCTTCGGCATCGTCGCGGGCACCGGCACCGGCAAGACCCTCGGCATCCGCCCCATCGCTGAGTCGATCCTGGGCGAGCCGCTCCGCGTCGGCGTGGTGAACCGCGAGCGGGAGGCCACGCCCGAGACTCCCGGCTGGAATGTGGTCATCGTCACCACCGGGATCGCGCGGCGGTGGTTCCAGGACGATCTCATCACCGGCCACGACACGGTGATCGTGGACGAGATCCACCAAACCTCGGCCGAGCTGGAGCTCTGTCTCGCGCTGGGGAAGCGGGCCGGATGCCGCTACATCTGGCTCAGCGCGACGGTGGATCCCACGTTCTACGCGCGCTACCTCGATAGCGCGGAGGTACTGCACACCTACGCCTTCGACCCCAAGCTCAAGGCGCGGGTGCAGGTACTGCCCCAGACGCCGGACGAGTTCCTCAACGAGCGTTTCGTCCGCCACATCATCAAGGAGCGGCGCGGGGTCGCGGCGTTTCTCCCCACCCGCGCGGAGGTGGAGCGCCTGGGCGAGGAACTGGGCGAGCAGTGGAAGCGGCTGACGACCGCGTTCTATCACGGCGGTGAGCCGATCCGGGTCATCCGCCCGTTTCTGGAGGGCGAGGTCGAGCGACCGTTTCTCCTTGCGATGACGGCCGCCGGCCAGTCGGCGCTCAACGTGCCGGGGCTCGACACCGTGATCATCTACGACGCCCGCTACGGCAACGTGGTCGAGCGCGGCCGCAACGTCCTCCACCGCCTCTATCTCGGCGCCAACGAGATCCTCCAGATGGCGGGCCGGGTGCACGGACGGGTGCCGAACGGGGAAGTCGTCATTCTCAGCGACCGCGACCTCGAGTTCGCCTCGCTTCGGCCCACGCCGCCCGAGTTCCAGCTCGCCGGTGACGCCGAGCGCGTGGCGATCACCTGCGCGGCGCTGGGGGTGGACGCCCGGGACCTCGACCTCCCCGTCCCGCTGGATCGGGCGGCGTACCGAAGGGCGGTGGACCTGCTCAGCTCGCGAGGGCTGATCGAGCACGGGCGACTCACCGCCTACGGGCGCGAGGTGGAGGCGCTGCCCGTCGAGCGGCCCTGGGGCGAGCTCCTGGTGCACGCGGGCTCGGAGCTACTGCCGGTGGTCGCAGTCTGCTCCAACATCGAGTCGCTCCACCGGATGACGCGGGAGGAGCGCGACCTCCACGGCCTGGTCGCCAACGGCAGCGATCACCTCACCGCCTACAACGTTTACGCCGAGGCCGTGAACCAGCATGGGTATCTGGGCGAGGTCTACGGTCTCCCCCGCCACCTCTTCGAGGAAGGGCTGGAGGAATGGGCGGAGCGCCGGGGCGTGCTGGTCAAGGCGATCGAGGATACGGCACTCGGGCTGGCCTCGGTCTATCGCTCACTGGAGCTCCCCCTCCCCAAGCAGCTGCCTTACGCCTCCAAGGATCTGCGCCTCGCCTGGATGGACCTGGTCGCCCGGGTGATGCCGTTCGACCTGGTGATCGACGAGCACACGGCCGACGGGATGGAGGCGCGCGTCTCCAAGACTTCGGTGGCGGGGAGCTGGGGCGCGGTGGTGGGGCCACTTCGCTTCTTCGCCGACCGGTTCGGCGTCGCCCGCGCTTCGATCGAGGGCACCACGTTGCCCTACGACCTGGTGAGTTCCTACGCGACGGTCGGTGACCCGAAGGTCGTGCTCACCGGGCCTCGGAAGCATCAGCGGCTCGCCCTGGAGCGCCGGCGCCGCTACTTCGGGTTCGAGCTCGACACCGAGGTCGAGCAGCTGGGTGGGAAGATCCCCGAACGGCTCAGGTACGAGGCCAGGGACCTGCTCGCCGGGCTGCTCGTGGCGGGCGAAGTCGTGCATCCCGACGCCGGCCGACTCAAGCGCGCCGCCGTGGAGCTGGACGAGCTGTGGCGGAGATCCGGTGGAGCTCTGCCAGACAGCGCGCCGGAGGCGGTGCGCAGCCGGGTGCGCCAGCAGCTCGGGAGCGTGGAGAGCTGGGACGACTTCCAGCGGACCCGGGTCGCGCTGGATCCCACGACTCTGGTCGACCAGGAGACCCGGGAGCGCCTGACCGCGCTCCCCGGCATGGTGCGGGTGCGGGGCGACGCGGCGCCGGTGGACTACGAGCTCCAGGACGGGCAGGGGGTCGCTCGGGTCCGGCTCAGGGAAGGGCAGGCCAAGCGGCTGAGCCCCGAAGAGCTGCCGACCCTGGACCGGCCCGTCCGGTTTGCGGTCCAGCGAGGGCGCCGCCCGCCGCTCCTGGCGGACACCCTCCCGGAGCTCCAGGCCCTGCTGCGCAAGGCGCCCCGCTACGACAGGGAGGACGGAGAAA
Organism: Gemmatimonadota bacterium; assembly: GCA_046729675.1. Taxonomy (GTDB): domain Bacteria; phylum Gemmatimonadota; class Gemmatimonadetes; order Gemmatimonadales; family GWC2-71-9; genus CAVVWJ01. Next base: position 8,301 of record JBKPGZ010000124.1, on the reverse strand, counting down.
TCCGGACCGCGGGAGGCCGAGGGCGGGGACGCCGTGCCAGGGCGAGGCGGACGCGCAACGGTCGGCCGGGTCGACGGCACTGAACGCCGGCCCGGGCGGTTCAATGTGCACTTCGGCGATCAAAAGGCGTCTAGAAATACAGGAGGCGCCGCCCGCCCCAGGGCGGCGCGTCGCGGTTTGAAACCACCAGGTGTTACCTTCGTACGTACGCCAATGCCAGAAGCCGCCACTCTCGGATCGCTGCCGTCCGTGTTCTCGCCGCTCGCCAAGGCCCTGCTCGACGGGTTCAGCGAGGGGGTCGTCGTCTTCGACGCGGATGGCAGGGTGCTATATGCCAACCAGCAGGCGCGTGAGGCCCTGGTCGGCATGGACCTGACGGATGCCGCCCCTGACCTGCAGCCTCGCCTGGCGGCGATGGGGGGGCGCCTCCGGCCGCTCCGGGTGGGTGCGCTCGAGCTCGGCGAGGCGATGTTCATCCCCGGCGTGGAAGGTCCCACCACGTTGGCTGCCCGGGAAAAAGAGGCTATCGTCAAGACGCTCGACGCGCACAACTGGAAGCTCGCCGAGACCGCCAGGCACCTGGGCATCAGCCGCACCACCCTCTGGCGTCGTCTCAAGGCATATGGGTTACACCGAGACGGCCGGAGCAAATGGGCGCAAGTCACGTAGCTGCCGTTCTGCTTTCGCTCGTCGTTCAGACTCCCTCTCCCGACTCCTCCTCTCCCTACAGCTCCCCGGCGGTCCAGCACCTAGTCGAGCGCGCCATGGCCCGCCGGCGCGTGGCCGATTCCGCAGTGCTGGACTACCGGGCGCGCATCCACTATCGCCTGAGCTTCGGCGTGGGACGGCGGCGCTGGGCGCGAGTGCCCAACTTCGCGGTCGAAGAGCAGGTAGCGAACATCCAGTGGCAGCGACCGAACGACCTCAGGATCGACTTCCTGGGCCGGCGGTCGCGGTCCCGGTCGGATGTGGAGCTGTCGAGCATCTGGGACCGACCCTGGTTCGTGCCCAGGTCGGTGGATGATTCGGTCCGGATCTTCTCCGATGAGTTCCCCGCCACCGGCGGGTTGCACCCGCTCGCGGCCGCCGCCCCGGCCTGGTACCGGTACACGCTCGCCGGAGAGCTGACGGTCGCGCCGGGGCAGGGCGGCACCCTTCACCTCCTCCAGGTGCAGGTGACACCGCGGCGCACCGGGCCCGCGCTGATCGCCGGCGAGATGTGGATCGACTCGGCGAGCGCGGAGGTGGTTCGGCTCAGCTTCCGCTATGTCGGGACCGGACTCTGGGTTCTGCCCGAAGGTCAGAAGCGGTCGGACACCGCGTCCGCGCGTCGGATCAACAGGATCGCCAATCAGATCGTGAGCATCGATGCCGACCTGGAGTACGGGCTCCAGGAGCGGCGCTACTGGATGCCCTACCGCCAGGTGATCTCCGGCCGGGTGCGGATTCCGCTGGTGAGCGACCTCGTGATCCCCTTTCGCGCAGTCACCACCTTCGACGACTTCGAGATCAACACCGGCACGCCGATCGCGTTCGAGTTGCCGCTCGGCCCCGACGATCCCGACTCGATGAAGGCGAGGCGCGAGGCCCGCCGGGATTCTCTCCAGTCGCTCGACGAGGACGACGCCGACAGCCTTCGCGCCTGGAACTACGCGGACCGCTGGTCCGGCGGGCGCTTCGAGCTGCATCGGCCCGCGAACGTGTACCTCGACCGGTATCGCGGCTGGACCGACTCGCTCACCCTTGAGGGCGACCCGGCCGAGCTCGCCCGCGCCCGCGAAGTGGAATCGGAGCTGGCGCACCTGACGGAGTCGCTTCCCGATTCGGTGACCGGTCTGCGGTGGCACGGTTTCAGTTATGAGCGCCTCACCGATGCCTTCCGCTATGATCGGGTGCAGGGGATCTCGCTCGGGCTCGGATATCGGGTCCGGGTGCCGCGGCTCACGTTCACCAATCTCCACGGCACGGTGCGCTACGGCTTCAGCGACGAGCGGGTGACCGGGCGCCTGTCCCTCATCCGCGACGCTCCGGAAGGGCGTCTCACGGTCAGCGGGTACCGGGACGTGGTCAACGTGGATCCCTTCGCGCCCGCACCAGGGTTCGGCAACTCGTTCAACGCCCTCTTCGCCGCCCACGATGACGGAGACTACGCCCTGATCCATGGCGGATCGGCGCAATACGAGATCTCGCTGGCCACCGGTCTCGAGCTCGCCCTGGGCGCGCGATACGAGCGGCAGACCAGCGTCGCCACTGCCGCCGAATCCGAGGTGAACGACTTTCTCGGCGGCAGTGGGGTGTTTCCGCCCAACGCGCCCGTGGACGAGGGTCATTTCGGCGGTGGATTCGTCCGTCTGAGCGGCGTCGGCGATCTCAGGTGGCACGCGACGGCGGACCTGCTCGGAGGCGAGGGGACGACGACGGGACGGGTGTTCGGCGACGTTCGCTACGGCATCGGCGGCTCGCGCGGCGTGACGGTCCGCCTCAAGTCGGGGATCGCTACGTCACCTACGCTGCGGCAGTCCGAGTTCAGGCTGGGCGGGATCGGCACAGTCCGGGGGCACGCGTACGGCGAGCGGCGAGGCGAGGCGTTCTGGGCCACCCAGGTCGATGTCGCGCCGGTGAAGGGGCGGCTGCGGCCGGTCCTGTTCGTGGACGCGGGGCAGGCTGGCGGCGCCGAAGGTCTCTTCTCCGGGAAGGTGATGGCCGGGGCCGGCGTCGGGGCATCCATGTTCGGGGGATTCCTGCGGTTCGATCTGAGTCACTCGCTTGCGCCGGACGATCCTGGTGTCAGGTTCGATATCTCAATTCAGCAACCGCGGTAGGCTCGACGCTCGGTCCGCAGATATATTGCCGGGGCACGAGTGGAGGAGAGAACATGCGGGTCATGCTCGACGACATTCCTGATACTGTGGACCAGTCCGAGCCCCTGCTGGATATCGAGCAGGCGGCGCGTTTTCTGAACGTGAGCGAGACATCGCTGCGCCGGTGGACCAACGACGGCCGGCTGGCGTGCCTTCGGGTCGGCCGGCGGCGGGAGCGGCGGTTTCGGAAGGTGGATCTGCTCGCATTCCTGGAGCGCGAACCGGCCGGCGTTCCCCACGCAGCGGGATCGCTCGCGCGGGGGACGCACCTGTGCGGGCTCTACTCCAGCGACGAGGGCCAGGTGCGGCAGGCCCTTCTCTTCCTCGCCGAGGGGTTCCGGCCCGGCACCGTGAGCTTCCTGGTGGGCACCGCGGACACCCGGGGACGCATCCTCGCCGGGCTGGAGCGGGAGCATCCGGACCTCGACACCGCGATCGCCGAGGGTAGGCTGGTCATCAGTGACTACGCCGAGAGCGCGGCCGCACAGCTGGTCTGGTGGGAGACACGGATCACCGAGGCGGTGCGTCGCGGAGCCACCCTGGTGCGTGCCATCGGTGATGCCAGCGCCTTCATTCAGGCCGCGTCGCGGAAGGAGCTCTTCGAATACGAGGCGGAGTACGACCGGCGCATCGCGCACCGCTTCCCGGTCGTCAGCATGTGCCAGTACGATGTGCGCCAGTTCTCCGGCATGCTCGTCGTGAACGCGCTCATGGCCCACCCCGACTGCTTCGGGCAGTCCGCCGAGCGGATCCTTGCGTGACCCGCTGGCCGCCTTCGGGCGGCTGGCGTCGATCGGTCTGGTGCTGGCGACGGCCTGCTCGCGGGATCGGTCCGCCGACTCCCCGGGGGGCACTCTGGAGGTGCAGTGGGTCGGAGGCGACACGGGGAAGCTGGTCGCGCCCGCCGTCGCCGAGTGGTGCGGCAATCTGCGAATGCTGGAGCTGAGGGCGGTGCACGGTGATACCGGCATCGCCCTCGCGCTGTATCCGGCGGATTCGCTGGCCGCGGGTGACTACCCCACGGTCACGCCGGAGCGCGGCGACTCGACCCGGCCCTCCGCCGCCGTCGCCATGCGCTGGTTCGCCGAGACCTCCATCCGGGGGTTCCGGGGCGACAGCGGCTCGGTCACCCTGACGGCGACCGTCCCCGGTGCCGGGGCGGGCAGCTTTGCCGTGCGGCTCCGTTCCACGACCGAGGGCAGCAGGCTCAACGTCACCGGCTCCTTCCGGGGGCTGACCGTCCGCCCCGCTCCTCCCGATTGCGCCGGTGTCGCCAAGGAGCCCGTCGACACCGAGCCCGACCAGGAGGAGGAGGTCCAGGAGTCGGCGGATTAGATTCCCGCCCATGGAGAGCACCTACTTCCGTCGGGGCTTCGGCCTCAAGTCGGAGATCGAGGGCCAGCTGGCCGCGGACTACCACAGCACGGTGGTGGCGGCGCTGCGGGCCAACCAATACCGCCTCACCGTCGGGTCGCTGACCTTCCGCCTCGCCCGCGAGTTCGGCTTCTGCTACGGGGTCGACCGGGCAGTGGAATACGCCTACGAGACCAGGATCAAGTTCCCGGACCGCCGGCTCTACCTGGTCGGCGAGATCATCCACAACCCCCACGTCAACCGGAAGCTGCGGGACATGGGGGTCCAGTTCCTCCTCCGCGGCGAGGCGGGGGAGTTCGATTTCTCGGTGATCACACCGGACGATGTGGTGATCCTGCCGGCGTTCGGGGTCACCATCGGCGACTTCGAGCGGCTCCGCGGGATCGGCTGCGTGCTGGTGGACACGACCTGCGGCTCGGTGCTCAACGTCTGGAAGCGGGTGGAGAGCTACGCCCGCGACGGCTTCACCGCGATCATCCACGGCAAGCACTGGCACGAGGAGACCAAGGCGACCGCGAGCCAGGTCATGAAGTACCCCCAGGGGCGCTACCTCGTCGTGTTCGACATGGAGGAGGCGCGGCTGGTGTGCGACTTCATCGAGGGGCGGGCCGGCGCGGCAGCCCTGCGGGAGCGGTTCGCCAGGGCCACCTCGCCGGGCTTCGACTTCGAGCGTGACCTGCTGCGGGTCGGCATCGCCAACCAGACCACCATGCTCTCGGGGGAATCGCTCGCGATCGCGGAGGAGGTGCGCCGCAGCATGGTGCGACGGTACGGCGATCCCGCCGACGCGCACTTCCGCTCCTTCGACACCATCTGCTCCGCCACCCAGGAGCGGCAGGATGCCGTGGTCGCGCTGCTGGAAGAGCCGCTCGACGTGATGGTGGTGGTGGGCGGCTACAACAGCAGCAACACCTGCCACCTCGCCGCGCTGGTGCACTCCCGCGGCGTGCCCGTCTTCCACATCGAGGACGCCGACTCGGTGGACCCCACCGCCCGGTCGGTGCGCCACCAGCCCATCGGCACCAAGCGCGAGGAGATCGCGCCCGGCTGGTTGGGTGGCGCGCGGATCATCGGAATCACCGCCGGCGCGTCCACCCCCAACAATAAGATCGGCGAGACCGTCGCCCGGATCTGCCGCACGGCCGGGGAAGATCTGGGGGCCGTGGTCGGGTAGCGGCTTGTCGCCTTTCCGCCAGACCACGGTCTCCAGCCTGCCCGCGATCGCCCTTCGGGGCGAAGAGCTCGAAGTGGCCGTGGTACCGGCGGTGGGGATGAAGCTCACCAACCTGCGACGGCCCCGCGGCCGCGAGTGGCTGTGGCGCAACGACCAGATGCCGCTCGCCCTCCCGCGACCCGACGCCTCCTTCGTGGAGACCGCCGACAGCGGCGGCTGGGACGAATGTTTCCCCACCGTGGCGCCTTCGCCGGTCCCGGGCGCGCCGGCCGGAACCCCGCCGCTCCCCGATCACGGCGAGCTGTGGACCGCCGCGTGGACCAGCTCGGTGTACGGACACGCGAGCGGCACCACGCTGACCGCGACCGCCTCGGGCCGCGCCCTCCCCTACGAGTTTCAGCGCGAGCTCACGGTCGATCCGCACGAGCCGCTCCTGCGACTGCGCTACCGGGTGCGGAACACCGGCTCGTCTCCCTTTCCCTGGATCTGGTGCGCCCATCCCCTCCTCAACGTGCAGCCGGGAACCACGCTGGAGATTCCCACCATGCACCAGGTCAGGGTCGACGCGGTGCACGGGATCCCGGAGCTGAGCCGGGGCGACATCGTCGGGTGGCCCGGGGCGCTCGGTGGGATCGGCGGGCGCTTCGTCGTTCCCGACTCCGGAGCCTGGGCCGCCAAGCTGTTCGGCGACGTGGGCGCGTCGGGCCGGATGATCCTCACCGATCCACGGCGGGGCGAGCGGCTGGAGCTGGTGGTGCGTCCCGAGGAGGTGCCGCAGGTGGGGATCTGGATCAACAACCGGGGGTGGGCGCCGTCCGGCCGCCGGCCGTACCTGAACCTCGGCCTGGAGCCCGCGATCGGTGCGCCCGACAGCTTGGAGGAGGCGGTGCGGGACTGGAAGACGGCGCAGACGCTGGAGCCGGGGGAGGGGCGGAGCTGGGGGTTGGAGGTGCGGCTGCTCGAGGAAGGCGAAGGCTAGGCGGTCCCCTCGTTCCGCCGCTCGAGCCGAGTGTCTTCCCAGCTCACCGGATCCTCAATCGGCTCGAGATGGGTGTCCACCACGCTGTGCGGCACCGCCTCCCGAATCTGCTCCTCGATCCGCTCCAGCAGGTCGTGTCCTCGCTGCACCGTCCAGCTCCCCGGCACCAGGATGTGGAACGAGATGAACCGACGGGCCCCGGCCTGCCGGGTCCGCAGGGCGTGGTAGCGCACGCCGGCGCCGCTGTGGGCATCGAGGATCGTCTTGATGTCGCCCAGCGTCTCCTCCGGCAGCGACGTGTCGAGGAGCCCGTGCATCGAGCGGCCCAGCAGGCGGACGCCTGAGCGGAGGACGTTGAGCGCGACCGCCATGGCCACGATCGGGTCGAGCCGGTGCCATCCGGTCGCCACCGCGGCGCCCACTCCCGCGATGACGCCGAGCGAGGTCCACACGTCGGCCATCAGATGCTGGGCGTCGGCCTCGAGCGTGATGGACTCGTGCCGCTTCCCCACTCGGCGCAGCACCCGCGCCACCCCGAAGTTCACCGCCGCCGCCAGTCCGTTGACCGCGAGACCGAGCGCCGGCTCCTGGATCGGTTGCGGCTCGATGAAGCGGCGGACGGCGGCGACCACGATCCCGACCGCCGCGACCACAATCAACAGACCTTCGAAGCCGCTGGAGAAGTACTCGGCCTTGGTGTGCCCGTAGGTGTGCTCCTCGTCCGCTGGGCGCGCCGCGACCCAGAGGGCGTAGAGTGCCACCAGCGCGGCCACCAGGTTGGCGAGAGATTCCAGCGCGTCCGAGAGGAGACCGATGGATCCGGTGATGGCGTAGGCCGCCGCCTTGAGGCCGATGGTGGTGACTGCGGCGACCACGGAGAGCACTGCGAAGCGAAGCAGACCGCGGCGCTCGATCATGCCAGGGGCTCCGGCAGCATCCTCGCCACCTCGGCGACGGTGAGCGGGGAGCTTCCCTCCGCGCGGTTGTTCACCAACAGGTAGGCGGGGATCCGCGCATTGACGGCGGTCTCGATCAGGCGCACGAGGTCGCGTCGCAGCTCGGGATTGGGCTCGCGTATCCGGTCATAGGGCGCGAAGGCATCCACCGCCTCGTCGTAGGTCCGTCCCGGCCGGAGCAGCGCCCGGGCGACGATGAAGGGAGCCGATACCGCGCCGGGGAGGTCGAGCTGGTGGCCCATCGCCGGCATCCGGGTCCAGGAGCTGAAGACATGGGCCACCTCGTGCTCCCGGAGCACCGCGAAGTACATCGGGGTGAGGAACTCCTCGTTCCGGATCTCCACGGCGTAGCGCACGTCCCGCGGCAGGGCGGAGAAGAACCGATCGAGCTGGTCCGCGAACTCGGAAGGGCCGATTCCGCTCCCCCGGCCGATGGCCTGAAACTCGAAGACGAACGCGCCCATGTGGTCCGCGAAGTGCCGCTGGTAGGGTTCGAGCACCGCCTCCAGGAACACGTCCGGATTGAGGAAGTCAGGGTTCACCTTGCCGGCCCGCGCCGGATCCTGCGCTTTGCTGAAGGTGTGGACGGTGATCTGGTTCCAGACCTTGCTCACGCAGGGGAACCCTGGAGGCAGGTGCTCCGCATAGGAGCGGAGCACCTCGTCGGTCGGCGGTCCGTAGAAGCTGGAGTCGATACCGACGGTACGGAAGAGCGGGAACCGGGAGTACTCCTCCAGCATGCGGGCCGGCGTCCCCTTGCCCTCGTAGGCGCGGTGGTAGACCAGCCCACCCCAGCCGGGGTAGTTCCAGGACGAGGCCCCGAAACGCACCAGCGGGGGAATCCGCCGCGCCAGCGCGGCCAGGTCCGGGGGCGCGGGGGCCGTCATGGCCGGGCTCACCCCGGGACGATCCGGTACACGACGCCGTTGGTGCCCAGGATGTAGAGCTCCCCGGCAG
>JBKPGZ010000123.1:0-12251 GCA_046729675.1 Gemmatimonadota bacterium | reverse complement strand
CGTCCGACGCGAGCCGGAGAGCGTCTTCATCACGTTCCGGATCACCGAGGGCCCGCCGATGGTGACGGCCGAGATCCGGGTCACCGGGATCGACTCGCTTCCCCCCTGGCTCCAGCGCCTCGCCACCCTCGACCTCCCGCTGCAGGAGGGCGACCCGTTCAACCGCTACCTCATGCAGCAGAGCGCCGACTCGATCGAGCGTCGGCTGCGGGATCGCGGCTATCCCTCCGCGACCGTGTTCACCGGCTTCGAGGCGGATAGGGAACGGCTCGTCGCCCGGGTGAACCTCGAGGTGGACCCCAGCACCAGGGCGGTGATCGGCGACGTGGACGTGGTCGGGGTGCGCCGGATCGACACTTCGCTGGTGCGCGATCTCCTGGTGTCACGGCCCGGCCGGCGCTATTCCCAGGACGAGCTGCTGGTGAGCCAGCAGAACCTCTATCAGTCCGATCTCTTCCGCTACGCGACGGTCAATATCGACTCCACCGAGTTCCAGGCCGGTGGCGACACCGTGCCGCTGCTGGTGCAGGTGAACGAGAGCCGCCGCCGGCGGATAAGGGGGAGTCTGGGCTATGCCACCGAGGACTGCTTCCGCGGCGGTCTCGGCTGGACCTTCCGCAACTTCCTCGGCAGCAACGGGCGTCTCTTCGACCTGAGCACCCGAGTCTCCAAGGTGGGCGTCGGCGATCCCACCGACTGGGGACTCGCCGAGGGGATCTGCAGCGCATCGGCGAACGACTCGATCGGCTCCTCGCTGCTGAACTATCACATCGGCGCGACCGTCCGGCGGCCCGCGTTCCTCAACGCCACTACCAGTCTGGCGGTCTCGGTGTACACCGAGCGGCGCTCGGAGTACCTGGTGTATCTCCGGCGGGAGACGGGCACCTCGGTCACGCTGCGGCGGGAGCAGCTGCGCCGGCGGATTCCGCTCTCGCTCACCTACAACCTGAGCTACGGACGGACCGACGCGACCGCGGTGAACTTCTGTGCCTCGTTCAATGCCTGTACCCAGGACGTGGTGGACCTGCTGAAGCAGAACCGCGTCCTCGGCACGCTTACCGGACTCGCCACGGTGCCGCGCATCAACAGCCTCATCGATCCCTCGCGCGGCAGCCTCAAGTCGCTGGAGGTGACGGTGAGCTCGCGGTTCCTGGGCTCCGCATCCTTCCAGGAGTTCGTCCGCGGCGTGGCCGATGCCGCCTGGTACCGGCAGCTGACGCGGGGCGTGGTGCTCAGCTGGCACCTCCGAGGGGGCGCCATCTTCGCGCCCGAGGTGGACGTCGCCACGGAGACCGGCAACTTCATCCCCCCCGAGCACCGCTTCTACGCGGGGGGACCCAACGACGTGCGCGGGTTCGAGCGCAACGAGCTCGGCCCGGTCGTCTACGTCGTTTCCAAGGCCGAGGTGGACGCCGCCGCCGCCGACAGCAACCGAGCGATCAATCCCGACTCGGTCCAGGTCTCCGCCACCGGTGGCAACACCCTCGTCGTGGGCAACGTCGAGCTCCGGGTCCCCTCGCCGGTGTTCGGATCGCGCATCCGCCTCGCGGCGTTCGTCGACGCGGGAGGCGCGTGGCAGCGTCCCGAAGGCGACCCCGTGATCCGGGTGACGCCCGGGGTGGGACTCCGCGTCGCCACTCCGCTCGGCCCCCTGCGCTTCGACGTGGCGTACAACCCCTACCGGCTGCAGGCGGGACCGCTCTTCCAGTTCGACGAGGAAGGCGATCTGACGCCGGTTCCCGGCCAGAGCGAGTACGTGCTCGACCGCGACGGCCAGATCACCGTCCACTTCGCGGTGGGACAGCCGTTCTGATGCGGCGCCGCGTGGCACGGTTCCTCTTCGTCTTCGTCCTGGGCATGCTGGCCATGGTGCTCGGCGTCGTGACCTCCATGACCCTCACGCCGCCGGGCCGCGACCTGCTCGCGCGGACCGTCTCCCGCGTGCTCGACCGGATCGTGCTGGGCCACGTGGACGTGGGCGCGATCTCGGGCTCGTTCCTCTACGACCTGGTGCTCCAGGATCTGGTCGTGCGGGATACCAGCGGAGCGCTGCTGGCGGACATCCCGCGGGTGCGGGTGGGCTACCAGCTTCCCAATCTCATCGCCGGCCAGGTGGTGCTGAGCTCGGTGCAGCTGGACCACCCGGTCATCCAGCTCATCAAGCACCGCAACGGCCGGATGAACTACGAGGAGGTACTCCAGCTCGGGAAAGGTGCCCCGGGAGGCAAGTCGCCGCTGGTCGACTTCCACAACGTGCGGATGAACGGCGGCACGCTGCGCATCGCGCTTCCCTGGAATCCGGACCGCTCCCTCGTCACCCAGGCGCAGAAAGATTCCGCGCTCCAGGCCGAGCGGGCCAAGCCTGGTCGTACCATCGAGGAGAGCCCCGAGGGCCTGCGCCGGGTGATCCTCCTCTCCGACCTCACGACGAGGCTCGCCAGACTCCGGATCGCGACGCCCGACCGGCTCCCCTTCACCATCGATCTCGACTCGATCGCCACCAGGATCAACGATCCCGCGGTCTCCGTGCGCGACGCGGCGGGGCGCATCGTCCTGCGGGGCGACAGCGCCATCTTCAGTCTCTCGCGCGGCGCCCTTCCCGACACCCGGTTCTCCGGCGGCGGCGCGGTGACCTGGCCGCGCGACACCATCCTCTACGACTTCCAGGTGATCTCGCCCCAGGTGAGCCTGGAGGACCTGCGCTGGGTGTCCCCCGATTTCCCGTCCATGCAGGGCAGCGCAATCCTGACGGCGCGCTCCGTGAGCGGCGCCCGCACCGAGTACGACATCCGCGAGCTGCGGCTGGCGGCCGGGCGCCAGCAGGTGAGCGGCGAGCTGGTCGCGATCACCGACCGGCGGCGGGGACTCGGTGTGCGGGACATGCGACTCCAGCTCCGCGATCTCGACCTCGACGCTGTCCGCCCCTACCTGGACACGCTGCCGTTCTACGGCACGCTCTCGGGCAGCGTCTCCGGCGTAGGCTTCCTGGACGACATGGATGTGCGGCTCGACTGGGCCTTCGCCGACGCGAGGGTGCCGGGCAACCCGGTGACCACCATCGCCGGCGAGGGCAGGGTCGGGGCGCGACGCGCGGAGGGGCTGGTGTTCACCGGATTCGAGGTGCGCAGCTCGGATATGGACCTCCGCACCGTCCGGCTCATCGCTCCCGCCGTGATCCTGGAGGGGCGGCTGGCCGCGACCGGGCGGCTGGACGGGCCGCTGCACGACGTCACCTTCGACGGCACCGCCCGTCACCGCGACGGAAGCCGGCCGCCGAGCGTTCTCGTGGGCCAGGTGCACCTCGACACCCGCTACGACACCCTGGGCCTCGCCACGGACGTGGCGCTGGACCCGCTCTCGTTCGAGGGCATCCGCCGCGCCTTCCCCACGCTCCGGAGCCGGGGCGAGGTGCGCGGCCGGTTCCGCAGCGTGGGCACGCTCGGGCGCCTGGCCGTAGACGCCGACCTCTCGGGAGAGATCGGGAACATCCGCGCGGAGGGCTTCACGACGCTGCTCCCACCCTATTGGGGCGCGGAGAATCTGCTGCTCCGCTTCTCCCGGGTGGACCTCGGCGCGCTCACCGGGCGCGAGCTCACCAGCTCGCTCAACGGCGAGCTGAAGGTCACCGGGAGTATCGACACGTTGCGCGCGCCCGAGGGCGACATGGAGCTCGCCCTCACCCGCGGCCGCGTGCGGGAGTGGGTGATCGACAGCGTCTTCGCCCGCGGAGCCAGCCGGGACAGCATCATCACGATGGACACCGCCTACGCCGAATGGCAGGGCGCGCGAGCGGCGGGTGCGGGCACGCTGGGGTGGGCCGCGCCGCACCGCGGGGAGATGGCGTTCACTCTCGTCGCCGACAGCCTGATCGGATTCGACTCCCTGCTCCTCGCCGTGACCGGTCAGCGGCGCGACACGACGAGCGGTCTGGTGCCGCTCGGTGGCGCCGCGCGGGGCTCGGTGCGGTTGAGCGGCAGCCTCGACACCCTGGAGGCCGCAGGCGACCTCACCGTCGGAGAATTCGAGTTCCAGCAGTACCGCTCGCCGCGTATGGCCGGCACCTTCACCTGGACCGGCGGGCGCCGGCCCCAGCTCACTGCGTCCGCCGAAGCCGACACGGTCACCGCCGGCGAGTGGGTCTTCAGCCGCAACGGGGTGTCGGCTACGGGCTACGTGGACTCCCTGGCCTGGGGGGTCGGCACGACCGCGGGGACCCTGGCCCGGGTGGATGCCGCGGGGCGCTGGCAGGTGCGCGACAGCATGCAACAGATCTGGTTCGACACCCTGCAGGCCGCGCTGCCGACCCACCGCTACCGGCTGCTCGAGCCGGCGACACTCACCCTCGCGAGCGCGCCGACCGTGACGCCGGTGGCGGTGCAGGCGCTGGACGGATCGGGAGTCGTCCGCCTCGCCGGAAGCCTGCCGTCGGAGACCCCGGGTGCGATGACGCTCGAGGTGCTGGGACTGGAGCTGAGCGATCTCTACAGCGTGCTCCAGCGGGACACGACCGGAGTGCACGGAGACCTGGGGCTCAGCATGGACATCGGCGGCACTTCGCGGGAGCCGACCTTTCGCGGCACCGTGCGCCTGAGCGAGGGTCGCTTCGGGGATTTCCGGGCGCCGTTCGTGCTCGGTGTGCTGAACTACACCGACCGGCGACTCGATGCCAACCTCAACCTCTGGCGCACCGGCGAGAACATTCTGGAGGTGGAGGCGCACCTCCCGCTGGACCTCGGGCTCACGAGCGTGGAGCAGCGTCGGGTGGACGGCCCGCTCCAGGTGCGCGCCGATGCCGACAGCGTGGACCTCGGCATCCTCGAGGCGCTGACCCCTGCTTTCCGCCGGGTTCGGGGCCGGCTGGCGGTAGACGCGGAGGTGGACGGCACCTGGGAGCAGCCACGGCTCGCGGGCTCGATCTCGGTCCGGAACGGCGCGATGGACGTGCCGGGGCTGGGGGTGCAGTTCGGGTCGCTGGAAGGGGAAGCACTGCTCCGGGGCGACTCGCTGCTCCTGCGAGGCGTGCGGATCACCAGCGGGGGCGGTCAGCTCGCGGCCGGCGGCGCCATCCGGCTGGAGCGGCTGTCCCGCCCGCTCCTCGACTTGGATCTCCGCGCCAACCAGTTCCTGGCGATCGACGTGCGCAACTTCCTCACCCTCACCGGCACCGGCAATCTCACGCTGCGGGGTCCGCTCCTGGGCTCCACGCTCAGCGGCAATCTGACGGCGAACCGGGGCGTGCTCTACTTCGCGGATCTGGTGAACAAGCGGGTGATCGATCTGGACGATCCCACGGTCGCGGATCTGGTAGACAGCACGATGTTCAGGGAGGCGGACCTGCGGGCCCAGTTCCAGAACGTGTTCCTGGACTCCCTCCGGGTGGAGGATCTCAGAGTCGCGATCGGCTCCGATGTCTGGCTGCGCTCGGCCGAGGCCAACATCCAGCTGGACGGCGAGGCCCGGGTCAGCAAGGCGGGCCGCGAGTATCAGCCGATCGGCACCCTGCAGGCGCCGAGGGGCAACTACACCCTCAAGATCGGGCCCGTGTCCCGTGACTTCACGGTGACCCACGGCGAAGTGCGGTACATCGGCACGCTGGACGCGCAGCTCGACATCGAGGCGCGGCACACGGTGCGCGCTGTGCGGGGCGATGAGATCCCGGTCATCGCGATCATCGAGGGCACGCTCTACGCGCCGAAGCTGAGGCTGGAGAGCACGCTGCGGCCGCCGATCTCGGAGACCGACCTGGTGTCGTACCTCATCACCGGGTATCCGGCCAACGAGGCCAGCGCCTTCGGCAGCGCGAACGTGGTCGAAGTCTTCTCCAGCGCGCTCAGCAGCGAGCTGGAGCGGACCCTGATCCAGGATCTCGGCGTCCCCGTGGACCTGATCGAGATCCGGCCCGGCGTGGCGAGCGGGAGCGGCGTGGCGACACCTACCCAGCTGGCCGCGGGGTGGCAGCTCGGCCGGAAGACCTTCGTCACCTTCAACGTCGGCTTCTGCCCCGACCTGAGCCAGCTCAGCACCCGGAACCTCGGCGCCGGCCTCGAATTCCGCTTCAGCCGGGAGTGGCGGCTCCAGAGCGCGTTCGAACCCACCATCGAGCGGTGCGGCACGACGGTCATTCCGATAGACTCCCGGTATCGCTACCAGATCGGTGTGGACCTGCTGTGGGAGCGCGAGTACTGAGATGTCCCGTGCATTGCTGATCACCAATCCTGCCGCGGCGAGGACCCAGCAACGGGCGGTGGAGGGGGTGATGCGGGTCATGCGCGGCGCGGGATGGACGGCGGAGGTGCTGGCGACCGGCGGCCCGGGTGACGCGCGCCGCCTCGCCGAGTACGGGGTCTCGGAGGGGGTGGACGTGGTCGCGGTGTTCGGCGGCGACGGGACCACGATGCAGGCCGCAGCCGCGCTGGTCGGCACCGACATCGCGCTCGGCGTGATCCCCGGGGGGACCGGCAACCTCCTGGCGGGCAACCTCCGCATCCCCGCCTCGCCCGAGCGAGCCGCGCGGGCGCTGATCGCCGGCAAGCCCCGTCCGTTCGACCTCGGCCGGATGGAGCGGGATGGCGGGCCCCAATACTTCGCGGTGGCGTGCGGCGCCGGCTACGACGCCCGGGTTATGGCCGGTACCCTCTCGGAGCACAAGCGCCGGTGGGGGATGGCGGCCTACGTGGCCACCACGCTTCGGCTCATCACCGACATCCGCAGCACCAGTCACGTGATCACGATCGACGGCGTGGAGTACGACGCCGAAGCAGCCATGGTACTGGTGGCCAACTGCGGAGAAGTCATCCCGCCGCTGGTCCGGCTCCGGCCCGGCATTCGCCCGGACGACGGGTTGCTGGACGTCGTGGTGATGCGCGCCAACAGCTTCGGTCAGAGCGTCAGGGCGGTGTGGGACCTCCTCCGGGACGCCCCGACGGCCGAAGGACACGAGACCTACGTCGGGTACGCCCGGGGCCGGGAGATCCGGGTGGAGACCGACCCGGTACAGCCGGTGCAGCTCGACGGCGAGCCCGGCGGCGAAACCCCATTCACCGTGGCGGTGGTGCCCGGAGCGATCAAGATCTTGGTACCCGGCTGAGGAGAGCGTGAAAGGTGAACCGTGAAAAGTGAAAGGGAGGGCATGGCGCCGGGCCATCGACTGTTTAATTTCTGAGCGGGGCGTTCGGTCCCGCGAGCGCCCGGATCCAAGTGTAAAGGTCAAAACGTGAACAGTAGGCGGCGTGCTCCGCACGACCGGTTCACCTTTCACTGTTCATTTTTCCGCTTTTCTGTCAGAGGGCTCCCCCGCGATGGCGGTATCGGTTCTCCTGATCGATGACGACGTCGATGTACTGCGCAGCATCGGCAACTATTTCGAGAAGCTCGGCTACGAGGTCACCCGGGAGCTGAGCGGCGAGGCGGGGCTGGCCACCTTCGACCGGCTCCGCCCCGAGGTGGTGATCCTCGATCTCCACCTTCCCGGCATCAACGGCATGGAGGTGCTGGAAAGCCTCCGCCAACGGGATGCCGCGGTCATTCTCCTCACCGCCGAAGCGGATGTGTCCACCGCCGTCCGGGCCATGCAGCTCGGCGCCGAAAATTTCCTGGCGAAGCCGGTGGACATGGAGCACCTGGCCGCGGCAACGGCGCGGGTCGCCGACAAGGCGCGGCTGCGGCGGATCAACGAGGCGCTGCTGGTCCAGAGCGCGCCCGGGCACGGGCTCGATTCGCTGGGGACCTCCAACGCCATGCAGGAGTTCGCCCATCAGGTGGGCCTCTTGGCGCAGAGCGACCGCACGACGGTCCTGCTCAACGGGGAGAGCGGCACCGGCAAGGGCTGGGTGGCCCGGATGATCCACGACCTGAGCCCGCGGGCCAAGGCGCCGTTCGTCGAGGTGAACTGCGCCGGGCTCAACGCCACCTTTCTCGACTCGGAGCTGTTCGGCCATGAGAAGGGCGCGTTCACCGACGCCAAGGACCGGAAGCAGGGTCTGTTCGAGATCGCCGACCACGGGACCATCTTCCTGGACGAGATCGGCGACCTGGCCCCCGAGCTCCAGCCCAAGCTGCTGAAGGTGCTGGAGACCAAGACCTTCCGCCGGCTGGGCGGGACCCGGGAGATCACGGTGGACGTGCGCCTCATCGCTGCGACCAACAAGAACCTCCAGCAGGAGGTGGAAGAAGCCCGCTTCCGGGAGGACCTCTACTACCGGCTCAGCGTCATGCCGCTCACGCTCCCGGCGGTGCGGGAGCGGTCGCGGGAGGACCGGCTCGCGCTCATCACCCGGATCCTCTCCGATCTCCTGAGCGAGCTGCCCGACGGCCCCCCCACGCTCTCCAGCGAGGTGCTGGAGCGGCTGCTCGCCTACCCCTGGCCCGGCAACGTGCGCGAGATGCGCAACGTGCTGGAGCGGGCGCTGATACTTGGACGGAGCCAGCCCGCAGTGAGCGTGGAGCACCTCCCCGGCGAGTTCCGCGCCCGTCCTGGCCTGGGCGACCGCCGCCACACGCCGCTCAGCCTGGAGGACCTCGAGCGCCAGCACATCGAGCGCACGCTCAAGCACCACACCGGCAACCGCACCCGAGCCGCGATCGAGCTCGGAATCTCACGGGCGACGCTGATCAACAAGATCAAGCGCTACAACATCACCGCGTAGCTCCGATGGCCGAGACCCACGAGCACGATGGCATGATCTGCCGCGCCTGCGGCCGCGAGGAGCGTGCCTCGGAGGGCTATCCTTGCAGCAACTGCGGGACTTTCATCTGCCTCATCTGCACCTTCCAGGGAGTCACACTGTGCAAGGCCTGCGCGGCGGGACAGCCGGCCTCGAGCCCGGAGAGTCGCCCCTCCTGACCCGCATCATCGCCCGATCGGCGGTCGTTCCACTCTTCGCCCAGCCCAGCCTGCGCTCGGAGCAGGTGAGCCAGCTCGTGCTGGGCGAGACTGGGCGGGTCGAGGAGCGCTCCGGCGAGTGGCGGCGCGTCAGGGTGGACCTCGACGGATACCAGGGCTGGGTCCACGCGGGCTACTGCGTGGAGGCAGACGATGGTGCGGCCGACCGGTGGCGAGAGGAAGCCGGCGGCTGGAGTCTTGGCGCCACGGTGCGGCTCGATGGGCGGCACCTCTCGCTGCCGCTCAGGGCCAGGGTCGCGATGGCCTCGGCCCGAGTCCGCCTGCCCGACGGCTCGACCGGCGAGCTGCTGGAAGGTGAGGTGACGGCGGTCGCGAGCGTCGTGTCGGCGGCTCGGGCGCAGCCCGCGGAGCGCTGGGCGCTGGCGCACTTTCAGGGCGCGCCGTACGAGTGGGGCGGGGTGACGCCATGGGGGGTGGACTGCTCGGGACTGGTGCAGACCGCATTCGCCGCCCGAGGCACGATGCTCCCCCGCGACGCCGCGCTCCAGGTCGAGTGCGGCGCGGCGGTGGAGCTCGAGGCGTCGGAGCCGGGCGATCTCCTCTTCTTCCGCGGCGAGAGCGGGAACCGGATCACCCACGTCGCCTTCGCGGCGGAGGGGAACGCGCTCATCCATGCCACCGTGGCGTGCGGAGGGGTCCTGATGGAGCCGTGGCTTCCCGGCAGCCGCGCCGCGGCGCTCCGGGACCGGCTGGTGGCGGTCCGTCGGCTGGAGGCACGGTGACGCAGGCGGGCTTCTCCCGGCTGGTGCTCTTCGACATCGACGGCACGCTGCTTCTCACCGCGGGCGCGGGCCGACGCGCCATCACCGAAGCGCTGAGCGACGAGGTGGAGGATCCCGCAGCCTTCGTCGGCATCCGGTTCGATGGGAAGACCGATCCCCAGATCGTGGTGGAGATGCTGGCGCTCGCGGGGCAGGAGGCGACGCACGAGTCGGAGCGGGTGCGCCAGCTGTGCCAGCGCTACGTGGGATTGCTGGCTCGCGAGCTGGAGCGCCCCACCACACGGACCACGCTGATGCCCGGTGTGGAACCGCTGCTGGACCGCCTGGAGCGTACGCCGGGCGTGCTCCTCGGCCTTTTGACCGGGAACCTGGCCGAAGGCGCGGCGCTGAAGCTGCGCTCCGGAGGGATCGATCCCTCGCGCTTCCGCCTCGGCGCGTACGGATCGGACGCGGCCCACCGACCCGCGCTTCCGACGATCGCCGCCCGCCGGGCCGAGCGCTGGTTCGGCCGGGTTCCGAGCGGGCCGGAGGTGGTCATCATCGGTGACACCCCGGCCGACATCCACTGCGGGACCGGCATCTCCGCCCGCGCGGTGGCGGTCGCCACCGGCGGATTCTCCGTGGCGGAGCTCGCCGCCTGCGGACCCCACGCCGTGTTCGAGGATCTGTCCGACACCGAGCTGGTGCTCGAGGCCATTCTCCGGTGAGCGCACCGCATCGCGAGCTGGAGCTCAAGGCGGTCGTGCCGGATGCCGAGCGGCTGCGGCGCCGCCTGCGCGAGGCGGGAGCCGAGCTGCGTTCGGGAGGCCGGATGACCGACGTCCGCTACGACCGCGGCGCGGAGCTGATGCAGCGCGATGAGGTGCTCCGGGCCCGCACGTACCACTGCACCGACGGCCGCGTGGAGTTCGTGCTCGCCTGGAAGGGCCCCACCGGTCGCTCGCCCGACGGGTACAAGCTGCGGGAGGAGATCGAGCTGTCCGCCGGCGCGGATCCCGGCCCGCTGCTCCAGGCGCTGGG
Source organism: Gemmatimonadota bacterium (assembly GCA_046729675.1). Lineage (GTDB taxonomy): Bacteria > Gemmatimonadota > Gemmatimonadetes > Gemmatimonadales > GWC2-71-9 > CAVVWJ01. The sequence goes on along the minus strand of JBKPGZ010000123.1, from coordinate 1,607 downwards.
CTACCGGCCGGTCCACGTCATCGAGCGCGAGATCGAGATCTGGCAGCTGGGCGACGCCAACGCTCGGCTGGAGCGCTACCCCCGCATGGACGTGCTGGTGGAGGTCGAGGGAGAGCCCGCCGCGATCGAACGGATCGTGGCCGCCAGCGGGATCCCCAGAAACCAGTTCACCGCCGAGCCCCTGGTGGAATTCGTCCACCGGTTCGAGGAGCGCACCGGCACGCCGGCGGAATTGGCCGCTGGGTCGGCTGCCGCGATGCCCCGGTGATGGCGGGACGAGGCGTGTCGCAGGAGAAGTGGGAAGTGCCGGAGCTCGGCCCTTCGCTCGGACGCCTCACCGATCCGGCGCAGCCCTCGGCGGGGCCGCTGGGCGTCCGTCTGGACGACATCCGGCTGAAGATGGTCACGGGGATGTTCGAGCTGGCGGGCGCAGCACGCGCCTTCGCCGCCGCGGGTGATGCGGTGGGTGCCGCGGCCTCGCTCAACCGCGTCGCCTGGCTCACGCTCTGGGAACAGGCGGTCGCCGCCTCCGCCGAGCGGATCACGGCGACGGTGAACGCGCGGCTGGAGGAGGCCGCCGCCGAGTCGCGCTATCCCCGTCGCAAGCTGCGCGAGGTCGTCCTCACCCCGGCTGATACCCGGGCCATCGCCGCGCGGTTGGGAGGCGGAGGTGCGCCGTTCGTCGCGGCGCTCGACGAGCTGGAACAGGCGGCCTACGGCATCTCCACACAGGCGGGGCGGGAGCGCGCGGTCGCGGCGACCTGGCGCGCCGCTCTCTCCGCCACGGCGAGGCGGCTGGAGGCGGCGTGGCTCGCGCTGGAAGCGGCGGCGGATCGGGAGCAGCTCCGCTGGCAGGCGGACGTGCGCCGAGTCCACGCCTGGCGGCTGCCCCGCTGGCCGCTGTGGCTCATCACCGCGCTGGTGCTGGGCGCCGCGATCTACCTGGGCCTGGTGCTCGGCGGCTACGTGCCGGTACCACCGATGCTGGAAGGCTTTGCCGACTACTGGTGGAGTCGGATGTGAGCCTGCTCGGTGTGGGGATCGATCTGGTGGACCTGGAGCGCATCGCCCGCATGCTGTCGGACAAAGGGGAGCACGCGATGGCGCGGCTGTTCACGCCGGAGGAGCGCGCCTATCTCGGCACTCGGCCCGATCCGACCGGCAACGCCGCGGCCCGGATCGCGGCCAAGGAGGCGGTCTACAAGGCGATGCAGTCGCTGCCGGGCGCGCGGGCGATCGGCTGGCGCGACATCGAGGTCACCCGTGACGCGGAGGGCCGGCCGGCGATCCGGCTCCACGGCCTGGCGGAGCGACTCGCGCAGGAGGTGGGTGGCGTGACTATCCAGGTGTCGCTGACGCACTCGGCGACGGCGGCGGGGGCGGTGGCGGTGGTGTCGGTCGGGCGGTCGGGCGGTCAGGCGGTCGAGTAGAAGCGACACTGCACCGTCATCCCGAGGAGCGCAAGCGACGAGGGATCCTCTCACCCCGGTCTCCGATGACCGCCGAGAAGAGGCCGCGCGGGGCGCGGGGGGGGAGAGTATTGGCGGACCCCCCGCCCCCCCGCCCCCCCCCCCCCCCGCCCCCCCGCCCCCCCCACCCCCCCCCCC
>JBKPGZ010000122.1:0-14352 GCA_046729675.1 Gemmatimonadota bacterium | reverse complement strand
TGCGGCGCCCATCGACAGCCCCTTCCTGAGGGTCTCCTGCACCCCATCGGGGCCGAGGCTGATCGCTACGACCTCACCGCTGCCGGCCTTCTCCACCAGCTGGAGCGCGACTTCGAGGGCGTACCCATCGAAGTCACTGATCTCGTACTTGAGCCCACCCGGATCCAGCGACTTGCGGTCGCCCGCGATGGAGAACCTGAGCTCCATCTCCGGCACCCGCTTGAGACACACCGCGATCTTCAACGCACGCTCCCGGCCTCGGTCCTCGGCTGCCCTGCAAACTGGCGGCAAAGCTAGTCGAGGGCTGGCGTGTTGTCACCCTGAGAGCTATCAGCTATCAGTTATCGGCTATCAGGGGTGCCTGCGGACATTTGCGCGGCCGGCGAGCACCCCTGATAGCTGATAGCTGATAACTGATAGCTCTCCTAGTCGACGTCTCCCACACCACCCGGCTGCCGTGCACCGCCCAGCGACGCCCGCACGATGAGCCGGAACATCCGCTCCGAGCCGGGCGAGAGAAAGCGCTCCACCGTCGGGCCCGCCGGGTTCCCCTGGTTGACATTGAAGGTGCCGAAGCTGGCGTACCGATGCTGGAACAGGTTGGTGACCACGCCGCTGACCTCCCAACGGTCGAACTCGACCCCCAGGCGCGCATCGGTCACGACGTAGTCGTCCAGCTTGTCCGTGACGTTGGCCTCGTCGCCGCGGAGCCACTGGGTCCCGGTGTAGCGCGCGTCCGCGCCGACGTAGAAGTACCGGCCCACCCTCGCCGTCGCCCCGCCCTTGAGCAAGTGATCCGGCACCAACGGGAAGTGATCGCCCGCGATCACCTCGTTGCCCGTGGGGAACGGGTTGATGACCTCGTCCTCACCTTCATCCTCCAGCGAGCGGATGCTGAAGATCTCCGCCGGGCTCTCGAACGTGGCCCGGGTGTAGCCGTAGTTCAGGTAGGCCGAGTGCCCTCCGTCGAAGCGATAGGCGACGCCGAGCTCCACCCCGACGCGCCGGGTCTTGTCCAGGTTGATGAAGAACCCGTCGATCGCGCCGCCTTCCGGCTCCTCCTCCCCGAAGGGGGTGAGGAAGATGTCGTTCCGCACCTCCATATGGTACACCGAGCCCTGGAGCACGAGGCTCTCGATCGCGTAGTTAAAACCCGCCTCGATCGTGGTCGCCTTCACCGGATCGAGCGGCGGGTCGTCGCCGAGCGCAAAGGGCAGCGGGCAGGGCGCCTCAGGGTCCGCGCACGCATTCTCGATGACCGCCGGCGAGCGAAAGCTCTTGCCCCAGGAGGCGAACACCGAGGCACCGGGCGCCACGGCGACGCTGACACCGAGCCGTGGGTTCAGCTGGTCGTAGGTGCCGACGGTATCGGCTGAGTGGTCGAGGAGGTTTTCGAAGGGAATGCGCACGTAGTCGTATCGCGCGCCCGCCGAAAAGGTGAACGAGCCCGACGTCAGGTCGGCCAGCAGGAAGGGCGCGATGTCCCAGATCGGGCTCCGTACCTGCGTCGTCAACGTTCGGTCGCCTCCGAACTTCACCGAGTCGGCGAAGATGTCGATATCCACCTGGTTGATGCTGCCGTCCACGCCGCCGCGCAGGTTGAGCGCGAGGTCGTCGTTGAGCAGCGTGACCCAGCGGTAGTCGGCCGTGTAGCCGAAGCTGGTGTTGTAGGAGATGCCGAAGACGTCGGGGTCTACCGGCTGATTGGCGTTGAACCGCTCCGCACGATGGCGGCGGAAGTACAGCATGGCCGAGGCGCGTCCCGTACCGACCTGGGTGTATCCCTGAAGGGAACCCTGGTAGGCCCAGAGGTCCTCGTAGTCGTTGGCGCTGAGATTGGAGTCGGGGCTGGTCTCGAAGATGGACTCCGGCAGCGAGCCCGCGGTGTGCACCAGTGAGTTGGCGTACATCCCCTGGAAGCGGATGCCCTGGGTCTCCCCCAGCTTGCCGAGGTTCACGAATCCGCTGTACTCCTCGGCGCCGGTCACGTCGCGCCAGCCGTCCTCATTGTTGTAGTTCCCACCCACGTACCAGTCCATGCCGCCCCCGGTCAGACCGGAGACATTCGCCTCTCCTCGGAAGGTGCCGAAGCTTCCGCCCGAGAGCTCGACCGTGCCACGGGTGGGCCCGCTGCCGCGGGCCGTGACCAGGTTGATCGCGCCTCCCAGCGCGTTGCGGCCCAGCAGCGAGCCGTTACCCGAGAGCACCTCGATGCGCTGGATATGGTCCATCGGGAGCAGGTCGAAGTTGACCTGTGAGGCCTCGGGCTCGTTCATCCGCACGCCGTTGAGGAAGACCGCCACGCCCTGCGGCAGGCCCACGACCGGCGAGGAGTAGAACCCGCGGGAGGAGATGTTGAGCTTGTACGGGCTTCCGAGATCGTCGTAGGTGGAGAAGCCGGGCACCTGCCGCACCGCGTCCGAGAGCACCCGCGGCTCGTAGGCGTCGACGTCCTCGGCCTCCAGCGTGGTGACCCGCGCGGGAACCCCGGAGCCCACCGTCGGGCCCGCGTCCGGCCGGATGGTCCCCATCACCTCGATCGGCGGCAGCGCGAAGGCGCCCGTGTCCGCCGCGGTCGTATCAGGCACCTGGGCGCGCGCGACGCCGGCGGCGAACAGTCCGGCGGTCACGAGCAGGCTCGCGAGTTTCATGCGGGCTCCTCAGGAGGTGATGCGGCGGGGAAGCTAGCGGAGGGGGAATCCCGCCGTTCCGGCTTCCTCGCCGGCCCGGCGCTCGTAGATCGCGGCCATCACCACACGGTCCGGCGGGACGCCGATCACGACCAGCCCGTCGTCGGCCGGCCCTCCGCCGTCGAAGTCGAGGCAGCAGTGCTCGATGGTCATCAGGCCCTCGGTCGCGGCCCGGTGCATCGCGGGACTCGCTCCGCGGTCGAGTCGGATGAGATCGCCCTCGGTGAAGGTTCCGGAGCGGTCGAGGTCCTCGTAGATGCGGAGCTGATGCACCCTGGCATCGCGCTCGGCGAGCACGACCACGCCGTCGTCGGCGTCGCCGCCGCCGTCGAGATCGTAGCAACAGCGATCCACCGTCATCGAGGCAGGGGAGCGGAGCGCGAGTGCGACCCCCATCGCTGCGACCAGGGCGGCGGCGATGGCGGCGAGAAGCCGACGTGGCCGGGGGGTCGGACCGGTACCGCCGGCGCGCTCGCCGCGACGCAGCCGCCCGAGGATCTCGGGGCCAAGCGACGCGCGCGGGGCGAAGGAAATCCCCCGGAGCCTGCGATCCAGGTCCCGAAGCTCGGACTCGCTCACCGGCTCAGCACCCCTCGCAGCTTGCCCAGGGCCCGCCAGAGTCTGGTGCGCACGTTCCCTTCGCTGATCCCGAGGATCTGCGCCACCTCCGCCGTGTCGAGCCCGCTCCCGTACCGGAGACCGATCAGCTCGCGGTCGGCGTCGCCCAGTGTTGCGACGGCGTCGAGCAGCAGGCCGACCTCTTCCTCGCGCAAAAGGCGCTCCTCCGGCGAGGGGGCCTCGTAGATCAGGTCGTGCATGGCGCCGAGAGTGACGTACTGCCGGAGCCGCGCGCGCCGGCGCCAGTCACCCAGGACGTTCCGGGCCACGGTCAGAATCCAGGCCTTGGCCGTGCCTCGGGCCGGATCGAAGCGGTCCGCCGCCCGGATGACCTTGAGAAAGGTCTCCACGGTGAGGTCCTCGGCGACGTCGGGGAGGGGAACGTGGAACCTGAAGTAGCTGTAGACCGGCGCTCCGTAGGCCTCGTACCACTCGCGGCAGAGCGTCTCCGCCGCCCGGGCAGGCGCGGATCCGGAAGGGGCTGGCATGTGGGGAGCGGACACGAGTGGCAGGCTCACGAGAAGAATTACGCGCGAGGGGCCCGCGCGTCACACGGGCCCGACGGCGGAGCGGTGAGCTATCTCACTGGAAGGCACCCAGTCCGGTGATGGCCTGGCCCACGATGAGCGAGTGCATGTCGTGGGTGCCCTCGTAGGTGTAGACCGACTCCAGGTTCGCCATGTGCCGCATCGAGTGGTACTGCGCCAGGATGCCGTTGGCGCCGAGCAGCCGCCGGGCCTCGCGCGCAATGTCGCAAGCCATGCTCACGTTGTTGCGCTTGCACAGCGAGACCTGGTCCGGGGTCATGGTGCCGGCGTCCTTGAGTCGGCCGAGCTGGAGGGTCATGAACTGCGCCTTGGTGATCTCCGTCAGCATGTCCACCAGCCGCACCTGCTGAATCTGCGTCTGCGCGATCGGACGGTCGAACATCACCCGCTGTTGCGCGTACCGAAGCGCCTCGTCGTAGCAGGCCATGCCCGCGCCGATCGCCCCCCAGGCGATGCCGTAGCGCGCCTGGGTGAGACACATCAGCGGGCTCTTGAGCCCGCCCGACTTGGGCAGGATCGCATCCTTCGGGAGATGGACGTCCTGGAGATGGATCTCGCTGGTGTCGCTGGCGCGCAGCGAGAGCTTTCCCTTCTGGTCCTTGCCCGTGTAGCCCTTGGTGTCGGTAGGCACGATGAAGCCGCGGATGGAGCGCGGATCCTTGACGTCCCCGGTCTTGGCCCAGATGATCGACACCGTCGCCTGGGAGCCGTTGGTGATCCACATTTTGGTGCCGTTCAGCACCCAGCCGTCCTTCGTCTCCCGGGCGGTCGTGATCATGCCGCCCGGATTGGACCCGTAGTCCGGCTCGGTGAGCCCGAAGCACCCGATTTCCTGCCCCGAGGCCAGGAGCGGGAGCCACTTCTTCTTCTGCTCGTCGGACCCGAAGGCGTAGATGGGGTACATCACCAGCGCGCCCTGGACCGAGGCGAAGGACCGGATCCCCGAGTCGCCCCGCTCCAGCTCCTGCATGATGAGCCCGTAGGCGACGTTGTTGAGACCCGCGCAACCGTAGTCCTCGGGCAGGTTGGCGCCGAAGAGCCCCAGCTCGGCCATCCCGCCGATCAGCTGCTTGGGGAACCGGCCTTCGATGTAGGCCTCGCCGATGACCGGGATGAGGTTTTCGTCCACCCAGGTGCGGACGGTGTCGCGGACCGCGCGCTCCTCCTCGGACAGGAGGGTGTCGAAGTTCAGAAAATCGACCCCGGCGAACTGGGACGTGGGGGCGGCGGTGGCCATAAGCTCCTCGGGCATGGGCGGTTGGTTGGCAGGGGGTAAGATAGCCCGCCGGCGTACCCTCCGGCAGCACTGCTCGGGGACCCATCCCTCCGCCCCCTTGCGCGGCACTGGCGTGGCCAAGACCTTTCTAGCCCAGCCCAGACCCGACTCAACGTGCCGGCCCGGCAGCACTTCGCTGTCGCGCCGAGGCGCTGACCCGATGTGCGCCCCCCTCCCCGGGGTGCCGACCGCAGTAAACCCTTCCACTGGAGGTGGGTACGCCGCCTGTCGCAGGGACCGACCTCGACCGTGGAGCCGGGGTGCGGTGAGAATTCTCCTGCTCGCCCCCCAGCCATTTTTTCAGGCCCGCGGCACGCCGATCGCCGTGCGGCTGGTCCTGGAGTTCCTCACCGGTCGAGGCCACCGGGTCGACGTCCTCACCTATCATGAGGGAAGCGACGTCGAGATCCCCAGCTGCCGGATCGTGCGGATCCCGCGCATCCCTGGAGTACGCAACATCCGCCCGGGGTTTTCCCTCAAGAAGGTCCTCTGCGATCTGGTGATGCTCGTGTGTTGCATGGGCATGATGCGCCGCACCCGGTACGACCTGATGCATGCGGTCGAGGAATCGGCGTTCATCGCCGCCGCGCTCCAGCCGTTCACCCGCGTGCCCTACGTCTACGACATGGATTCCTCGCTGGCCGAGCAGCTGGTCGACGCGTACCCGGCGTTGAGCCTGGTGAGCCCGATCCTACACCGCTGCGAAGCGGTGGCCGTGCGGCGGAGCGCGGGTGTTCTGACCGTGTGCGCCGCGCTGCAGGACATCGCGCGCCGCCACGCTCCAAGTACGCCGGTGGGACGGGTGGAAGACACCACGCTCCTCTCCCCCGGCAACGGCTCCAACGGTGCGAAGCACCTGCCTCCCGAGACGGAGGGCGCACCGGTCGCCCTGTACGTCGGGAACCTGGAACACTATCAGGGCATCGACCTCCTCCTTGAGGGGTTCCGCCATACCCTGGCTCAGATGGACCAGGCCCGGCTGGTGATCGTGGGCGGGCAGAAGGCCGACATCGAGCGCTACGGCCGCAGGGCTTCCGCGCTCGGCATCGGTCGGGCGGTCCATTTTCTGGGGCCGAAGCCGGTGTCGGAGTTGGCCGATCTCCTGCGCGAGGCGGACGTGCTGGTCTCGCCCCGTCTCAAGGGCACCAACACGCCCATGAAGATCTACTCCTACCTGGACTCCGGCACTGCGGTGCTCGCCACGAAGCTGCGCACCCATACCCAGGTGCTGGACGAGCGTACCGCCTATCTGGTGGACGCCGAACCGGTGGCGTTCGGCACCGGGCTCGCCAAGCTGCTGCAGGACGATTCCCTGCGTGAAGGACTCGCCGCGCGCGCCAAGGACCATGTGCGCCGCGAGTTCACGCCCGAGGCCGCGGCACGCAAGCTGGCCGACTTCTACTCCACCATCGAGGCGCGCTCGAGCGAGGCCAGGGCCCGGGCGTAGGGCGGTTCCCGGCCCGACACTTGCTGCGCTCGACGGCGATCTCGCCGTCGTAGCCATTCATTACTTGTTCGCGAACACACACACGCAATGACTGGAGCTATCGTGGGAGCTGTGTACGGCATTCTGGGAGGGGCGGACCGGGGCGAGCTCCGCGCCATCGGGGCCAGGCTGGAGCACCGGGGCGCGGAGTCGGCGGAATGGTCCCCCGCGGAGGGTGTGTGGTTCGGCATCCGCGGCTCGGCCGCGGCAGTGGGCCGCCAGCGGAACGGCACCGTGGCGTTCGACGGCTCGATCGACAATCGCCGGGAGCTCGGCCGCGGCCTCGGCCGTGCCTCGGAGGCGGCGGCGCCCGCCCGTGACGGCGTGCTGGCGGGTGAGCTGTGGGAGGCGTCGGGGGACGAAGGGCTGTCGCGGATCGCGGGCCAGTTCGCCCTCGCGCTGTGGGATGCGCGGAACCGCCGCGTGGTGCTCGCCCGCGACCGCGTCGGCTACGCACCGCTGTACTTCGCCCTCGACGGCGAGCGGCTGATCTTCGCCAGCGAGTACAAGGCGCTGCTCGCGATTCCCTCGGTTCCCACCGTGGCCAACCGCGCCGCGCTCCAGGCCATTCACAACACGAAGTGGGTCCTCCCCGGGTTCACCTGTCTCCAGGCCGTTCACCCGGTCGCACCGGGCACCCTGATGGAGGTGCGTGAGGGACGCCCGGGGAGCCGCCGTTTCTGGGATATTCCGGTGCGAGCGGCGGATCGCGACGAGGCGGGGCATGCGGCCCGCCTGCGAGAGAGCTTCCTTGAGACGCTGCGGATGCAGGCTGAGCCCTACGAGCGGATCGGCGTGTCACTGAGCGGCGGGCTCGACTCGGCCGTGGTCGCCGCGGGCGCCCGCGTCGTCGCCGGTGATCGGGAGGTCCACACTTTCTCGGCGGGCTACGGTGAAGACGATCGCGAGCTGGTGAACGCGGGGATCGTAGCGCGCGAGCTCGGGACGGTCCACCATCCGGTGGTGCTCGACCCGGACGATCTGCCGGGGCTGTTGCCCTGGATGGTGTGGCACCTCGAGGAGCCGATCGGTCGCGAGGACATCGCCTATCTGTTCGTCGCGGCACGCGAGGCGTCCCGCTACGTGGAGTTGATCGTCACCGGCTTCGGCTTCGACGGACTCTTCGCCGGCCTGCCGAGACACCGGCTGGTGGACCTCGGCGTGAAGTACCCCGTCTTCCGGCGGCCGCTGGAGGAGTTCTTCGACTATACCTACCGGAGCGTAGAGCCACGGACCCTCGCCGGTCGTGCCTTGAAGACGGCCTACTTCCGTGGACGCGAGTTCCCCGCCCCGCAGCTGCTGGGCACGCCGCCTCTCGCGCCGTTCGCCGGGTTCCCCCGGGGCGGCGATCAGCCGCTCACCACCTTCCTCCGTCGCGGGTTCCTCACCCTGCCCTATCAGCACGCGGTCGAGCGACTCTACGCCGGGGTCGGGATGCGGATGAACGCGCAGCACACCAACCCCGACTTCCTCGCGGCGGCGTTCTCGATCCCCGACAACCTCAAGATCCACGGACGGACCCAGAAGTACATCCTCCGCCGCGCCTGCGAGGGACTGCTGTCGCCCTCGATCCTCGCCACCGGAAAAAGCTTCAACCGGCTGAAGCACGACACCCGGATGTCCGAGCTGCTCGACGCGCTGGCGGACGATCTGCTCGCCGAACGGGTCCTGGCCTCGCGCGGTCTCTTCGATCCGGGCTACGTGGCCCGACTGCGTCGTCGACCGGCAGGGCGGCCCTACAGCCAGGAGCGGGCGTACCGGCTCTGGTCCCTGCTCCTCACCGAGATCTGGGCCCGGCATTTCATCGACCGGCGTGGTGCCGCGCCCACGACCCAGCTGCCTCCGGTGCGCCGGCTCGCCCCGGAGAGCGCGGCGGCCTGAACGTGAAGGGCCGCGCGACGGCTGTCGCGCGGCCCTTGCGGAGGTGTTTCGGGGAGTGGCTTACGCCGGCGACACCTCCGCCAGATCGCTGGTTTCCTCCATCCGCAGATATCCCTGCTCGCGGTACCACCGTCCGGTGCGCCGCAGACCTTCCTCCAGCTCGATCCGCGGCACGTAGCCGAGCTCCTGCTTCGCCCTGGTGATGTCGAAGGCGCGGTTCTGCCGGTACCAGTCCACCCGCCGCGGAAAGATCGGGGGCGTGATCCCGAACGGCTTGCAGGCCTTCTCCACCACGTGGCCCACCGCGACCACCGGCCAGACGGGGTAGTGAGGGACGCGGACCGGCACGTCGAGCGCGCGACCGACCGCCTTCACGATCTCTTCGATCGGATAGTAGTGCTCGTCGGCGATGAGGTACTCTCTCCCGTTGCCCACCTTGGGCGCGAGGCAGAGCATGAAGGCGTCCACCAGATTGTCGATGTAGAGCGGGTGGTAGAGCGTCTTGCCGCCACCGAACATCGGGAACGTGCCCCGGGCGACGCGCTTGAAGATCATGAAGAAGCGCTCGGGATCGCCCGGGCCGTAGATCGCGGCCGGACGCAGGGTGACGATCTCCATCTTGCCCGCGGCCAGCTGCTTCACCAGCGGCTCGGCCTCGTACTTGGTGCGCTGGTAGTAGTCCGCCGGCTGGATCGGCGCGTCCTCGTTGGCCGGGGGATCATCCACGTTCCCGTGGACCCCGCAGGTGCTGCAGTACACGAACTTCCACACCCCGGCCCGGATGGCCTCCTCGGCCACGATCCGGGTGCCGTTGACGTTGACGTCGTCGTAGAACGAGTTGGGGACATTGAGCTCGCGGAAAGCTGCCGCGAGGTGGAAGACGTACTCGACGCCCTTCATGCTGCGCTGCACCGCGGCACGGTCGGTGACCGACCCCAGCATCACCTCGGCGCCCATGGCGCGGAGGCTGTCACACTGGAGGCCGTCCTTGTAGTCCAGGGCCACGACCTGGTGACCCGCGCCGATGAGGCGCCGGACCAACGCCGTACCGGTGAACCCTGTCCCGCCCGTGACCAGGACCCGCATGCTGACTCCTTGCTGTTGGATGAACGCCTGGATCCGACGACCGCTTACAAAAACCATGCCCCTGCGGCACTTCCGACACCGGCCGGTGCCGCTTGAGGTTGCTTCCGGCGGTCAGATCCAGGCTCCGCAAAGTGTCGCACGGGCGCGGCAGGTTGCCTCGGTCCCGCCGCGCCCGCGCATGATGTACTCGACCAAGGCCCCGGCGGCGTCGCCTGGCCCCCGTACGCCGACCGTCAGGATATGTCCGGAGCCGACCTCCCACCAGAGCGCGACCGGCTCAGGGCCAGCGGCACGTGCCCGACCCCTCGGCCATGTGCCTTCCATGACGATCGTCGCCTCTACGACCGGGGTCCCGCCCCCTGTCGCCTTGCACACGGACTCCTTGCAGCTCAGCACGGTGACCATCGCGAGACGAAACGAGGGTTGCTTCGCGCACCAGGCCCGCTCCGCGGGTGAGAGCCAGCGGCGAGCCGCACGCTCGATCGCCGTCGGCGTCAGATGCTTGAAGGTGGGCAGGTCGGCGATGTCGATCCCCAGCCCGCCGCCACTAGGCGACGGAATCACGTCGCCGTTCAAGGGCGTCCAGGATGGCGCTGAACGAGGTGAGCCGCTTCACCTCCTGGCCGGAGAACACGATGCCGAACTCGCTTTCGAGCTGCGAGATGAGCATCAGGTGGTTGAGGGAGGTCCAGGTGCTCGAGGTCTCCGTGGATAGCTGCGGGCCGACTTCGCCCGGCGGCAGATCGAGCACCTGCGCCATCACCTCCCGTAGCCGCACCGCCGTAGGGGACTGATCGTTCATCCTATCGCCTCCCGCCGGCTTGCGGCCGGCGCGCTGGCGGACGAGGTCGCTTCGATCCACGCCGGCCATTCCGGGCCTGCAACTTCGAGTGAGCGCGTCCACCGACCATCCGCCCCAGCGGCGAAACCGTGAGCGGGGAGGAAGGCCGCCGCGACCTGGTTGCGGCCGGAGTCGTGGAACTCGGCCAAGAGCGCCGTTGCCTCGGCAGCGCGGGCGTCCTCCGCAATGCGTGCGAGAAGGGCCGTTTCGACCGACTTGCCGATGACCCGGCAGCTCATGAGGAAGGACTCCAGCTGCCACATGCCTTCGCCCGGTGCCATGATGGCCACGCCGGTGAGCCCGAAATCGCCGAAGCGGTCCGCGACCCGCATGGTGTAGACTCGCCACTCCCCGGACGCCGCCCGGCGCCGGATCGTGGGCTCGTCGTGTCGCCGGGTCGTCAGATTGAACTGGTTGGTCTTGGCCAGAAGCTGCACTACCCGCGCCATGCTGTCATCGTCGACCAGGGTGATGTCCACCCGGAGGCCAAGGCCGCGAAGAAACGCTTCCACCGAATCCACCGAGCCACGGTAGGTTTCGCGGCTGCGCGACTCCTGGTACTGCCGGGTGCGCTGGCTGTCCTCCGCCGTCCGCTGGAGCACGATGAGCGAGGGGAGCGAGCCGACCCAGCTCGCGTACATCGTCGGATCGGAGGGAAGCTCGGGAATCCGCAGCTCGGGAATTTCCTGTCCCACCCACGCCCGCTCGTGCGGGCTGTCGTCGATCAGCAGCATGTGGTCGAGTCCGATGTTCAGTTCCCGAGCGATGGATCGGATGTTGGTCGCCTTGTCCTCCCAGTTGATACGGTAGGCCGCGAGGTGCGCCTCCCGGATGAGCATGCTGGGGTGCTCCCGCAGGACCGCGAGCGCCTCGTCCTCGTTGTTCTTACTGCAGAGCGCCAGCAGAATGCCCTGGCCCTGGAGATCGAGCAGCTCCCGCTGGAAGTCCACGAACTCACTGCCGGGCCACTGGGGACCGAGGGCGATGCCCGCGGCCCCCTCCTCGCCCAGCACGCCGCCCCACAGGGTGTTGTCCAGGTCGAGCACGATGCATTTCGTCGCCCTGCCCGTCGCGGCCAGCGCGAAACCGACATAGCGCTCGGCAACGGCCGCCATCAGCCGGTCGGACCAGGTCACGTGCCCGCGGTAGTGGGTGCGCCAGTTGAAGGCGTGGTCGCGGCCCACTTGGGCCACGACGTCGGCCAGGGGAAACAGGAACGTGTGATCGCGCAGCGACAGACGCAGGCGCAGGTGCTTGTTCGCGTGCGCCACCGTGTGAGCGAAGGTACCCTTGCTGCGGAAGGCGTTCACGCCTTCCGTGCTGCGGCGAGGCAGCACGAAGTCGTTCATGACCACGATCCCTGTGCCCGCCCGGTCAAACACGTCCAACCCCGAGAACAGGGCCGTCAGCAGCCCGCCTACCACCGGCTCGGTCTTGAGCGGGGGCGACTCCGCCCAGCGCTGGTTCCACAGCACGTCCGGGTCGATCGCGAGGAACGTGACATGGGGGCGGAACCGGTAGAGACCCGAGCTGGGATCGATCAATTCCGAGAGGTACTGGCCGTAGGGAGCAACGTAGATATCGAGCCAGACGCCCGCTCTCGCCGCTTCGACCCGGAGCACAGGCACGAAAGGGTCCAGGGTGAACGAGCCGAGCAGCGTGACCCGGGCGCGAAAGCGGTCGGGCACCGACCCTGCGGGGATCCTATCCAGGGCCCGGGCCGCAGCCTGATAGGCGGACCAGGCCTGCCCCGGGGCTACGACCGCCGCGATGCCTTGCAGCGTGAGGCTGTCGATCTCCTGCTGGCTCATGCGGACCACTTACCTTCGCGTGAAGATGACCTTGGCGGGATTGCCGAGAACGATCGCTCGCGGAGGAATCCGGCCGCTCACCACGGACCCCGCCGAGACGATGACGTCGTCACCGATGTCCGCGCCGGCGAGGACCACCGAATTGGAGCCGATCCATACCCGGTGGCCGATGCGCGTGCGCTTGCTCACGGTGCCCTGCTCCTGCAGCGGGACGTCGAGGCGATCGAACTGGTAGGTGCCCGTCAGAATCGTGCAGTTGGGACTGATCAGCACGTCGTCGCCCAGCGTGAGTCCCCCCTCGCCCGCGCCGAGGAAACACCCGGTGGAGATCTGACACCGCCGACCCATGACGAACGGGCCGTTGATCTTCAACTTGGTGAACGCGGAGACGACGCACCCGCGGCTCCAGGCCGTTGAGCCGGCCAGGTCCACTTCGGCTTTCGAGCTGATGATGGTCCGGTGCTTGACAAAATAATATAGACGGACGAAAGCCATCGGGATCAGTGCCCGTCGGGTCAGCTTCGAGATCCTCGCCATTTAGGGCGTTCCCCTTGCGCCGACTGAGCGCAGCGACGGGTTGGCAAGTCTCCACGGCAAGTTACCGGCCAGCTGCCGCAAGGGTCGTAAGACAGAAGCGCTTCACGCGTGTACAACTCTGCCGGGACAGCGCTTGGGCGGGCCTCGCCGCCCCGGGCGAGCCGCCCGCTCATGGCGTGTCTGTTGCTGAAGACCCTCCACACACCCAGCCGATCGTGGCCAGGGTCGCCGAGGCCGAGGGGAGGGGCGTCGCCAATGCCACGGTGACCTTCCCGACCTCGGAGGGGAGTGCCGGCTGCGACGGGTGGGCGGCTTTCGGTGGGAGTCGAGCGAGGTGCAGGGGGTGGTCGCGATCCTCGGCCATCACCGGCTTTCAACTCGCGCTTGGTGGACTCCTTCGACCGGCACCGCCGACCTCGGGCATTCGCTTCGCCCCGGGCACGACGCCCACCTGCCGGGCCTTCTCCCGGAAGAGCGGACCGTGATCCACCGGAAGGCCGGTCTCCGCCTGCCACTGGTGCACCATCTCATGCAGCAGCGTGTGCTCCACCTCGCCCCACTGATGTCGTGCGATGTGGCGTCGGCTGATCGCGATCTCGATCGGCTGCCCGGTGCGGATGTCCACGCTCAGCTCACCGAGTCGGCTCCGCATCCGGCTCGAGAGCCGGAGGGGCACGGTGGACAGTTGGCCGGCGAAGTGCTCCCGATTGAACCGGTCAAAGGCCTGGCTGAGCCGGTGCAGCAGCAGCAGGTCGCCCGGCCGCGGCCGCTCCTGCCGGAGCCGCGGTGGCCCGCTCGAGGCGAACTCCTCGACCGGAAAGGCGAGCAGCTCCCGCTCGGCGGCACGGCGGACCGCCCGGGGGAGCCGCGGGTCCAGGAAGCGCACGATCGCCCGCAGGACGCTGTCGGACGCGTAGGCGTAGCCGGCGTGGATGCGGAGCACGCGCCGCTTTCCGATGCTCACCATCACGCTGCGGTTGGTGTGCGTGACCACGCGGGAGACGCCGTGCAGGCCGAGCAGATAGAGACGGGTCGGCAGATTCTCTTCGATCACAGGGGCTGATCTCCTCCCGCCACGGAGACGGCGACCTTCGGCGGGCCCGCCCGCGCGAAGGAGAACGTGTCGGAGCGCGTGAACTCCTTGGTCCGAAGCGCCCAGCGGTAGTGCTGAATGTGGACCGCCCCCGGGTCGATGGTCACCAGATTGAACACCGACGGGCGCCCGCCGCGGGAACGATGACTGTGGGTGCCGGAAGTGCTGACGGCGAGGCTGCCATCGATCTGGCCCGCGCCTTCCTGGTGGTCGTGCCCGCAGAGTACGACGTCGGCGCCGGTGGCGAGCAGACGGCGCTGCGCCCGGCGCCAGTTGGCCAGGCCCATCCGCCGGGAAAGCTCGCCTGGAAGCACGTTGTGATGGAAGACGAGCACGCGCGCCGATCCCGGCGGCGCCTTGGCGAAGATCTGCGTCACACGGTCGGTCTCACTGGCCGGCAGATGCCCCTTCACCGCGACGTCCCGGATGTTCCAGGTCAGCGAGCCGAGCGCGACACCGTAGCTGCTGAGCGCGCCCGCGATGAC
>JBKPGZ010000121.1:0-6527 GCA_046729675.1 Gemmatimonadota bacterium | reverse complement strand
GGGCAGGATGTGGCAGTGGAAGGCCCAGGTGCCGGGGTTGGTCGCCTTCACCAGCACGTCCCACCGCTCTCCCGGTGCCACGTTGAGCGTGTCGCACTTCCAGGGCGCCGGCTGATCCCACCCGTCCTTCGCGATCACCGTCATGTGCATCCCGTGCAGGTGCATCGGGTGGATCATCATTCCTTCGTTCATGAAGCGCAGCCGCACGACCTGGCCCTGAGTGCAGACGATCGGCTCGGTGGCGGGGAAGCTTTTGCCGTTCAGCGTGTAGCCGTGGTACCCGTCGTTCAGGACCATCACGTAGTCCACGTCGGCCTTATGCGCGGCGAGCGGCCGCCTCGGCTCCACCACGAACGCACCCAGCAGGCCGAGCCCGACCTGGATCGCCGCGTTGTGATGGGAGTGGTACATGTGGGAGCCGGCGTTGGGGACCGTGAACTCGTAGGTGTAGCGCTGGCCCGGCTTCACCGGCGGCTGGGTGATGAACGGCACGCCGTCCTGATCGTTGGGCAGCTCGAGACCGTGGAAGTGGATCGCGGTGGACTCGGAGAGCTTGTTGGTGAGGTTGACCCGCACCCGGTCGCCTTCCCGGACCCGGATCTGCGGCCCCGGCACCTGCCCGTTGTATGCCCACGCCTTCACCTTCTTCCCCGGCTCTACCTCCCACTGCAGCTCCTCGGCGGTCAGATCGTAAACTTTGACCCGCCCCTCCATCCTCGGCTCCATCAGCTGGTTACCCTGGCCCTCGGTCTTCGCCGGGAACGCCTTCACGCCCTTCTCGTGCATGGCGTCCATCTGATCGGCCTTCTCCTGGGCGTTCGGCGGGGGAGGCGCGGCCGGCTTGGGATCCTGCGGGGGAGCGACGGTCGCCTTGGTCTCGCCGCAGGCGGCGAGCGTGGCCGCCACGGTGGGCAGGGCGACCGCGGCGGCCGCGCCCTGCCGGATGAATGTGCGGCGGCTTGCGGTGGAGCGCGGCGTGGCGTCGGACACGGGATCCTCTCCTGTAAGAGTGTGGCTGGTCGACTCCAGCGCATTCTATAGGTCCCTCGATGAAGCCCGGGTGGAGAGATCGTGAACGTTCCTTCAGACAGCGGAGTGCCCCCGATGAATCCGGCGATTGCATGAAGCCGGTATCCCGGCGCCTTCACGATCGCTTCAGACAGCTGCACGTACCCTCCTCCATGACAGGAGGCGCCCCATGCTGATTCGCCACATCGTCGTCGCCACCGACGAATCCGAGGCCGGACGCTCGGCCATCCGCACCGGGCTGGATCTCGCCGAGCGAACCTTCGCCCGTCTCACCGTGATGCGGGTAGTCCCCGTCGAGTCCATACCACTGTTCGGCTCCGCCATAGGCGGGGTCGTCGGCCCCGACGGGGCCGCGACCGCCCTGGAGCGGCTCCAGCGTTGGGTGGAGGCCGAGCTGGAGCCGGCCTGCCCGGTCTCGGTCGAGCTGGGCATCGCGTTCGGCGTTGCCGGCATCGAGATCTGCCGCTTCGCCGAGCAGCGGGGGGCCGATCTCCTGGTGCTCGGCCGGAAGCACCGGTCGGCGGTTGCGCGGCTGCTGGTCGGCGATACGGCGGATGCGGTCATTCGGCGGAGCCGGCTGCCCTGTCTGTTCGTGGAGCAGGGAGCGCTGCCACTGAGCCAGCTGCTGGTCGCGCTCGACGGCTCGGACCGGGGCATGCGCGTGTATGCCGGCGCTGGGGACTTCGCTCGGGCCGCGGGTCTCGGGCTTACGGTGGTCACGGTCGAATGTGGGGACCGACCCGAAGCCTTGCACGCCGAGCCACCGCTGCCGCTCACGCGAAGCAGCCGGCTGTGGAGCGAGCTGGAGCCCCCGGCATCCCGACCCGGCACGCCGACATCCACGGAGATCACCATTTCCATTCGCCAGGGCCGGCCGGTGGCAGAGGTGCTTGCAGAGATCGCCGAAACCGGCGCCGACGTGCTGACATTCGGCTGCCATCGGGGCGGCCCGGCCGGAATCCTCGAGTCCGGGGGGACAGCCCGACATCTGCTGCACTCGGCTCCGGTCAGCGTGCTGACGATTCCGCTCTGATCGGATGCTCAGGACAGGAGAGCGAGTCCCGTCGCCACGGCGACTGCCAGGGCGAGAAGGCCCGGGGCGGCCGCGCGCCGCCTGCGCGCCACGCTAGACTGCGCTGAGGCCGAATCACTACCAGCCTGAGAGGCTCGACATGCGCAAGCGAACTGCATTGGCGGGAAGCGCCGCGGCGGTGGCACTCGCCGCTGCGGGATACGGAGCGGCGACCTGGTACCGCTACGGCCGGGCGTCGCGTCGTAGCGGCGGCGACGAGCTGCTCGACCGGTTCATGCCGAGGTTCGACGTGAGGGAGTATCACCAGGCCACCATCCGTGCCCCGGCGGAGGTGACCTATGCGTCCGCGCGAGAGGTCGACTTACGCCGAGCTCCGCTGGTCCGCGGCCTCTTCCGGGCCCGCCAGCGAATCATGGGCGGTCGCGACGCGCCAACCGCCATCGCGGGGTCCTTCCTGGACGAGGTCCAGACGCTCGGGTGGCGCGTGCTGGCCGAGGAGCCTGGTCGCGAGCTGGTGATGGGAGCGGTGACGCAGCCCTGGCTGGCCGATGTCGTGTTCCGAGGCGTGGCTCCCGAAGAGTTCGCCGCATTCCAGGAGCCGGACTACGTGAAGATCGCCTGGACCATCGGAGTGACCCCGTTGAGCGATGGGCGGTCGGCATTCCGCACCGAGACTCGGGTAGTCGCGACGGACCCGGCAGCGCGGGCCCGCTTCCGGCGGTACTGGACGCTCGCCTCGCCCGGGATCGTGCTGATCCGGTGGGAAATGCTGCGGCTGGTAAGACGCGAGGCGGAGCGGCGGGCCCGCTAGCGCCGGTCGGCTGCCCACCGGCCCGACAGTTGGACGGGTCCATCGGGGGCCGGCCGCGAGGTGAACGTGCCCTCCACCTGGCCGGGCTGGGTCAGCCGGCCCTCGAACGCGTCACCGTCAGGCACTCGCAATCCGGATCCCAGTAGGGCGCAAGGCTGCCTCGGATGGTGCCGTCATCGAAACGGACCAGTGCGATGTCGATCACGCGGCCCGGACTCCGGGGCAGGGTTTCCTCGGGCGAGTCTCCGTACAGTCGGAGGACACGGGCGAAGGTGATTTCCACCTCGCCGAAGGCGGTGTCCGCCCCAGTCACCGCTCAGGGAGTCCAATGCGGCGCGGGGTCCTTCCAGTGGCACGGGCCCGGCAGGCGCCTGCGCCCCGCACCCTGCTCCGAGCGCTACAATCAGGGTCACCGGCACCACGATCGCTCGCATCACGGCTCCTCGCCGACCTCTGCCTGCAGCATGCATCCGCCGCAATGATTCGCCGGTGAAGGCGCCGTGAGGGTCTCTTCATGGCGGTAGCAGGACGGCGGCGCCCTGAACGCGGCCGCTCCGCACCAGGGCGAGACCCTCGTTCGCCCGATCGAGCGGCAGTGGCTCCGCGGCGATGCGCAGAGGTGTTTGACCGGCCAGGCGAAGGAAGTCATCCCCATCCGCACGGGTGAGGTTCGCCACCGAGCGCACCACCCGCTCCTCCCAGAGGATCTCGTAGGGAAACGACGGGATCGGGCTCATGTGAATCCCGGCGCAGACCACGGTGCCCGCCTTTGCGACCGCACGAAGTGCCGTCGGCACCAGCGCGCCCACCGGCGCGAAGATGATCGCCGCGTCGAGTAGCTCCGGTGGCGGCTCAGTGGAGGCCCCCGCCCACTCGGCGCCCAGCTCGCGCGCGAACGCCTGCCCCGCCTGGTCGCCCGGGCGGGTGAAGGCGAACACCCGCCGACCCTCGTGTCTCGCCACCTGGGCCACGATGTGCGCGGCCGCGCCGAAGCCGTAGATGCCGAGCCGCTCCGCCTCGTCGCCCGCGGCGCGGAGCGCGCGGTGGCCGATCAGGCCGGCGCAGAGCAGCGGGGCCGCTTCCGCATCGGCGTATCCTTCGGGCAGAGGAAAGCAGAAGCGCGCGTCGGCAACGGTGTACTCGGCGTAACCCCCGTCCACCTGGTATCCGGTGAATCTCGCGCGGTCGCAGAGGTTCTCCCGGCCCGCCCGGCAGAATCGGCACTCGCCGCAGGTCCAGGCCAGCCACGGCACGCCGACCCGGTCACCCGTCGCGAACTCCCCGGCGCCATTCCCACTCGACACCACCTCTCCGACGATCTCATGGCCCAGTACCAGCGGCGTCTTCGCTCCCGGAAGCTCGCCATCGGCGACATGGAGATCGGTACGGCAGATGCCGCAGGCACGGACCCGCAGCAGCACCTGCCCCGGTCCCAGGGTGGGCACGGGAATCTCGGCGGGGCGCAGCGGCCGGCCGGGGCCGTCCAGGAGCATCGCGCGCATGGTCGATCAGGCCGTGCCGGCGCCGGCCCCCGACCGCCCTTCCCGGCGGAGGCTGAATCCCACCCCACGGACCGTGCTCAACAGCTGCTCCCCGGCGGCCTGCGACAGCTTCCGGCGGAGATTGCCGACGTGCACGTCCACGACGTTGCTCTCCGGATCGAAGTGCATGTCCCATACCTTCTCCAGGAGCGTGGTCCGGCGCACCACTTCCTCCGGATGCAGGAGGAAATACTCCAGCAGCTGGAACTCCTTCGGCGTGAGGTCGAGCTTGCTGTCGTTGATCGAGGCGGTGTGCCGCAGGCGGTCCAACGTGATCGGCCCGTAGCGGAGGACCTCGAGCCGCTCGGCGCCCCCGCGGCGGTGCAGCGCGCGGATGCGGGCCAACAGCTCGTCGAACTGGAACGGTTTCGCCAGGTAGTCATCGGCCCCGGCGTCGAGTCCCCGGACCACGTCCTCCACGGCGTCGCGGGAGGTGAGCATGAGAATGGGCGTGTTCCGCCCCTCGCGCCGCAGCTCCATGGCGACCTGGAAGCCGTTCTTCTTCGGCAGGACGATGTCCAGCAGGATGATGTCGTACTCGTACACGTGGGCCAGCATGAGTGCCTCGTCGCCGTCGGGGGCGACGTCCACCACGTACCCCTCCTCCCGCAGACCCTGCTCGATGAATCCCGCGACTTTGCGGTCGTCTTCCACTACGAGGATTTTCATGGATTCGAATCTCGGGGCCCGACTCTGAGCCCACCGGGAAGGCAATATGAAGATGTCTTCACGCTTGATTGGAGGCGGGCAGTTCCAGCCTGAACTCGCCTCCGGCTCCCGCCGTCGCCACCGCCTGGAGGTCTCCGCCCAGCAGCCGGGCCAGCCGGCGGGAGAGGGGAAGCCCCAGACCCACGCCGCGCAGATCTCCGTCCTTCCGGCTGGAATAGATATCGAAGATGTGCTCCAGCTCCGTGGCGGGAACGCCGGGGCCCTGATCGCGCACCGTGAAGACCACCACTCCTTCGCCGGAGGAGACCTCGAGCCGGACGGTGGTGCCCTCCCGGGTGTGCTGGATCGCGTTCCCCAGGAGGTTCACCAGGATCTGCTCGACCCGGCTCGCGTCCGTCTCGCACGCGGGCAGTGCGGGCGCGACCTCGAGGATCAGGGTCACTCCGCGCGTCTGAGCCGCGGGCGTCATCCGGCCGAGCGCCCGCTTCGCCACGCTGGCGGGCTCGATCGACCGGATCACCGGCTTGAGCCGGTCTTCGTCCAGCCGGCTGAGATCCAGGAGGTCGTTGATCAACCCGATCGCCTGCTGGGCCGAATCCAGCACCTCGAACGCCGCCTGGGGCACGGTGCTGGGGTCCTTCTTCCGAACCAGCATCTCGGCCCAGCCGTAGACCGCGGCCAGCGCGTTGCGGAGCTCGTGGTTCACCATGGCGAAGAAGCGCTCGCGGGCGCGGTGCAGCTGCTGGACCTCTTCCAGCAGGCGCGCGCTCTCCTCGTGCGACCGGGCGTTCTCCACCGCGGCGGCGACGCTGCTCGCGAGCAGGACCGCGATGTATTCGTCCTCCTCGGTGAACAGCGCCCCGCCCACCTTCTCCGTGAGATAGAGGTTGCCGAAGACGCCCCGTCGCCCGACGATGGGCACACCGAGAAAAGAGCGCATCTTCGGGTGGTGGGGCGGGAAGCCGTAGGAATCGGGATGCTTCGTCAGGTCCGGCAGCCGGATGGGGCGGGCCTCCCGGATCACCAGCCCGAGAATGCCGTGGCCCCGCGGAGGCGGGCCGATCCTGGCGCGCAGCTCGTCGTCCACTCCGTGGGTCGTGAAGCTCTCCAGCAGCCGTCCATCCGGCGCGAGGACGCCCACGGCCGCGTAATGCGCGCCGATGAGCTCGGCGGCCGAGCGGACGACCAGTCTGAGCCCCCCCTCGCTGGACACTTCGCTGACCAGGCCGGAGGTTGTGACGACCAGGCGCTCGAGTCGCGGCTGCGTCGAGGTGGCTGGGACGGTTTCCAGAGGGGTCACACCGCTAATCTGCAATCCGCCCGCGGCAGGTGAAACCCCCACCGGCGCTTCGCCAGAGCTTCAGCGCTCCTTCATCCCGCGCGGACTACTATGAGTACGTGAGGCGCCCATGACAAAGCGAAACCCCGTTCCCGAGGCTCTTCG
>JBKPGZ010000120.1:0-21643 GCA_046729675.1 Gemmatimonadota bacterium | reverse complement strand
TGCTTGTAGAGCTGATTCAGCACCACGTTGGGGATCGCGTCACGCTTGAGGTCGATGACGACCCGCATGCCGTCCTTGTCGGACTCGTCGTTCACCCCGGTGATGCCCTCGATCTTCTTTTCCATCGCCAGCTCGGCGATGGCCTTGACCAGGTTCTCCTTGTTCACCTGGTAGGGGATCTCGGTCACCACGATCTGCGACCGGCCGGAGGACTCCTTCTCCTCGATCTGGGCCCGGGCGCGCATGACCACGCGGCCGCGGCCGGTCTCGTAGGCCTCCTTGATCCCCTCGCGGCCGTAGATGAAGGCGCCGGTTGGGAAGTCGGGGCCCTTGACCGCCTTTCGCAGGTCGGCGATGGAGGCGTCGGGGTTGTCCACCAGCAGCTCGACCGCCTTGGCCACCTCGCGGAGGTTGTGGGGCGGGATGTTGGTGGCCATGCCGACGGCGATGCCGCTGGAACCGTTGACCAGGAGGTTGGGGATCTTGCTGGGGAGGACGGTCGGCTCCTGCAGCCGGTCGTCGAAGTTGGACTGGAAGTCGACGGTGTTCTTGTCGATGTCCTCCAGCATGGCGAGGGCGACCCGGGTGAGCCGTGCCTCGGTGTAGCGATAGGCCGCGGCCGGATCGCCATCCACCGAGCCGAAGTTGCCCTGCCCGTCGATCAGCGGATAGCGGAGCGAGAACTCCTGGACCATCCGGACCAGCGCGTCGTACACCGAGGTGTCGCCGTGCGGGTGGTACTTGCCGAGCACGTCTCCCACGACCGTGGCCGACTTCTTGTATGGCCGCCCCGGCACCAGCCCCAGCTCGTTCATCGCGTACAGGATCCGGCGGTGCACCGGCTTGAGACCGTCCCGCACGTCCGGCAGGGCCCGGGAGACGATGACGCTCATCGAGTAGTTGATGAACGACTGCTGCATCTCCTCTTCGATGAGGCGGGGCAGAATCCGTTCGCGCGAGTTGGGTGCGGTCATAGCCGTCGGGTGCTAAGGGAGGACAGGGGGCAGCGGCACTGCTGGCGGAACCGCAGAAATATACCCGGGGTCCGCCGTGCGACGCAACTGATCACAGTGTCTGGAAACTATGGTGTGACAAAGAGTTACAAGAGGAGAGGCAGGGGATTTTTGAGTTGGGGGGAAAGGGTGCGTGTCGCCGGAAACGACAGGTCATCCCGAGCGAAGCGAGGGATCCTCCTACCGGCGATCGACGCCCGCCGAGAACGCTTCGCTCGGATGACAGGGATGTGCTCGGTCCGCCGGTCCGCCGGTCCGCCCGACCGCCCGACCGCCTACTGCCGGCAGGGCGCGTTCGGATCCGGCTTCGGCTTGTCCACCACCAACCGGTGATCCAGGTTCGCCACCCGCTCCACCACGGCTCGGACGAAGCTCGTCACCCGGGCGTACTTGTCGAAGTCCAGGTACTCGATCTCGTCCGTCACCTGGTGGTAGTCCCGGTGCCCGCCGGTGCTGAAGAAGGCGATCGGGATCCCGTAGCGGGCGTACATGTAGTGATCCGACCGGCAGTAGAAGTTGTCCGGGTGCCCGTTGGCGTCGTAGCTGTAGTCGAACGAGAGGTTGAACCCGCCGTCCCGGTTGACCGCGTCGGCCAGGTCGCCCAGCTCGGTGGAGAGCCGGCGGGAGCCGATCACCTGAATGTACGCCGGGTCTCTGCGGGCCTCGTCATCGGGGCCGCCGCGCGCGATCATGTCGCTGTTGATCTGGGCGACGATGGAGTCGCGCGGGACCGTCGGGTTGTCGGTGAACCAGCGCGAGCCCTGGAGCCCCGATTCCTCGCCCGTGTGCCACACGAAGAGCAGCGACCGCTTCGGGCGCACGTTGCTCCGCACCACGGCCTCGGCGATCTCCAGGAGTGCCATGGAGCCCGAGCCGTCGTCGTCCGCCCCGTTCACGATCGAGTCCAGCCGGGCGGGCCGCAGCTTCCGCATGCTGTCCACCATGGCCCTGATGCGCGCCGCCTGCTCCGCGTTCGGCTCCCCCGGCGGGTCGTTGGCCCCTCGGGGCCGCATGACCGTGTTGTAGGCCCGGATCGAGTCGTGGTCCACCGGGGGCACGATCCCGATGGCATCGTTGTGCGCGCCGAGCGCCACGTACTCTCCGCGGAGCGCGGGGTCGGACCCTTCCAGCACCGCGACCACGTTGCTCGCGCCGATGTCACTGCCCTCGAAGGTCACGTCGCCCTGGATCGCGGGGCCCGTGTCTCCCGGCTTCAGCTGGTCGAGCGACTTGCCGAAGAGCTTGGGGACGCTCGCGGTAGGCAGAATGATGAGCCGGGGCTGGGTCACGCCCGGCGGCACCTGCAGGTTTTGCCGCACCACGATGTGCGGCGTCCGGAAGACCTGCTCGAACGTGGAGATGAGCGTGTCCACGCCCGTCACCGCGACCCCCGCGATGAGTCCCAGGTTGCCCTGGGGGTTGATATCCGGTACGTCCAGCGTGGTGCCGCTTCCGCTGCTGTTGTACACCACGACCTTGCCCTGGAGCGCGTCCCTCGAGGGGATCGACGCCGAGTCCGCCCCCGAGCCGATGTATACCACCTCCGCGCCGTTGATCGGTCGCGCGGGCACCTCGAACTGGGCCTGGTACGGGTGGTAGTCGTGCCACAGAGCAAGCACGCCGGAGCCGACCCGGAGGGTCGCCTGCGCCGAGTCCGCGGCGTAGCTCATGAGCGGAACCCGCTGGAGATAGCTCCCGGTATCGCCCGCCGGCCGAAGCCCCAGCCGTCGCAGCTCGCTCACGATGTACGCGTTGCCCTTCACGTTCCCCGGCGTGCCGGTTCGGCGTCCCTGCATGGAGTCGTCGGCGAAGATCGCGATCCGGTTGCGGAGGTCCCCGGCCGTGATCCCGCCGGTGGTCGGGCCGCGTGGGGTCGGGATTTCCTTCATCGTGGTGCTGGTGGATCCGCCGCAGGCGGCGATGGGGAGGATCAGAAACGCAAGGAGCCTGGCACCACGCATGTACGACCGCCCGGGTGTGAGGGAGAGGGGAAAATAGTCCCAGCATTACCCGGGCGGCGGCGCAATCGTTTCAATCAGGCGGCGGTGGGGACCTCCGCCCGGCACGACCGGGGAGGACATCGAATGAGGAGGACGTCCTCGGCCTCGGGTCCGGTCCGCAGCCCGCCCGCCGGCGCCAGCACCGTTCCGAGGACCCGTCCGGCGGAATCCTGGAGCACATATTCGGTCAGCGGCTCGCGCCGCGGCAGCTGCAGCATAAGGCACCTCTCCGAAAGTCGTTCCGTTCTGAAGCATCCGATGGCTCGGCGACGTACATGAGATGCAGGCCGGCCTGGAAGGGTTGCCGGCCCCCTTCAGCCAACCCTTTCGGCCGCACCGTTGTCCCATCGCAGAGGACAGAGACCCCCACGCACCGGAGCCTGTGAGCGACGCTGAGCTGATCGATCGAGTCCTGGCAGGCGATTCGGATGCCGAGCGCGCGCTGTACGACGCGCACGTGGATCGGGTCTTCCGGCTGGTGTACCGCATGGCCGGAGACCTCGACCGCGCCCAGGACTGGGTCCAGGAGACCTTTATCCGCGCGTTCGAGAAGCTGGGGGACTTCCGGGGCGAGTCGGCCCTCTCGACCTGGCTGTGCTCCATCGCGATGTCGGTGTCGCTCAACGGGCTCCGCAAGGTCAAGCGGTTTCGTGAGCGGGAGGTCGCGCTGGACGACGCGCTGCCGGTCGGCTTTACGCCCCGAGAGGCGGATCCGGACCTCAAGACCAGGTTGGCGCAGGCGATCGAGGACCTGCCGGAGGGGTATCGAGCGGTGTTCGTGATGCACGACGTGGAGGGATTCACCCACGAGGAGATCGGCCGGGCGCTCGGCGTCCAGCCGGGGACCTCGAAGGCCCAGCTCTTCCGGGCCAGAGCCAAGCTGCGGCAGGCGCTCGCCGACTTCGCGGGAGACCGGAACCTATGACCGACGACCACTTGGATGAGCGGATTCGCGGGGCGGCCCGGGAGTACAACGCGCCTCCCAAGACCCCGCGCGAGGAGATGTGGGCGAGGATTGCGGAGGCGCGGCGAGGCCGGGCGCCTGAGCCTCGCATCATCCCGCTGCGCCGTTGGCGTTGGCGCTGGGCCGCCCTCGCCGCCGCGGCCGCCGCGATCCTGGCCGTCGGCGTGGGCATCGGCCGGGTGTCGGTCGCTCCCGAGGGGTCGGTCTGGGAAGCCCCGCCTACCAAGGGCGCAGCCTACCGACTCGCTGCGCAGGAGCATCTGGGCCAGTCGGAAGCCTTCCTCACCCTGTTCCGTGCCTCGCTCCGGCAGCCCGGGGACCACCGCCTCGCAGCCGCGTCGGCCCGCCAGCTCCTCGCCACCAACCGGCTTCTGCTCGACTCGCCGGCAGCCGTGGATCCCAAGACCCGACTGCTCCTCGAGGACCTGGAGCTGGTCCTCGCCGAGATCGCGCAGCTCTCGCCCAGCTCGCGGGCGGAGGACCTGGAGCTCATTCGCGAAGGAATCGAGCAGGGCGACGTGATGCCCCGGCTCCGCACGGCCGTGCCCGCGGGCTCGGCACCAACTCAAGGAGTGCTGTGATGTATCGGATGCAACTCGGATTCGCGCTGGCGGCTGCGATCGGCGTGGGCGGCTGGTGGACGCCCGGACAGAAGCTCGCCTCCGTGCCGATGGCTCAGGAAGCGGCCGGCCCCGCGGAGCTGCCGCCACCCGCCTCCTTGCCGGGCGATCCGGCGGACTCGCTCTATCGCGCCGCGCGGGAAGCCCTCAACCGGCGCGAATACCGCAAGGCCGCCGATCTCTTCGCCCGCATCGCGTCGGACTACCCCAAGTCGGGCTACGCCCCCGATGCGCTCTACTGGCAGGCATGGGCGCTCTATCGCATGGGCGGGACGTCCCAGCTTCGCGAGGCGCGCGACGCCCTGAATCGCCAGCGGAAGAAGTTCCCCGACGCGGCCGCCAAGGGTGACGCGGCCACGCTCGAGGTCCGGATTCAGGGTGAGCTCGCGCGGCGGGGCGATAGCCAGGCCGCAGAGAGCGTCACCGAAATGGCGGGCCGGGCCGCCCAGCCTCCGACGCCTCCGACGCCGCCGGAGCCGGCGGAAGCGCCAGAGCCGCCGGACGCCCCCGAGCCGGATCACAAGGGCGATGACCGGTGCCAGGATGACGATGAGGACACCAAGATCGCGGCCATGAACGCGCTGATCCACATGGACAGCGAGCGCGCGCAGCCCATCCTGAAGAAGGTGCTCGCCCGGCGGGACGCGGCGTCGGTCTGCCTGCGGCGCAAGGCGGTGTTCCTGATCTCCCAGGGCGGCGGCGAAGGAGCCGAGGAGATTCTGCTGGCGTCGGCGCGCAACGACCCGGATCCGGAG
Organism: Gemmatimonadota bacterium; assembly: GCA_046729675.1. Classification (GTDB taxonomy): domain Bacteria; phylum Gemmatimonadota; class Gemmatimonadetes; order Gemmatimonadales; family GWC2-71-9; genus CAVVWJ01. The sequence goes on along the minus strand of JBKPGZ010000120.1, from coordinate 16,291 downwards.
GTGCGCGAGCAGGCGGTATTCTGGCTGTCACAGGTCGGCTCGGAGCGGGCCGTCAGCGCGCTCGATTCCATCCTGCGCACCTCGAAGGATCGGAACCTTCAGGACAAGGCCATCTTCGCGCTCTCCCAGCAGAACAGTCCCCGCGCCCGCCAAGCGCTCCGCACCTATGCCGAGCGGGCCGACGCACCGGAGCACCTGCGGGAGCAGGCGATCTTCTGGATCGGCCAGAGCGGCGGACCGGAGAGCGGCGCCTATCTGCGACAGTTGTTCGGCAGTATCAAGGGTGAGGAGCTCCGCAAGAAGATCCTCTTCTCGGTCTCCCAGATGGGCGGGACGGAGAACTCGAAGTGGCTCATCGGCGTCGCCCGCGATCGGACGCAGCCGCTCGAGATCCGGAAGCAGGCGCTCTTCTGGGCGGGCCAGGGCGGGGCACCGCTCGCGGACTTGGCCAGTCTCTACAGCACCATGGACGACCGGGAGATGAAGGAGCAGCTCATCTTCGTGTACTCGCAGCGGGACGACCCCGCCGCGGTGGACAAGCTGCTGGAGATCTCGAAGCGCGACCCCGACCCCGAGCTTCGGAAGAAGGCGCTGTTCTGGCTGGGGCAGAGCGACGATCCCCGGGCCGCCAAGGCACTCCAGGACATCATCGAGCAGCCGTGAGGGGAGTGGACCCATGAGAGTCTTCTGGTGCACCGGCCTGTTGATCGCTCTCCTCCCGGCCCCGCTTCGCGGCCAGTCGCTGGCGGAGCAGCTGCGGCGGGCCCCGGACGGAACGGTCCGGCTGAGTTTCGCGGCGCGGGAGGGCGTCTGCAGCAGCGGACCCCACAGCATCACGATCATGGATGCCGACGACGATACGGACTGGGAGGGCACCTGTGAACGGGGACCGGTGCGGGTGTCCATGCAGGTCCGGGGAGGACGCGTAACGGAGTCGGAGACCCACGTCGGCGGGCGCTGGCGCTCCGGGACCGCCAACGTCACCGACCTGGGCCTGGTGCCGGCTCGCGAGGCGGCCGATGTCATGCTCAAGCTCGCCGTGGAAGCCCAGGATGACGACGCGGGAGAGCTGATCACCGCGGCTACGCTCGCGGATAGCGCGGTGGTTTGGCCCGAGTTGCTCCGGATCGCCCGGGACACCCGGCTGAACGAGGAGACCCGGCGACAGTCGGTGTTCTGGCTGGGACAGGCGGCGGGCGAGGCCGCGACACGAGGTCTGGACTCGATCGTGCAGCAGGGCGGCGAGGAGGACCTCGAAGTCCGCAAGCACGCGGTGTTCGCGCTCTCCCAGCGGCCGGCAGAGGAAGGGGTGCCGGCCCTGATCCGGATCGCGCGGACGAACCGTCATCCGGAGCTGCGCAAGACCGCGCTGTTCTGGCTGGGCCAGAGCGAGGACCCGCGCGCGATCTCGCTGTTCGAGGAGCTGCTCATGACGCCGTAGCCTTACCACATGTCACCCTGAACGCAGCGAAGGGGGCCATGCCCGCATGGTCCCCTTCACTTCGTTCAGGGTGACAATGCGCCGATTACATTTCCGGCCATGCCGTCCCCCCGGCCTTTCGCCGTCACTCTCGCCCTGCTCGTCGCCTGCGGTGATTCGACGCCCCCAGCCCCCGTCGTCGAGCTGACGCCGGGGGCCGATACCGTCTCCACCGGCTACGCCGAGATCGTGGACGGCGAGTGGCTCGGCGGAGAGCGCTGGGCCGTGGTGGCGCCGCTCGACCTCACCGTCGGTATCCTGGACCTCGACCGCCGCGACGTGGTTCCCCTCGGCGGCGAAGGCACCCGCGAGATCCGCAACCCTTCCATCCTGTTCCTGTCGGCCGATACGCTGTACGTGGGGGACTGGGGTCTCCGTCGGGTGAGCGTGTGGACCCGCGACGGCAAGCTCGTCCACGCCGTGCCGGCGCCCGATCTGCTCCGTGGCGCGCTGCCGCAGGCGCGGGATGCCGGCGGCCACTGGTACGCCGAGCTGAAGCCGGTGTCGGGAAGAGATGGCAGCGGCAATCGCGATTCCGCGGCGGTCGTGGCCGCGACCCCGCAGTTCGAGCGCCTCGACACGCTGGCCCGGCTCGCGCCGCTCGACCTCGCAGAGGTGATGGGTGACGCGGGTCGTCGCTTCGAGCAGCGGGCGCTCAGCGGCGAGGACCACTGGGGCGTGACCCCCGAGGGGTGGGTGTGGGTGGCCCGGGTGTACGAGAACCGGGTGGACTGGCGCTCCCCCGACGGCGAATGGGAGGAGGGGGACGGCCTCCCGGACCGGGTGCTCGAGGTGACGCAATACGACCGCGAGCTGTTCTACCGGAAGTTTCCTCCCGAGCTGCGCACCACCGCCGAGCGGCTGCCGTTCGCCGCGGTGAAGCCGCCGTTCGAGGCCGGCTTTACATCGCCCGCCGGGACCGTCTGGCTGGAGAAGAGCCGCGCCCCGGCGGACTCGTCCCGCCGCTATCATGAGGTGGACCGCCGGGGCCATCTCATCCGGGAGATCCGGGTGCCGGGTCCGGGGCGTATCGTCGCGGTGGGCGCCGACGGCGTCCTGGTGGCGGAGCGGGTGACGAACGGCACCCGCTTCATCGGATTCTCCGTTCCACGGCCAACCAGCACCGCATCGGGAGACGCCTCATGAAGTCGTTCCTGCCGCTCTGCACGCTCACCCTGCTCGGCCTCGCCGGCTGCTCCGGAGCCGAAAGCGCCGAGCGGTCCGAGGCCGCGGGCGGCGCCATCGCTCATGAGGTCGAGATCTCCGACAGCGCCGGGCTCGCCCTGGAGTCGAAGCTGCCCGCCAGCTTCGGTCAGATCAGCAACGTGGTTGAGCTGGACAGCGACCGAGTGGCGTTCGCCGACACTCGCGAGAAGCTGTTCCTCACCGGGAGCTTCGGCCGCGGGACGCTGGACACACTCGGCACGCAAGTGGATGCCATCGGCAAGGACGCCGGACCCGCCGAGTACAAGTTCCCCGGCTGGGTGGCGCGCCTGGCGGGAGACACCGTGGCGCTGGTGGATTTCGCCGCGCTCCGCACCACGCTCTGGAGCCGCCAGGGCAAACCGCTCCGCGTCCTGCGCCTGAACCCAGTTGCCGGCACCGCTCCGGTCCTGGTGTACGATACGGTCGGGCACGGGTACAAGATCGACTATCAGACGATGCTCGGCACCGAGCCCGGGGTGACACACCGTCCGGACAGCGTACCGGTGCTGCGGCTCCACCTGGCCGATGGGAAGGTGGATACGGTGGCCAATCTGGCCGCGCCGCCGTTCGGCCAGGCGAAGTTCGGTGAGCAGGTGCAGGAGGCGGCGACGGTCTTTGCGCCCAACGATTTCTTCGGCGTGCGCGCCGACGGCAGCGCCTGGGTGGCGCGGGGGAAGGAGAACCGGGTGGACTGGCGTTCCCCTGACGGAACCTGGAGCCTCGGCACCGGCCGGCAATTCCAGGCGCAGCCGGTCACCCAGGCCGACCGCGACCGCGTGCTGGCGCAGGTGCGGCAGCAGGGGAAGCAGTACGGGATGCCCCAGGAGCTTTCGATCGAGTATCCGTTCGCGGCGACGAAGCCGCCCTTCGATTTCGCGCTGGGGCGGCCCAACGGCGAGGTGTGGCTGCAGCGCCCGCGCGCGGCCGAGACGACGGCGCTGGTCTACGATGTGTGGGACGCCAAGGGCGCCTGGCGGCGGCACGTGACGTTCCCCTCCGGCGCCGCGTTGGCGGGGTTCGGGGAGAGCGGGGCGATCTACGGGTCGGTGAAGAACGACGACGGCACGCGGTCGGTGGCGCGGTATCGCTTGACGGGGAGTCCGTAAGCGGGCTGTCATCCCGAGCGAAGCGAGGGATCTTGCCTGCGCCCGGCAAGATCCCTCGCTTCGCTCGGGATGACAGTGGGGCTGGTCCGGGGGCTAGTCCAGTATCGGCGGCTCCCCGCCCGGCGGCGTGTTGGGCCCCTGCCGGTCGGTGCGACGCCGGTCGCGCCGCTGGCCCTCCTCGTACCACCGCCGAGTGATCTCGCCGGCCAGATCCCGGTTGCCCAGCCCGAACGCGAGTCCCACCGCCAGCGCCACCGCGCCGAGGATCAGCGTGAACGCCGCGGTCACGATCTCCTCGGCGACACCCACCTGCTGCAGCGCCATGAACAGCGCGATGACGATGACCGCGCCCTTGGCGATCTTCGCCACCGTGGGCACGCCCGCGACGCCGCCCGCCGAGGCCAGGATCAGCCCCCGCACGAACTCCCCGACGATCATGCCGAGGATGATGATCACGATCGCGGCGATGAGCGTCGGGATGAAGGCGAGCATCATCCCGAACATCTGGTTGATGCTCTCCAGGCCCAGCGCGGTGCTGGCGAGCAGGATCACCACCAGCATCACCAGCCAGAAGATCAGCTTGGCGAGGGCGCGGACCGGATCCAGCCGGGATCCGGTGCGGCCCACCACCTCGTCGAGCCCGCCGGCCGCCGCCATCCGGTTGAAGTCCACCTTCTTGAGCGTGTCGTCCGCCCATCGCTGGACCTGTCGGGCCAGGAAGTAGCCCGTCAGCATGATGACGGCCGCGCCTACGAGAGCAGGCACGACGCTGCCGATCTGCTCCGCACCGATGAGGAGACGCTCATAGAGTTCGTTCACCGCGACACCTCGATCACGAGTTTCCCGGTCTGCTCACCCCGCTGCATCCGTGCGTACGCCGCCGCGCCTTCCTCCAGCGGCACCACGCTGTCCACCACCGGCCAGAGCCGGCCTTCGTGCGCCAGCCGTACGATCTCCGCGAACTCACGGTGGCTGCCCATCGTAGACCCCAGGATGCTCCACTGGTGCCAGAACAGCCGGCGCAGGTCGAGCGACACCATGGGACCCGTGGTGGCCCCGCACACCACCAGCCGGCCGCCCCGCCGGAGCGCCCGCTGGGAGTTGGTCCAGGTGGCCTCACCCACGCAGTCCACGACCACGTCCGCGCCCCGGCCGCCGGTCTCCCGGCGCGCCACCGCCACGACGTCGCCACTGCGGTGGTTTACGCCCAGCGTGGCGCCGAGCCGCGCCGCCGCCTCGAGCTTGTCATCGGAGCCGCTGGTGACGATGGCGCGCGCGCCGAGTAGCACCGCGATCTGAAGGGCCGCCATCCCCACGCCGCCACCGACGCCCCAGATCAGCACGGTCTCACCGGCTTGGAGCCGGGCGCGCGAGGTGAGCATGTGCCACACGGTGAGGGTCGCGAGCGGGAACGCGGCCGCCTCGGACCACGACATCCCCTCGGGCACGCGCCCCAGATTCGCAACCGGAACCACGACCAGCTGCGCGGCGGTGCCCGGCAGATGCTCGCCGAGGATGCCGAAGCGGGTGCAGAGCGACTCCTCGCCCGCTTCACAGGCGGCGCAGTGCCCACACGAGATCCCGGGATTGATGAACACCCGGTCGCCGGGGCGCCAACCGCGGGCCGCCGGTCCCACTGCGGCGACCTCTCCGGCACCGTCCGACCCGACGATGTGCGGAAACACCGGCTTGACGTTCGGCAGACCGCCGGTCATCCACAGGTCGATGCGGTTGAGCGCCGCGCAGCGGACCCGGACCAGCACGTCGTCATCGGCCCGGAGCTCGGGCGCCGGTACGTCCCGCACCGCCAGGTGCTCCAGGCCGCCGATGCCCGTGAGTGTCAGAGCCCTCATCGGCGCTGGATGCGACCGAACCTAGAACGCGGGGCTCAGGACGCTCTCGCCCGGCCGAAGCGTCACCTGCGCGGGCGTGGCCTCGGCGGCGAGCGAGCGCACGAAGAGCTGGAACTTCGCCTTGGCCTTCCCGGCGTCGGTGAGACGGCCGACCACGTACGCGAGCCGGCGCCCGTCGCGTGACACCGCGAGCCCGCTGATCGGCTCCTCCGTCTCCAGTACCGGCTGGGGCTCCCCTTCGGTGCCGGCCAGGCGCACTAGGCGGGATCCTTTGCCCCGTTCCACCACGTAGATCAGGTCCCCGTTCGGCAGGAAGCGCGGCTGCGACTCCCGCTGGCCCGTGCGGGTCACCCGCCGAGGTGCGCCGCCGTCCACCGGCATGAGATAGATCTCCTGGTTGCCGTCGCGGGTGGACACGAACGCCAGGCTGCGTCCATCGACGGAGATCGCCGGTGAGTGATTGCCGCCCGGCTCCGCGGTGAGCGCCTGGGCCGGACGACCGTTGGGGCGGAGGGAGTAGAGCTGAGGCTCGGCGCCCTGGCGGGTCACTGTGTACACCAGACGAGTGCCGTCGGGAGTCCAGACCGGCTCCGCTTCCCGGCCGGGATCGGTGGTGACGCGCTGGAGATGCCCCCCGTCGGCGTCCATGAGGAAGAGGTCGTAGCTGCCCGCGCGATCGGAGCTGAAGGCGATGCGGGTGCGGTCGGGCGAGAGCGCCGGCTGCATGTTGGCGAAGCTGTCCGCCAACACGGCGCGAAGCGTGTCGGCGACACCGCTACGCAGCTGATAGATGCCCGGGTTGCCGCTCCGGTTGGAGGACACGAAGAGGTCGGCGACCACGAAGACGTCGGCCGTGGCGGTCTTGCCCCAGGGTGTGGCCGCAGTAACCGTGGCCCGCCCGGGTCGCAGGCCGTCGATCACACCGGCCCCCGAGACCTGGAGCACCTGCGGTGCGCTGCCGGACCAGGTCAGCTCGGAGGGCACGCCCTGGGGCTTGCCGTTCTCATCCAGGAGCAAGGGACGGAGTGAGTCGCGCTCACCGACGCCGATCCCGATGCGGCGGCGATCGAGGCTGAGCACACCAGGGATGACCTGGACCATCCAGACCACGGGGTCGAAGCCGTAGAGCCGGGCCGTCAGGGTCGTGGTCCCGATCCCACGCCCGTGGAGCTCGCCCTTGGTCGTGTCGTAGACGATGACCGCCGTGTCGCCCACTTCCCATTCGCTGCGCGCTTCCGGAATCGGGGTGGAGTCGGCGGCCTCCGCGACCACCGTCACTTTGCGGACGGCCCGCGCGGGAAGCTGGATCGCCCCGGCAGCGGGGCGGGGCGTCACCACCAGAGTCCTCGGCTCCCGGTGTACCAGCACGGAGGCGCGCCGTTCCTGGCCGAAGCCCGTGGCGACCACCTCGGCCCGCCCCGGAACCCGGGCGCTCACGATCCCGGTGGGCCCGACCCGCACCACCCCGGTGTCACTCGTCTGCCAGTGGAGTCCGGCCCGGAGCTCGCGGGTCCCCTGCCCAGGAACCAGGACCCGGAGGGTGTCGGTCTCCCCGGGACCCAGGACCAGTCGGGTCTTCGCCAGGGCGATTTCCGCCGCGGCCACCTCGACCGCGGTCGTGGCCGTGAGACCCCCTGCGGCCGACGCCTGGACGATAGTGCGGCCGGGGCCCACTCCGATCACCATGCCGTTGGAGTCCACCGCCGCGACTTCCGGCTGGAGCGCCTTCCAGCTCACCCGCCCTACGGCGACCGGGCTGCCGTCTTCCCGGACCGGCCGGGCCTCGATGCGAAGGCTCTCGCCCGGCAGCAGCGTGGCCGAAGTCGGCTCCACCGTCAGGACCGCCTTCCCCTGCCCGGGACCGGATCCGGCGGTGTCCCCAGCGCCTGAGCCGGTGATGAGGATGGCCGTGGAGGCCTGGAGCCCCTGAACCCGCGCCTCCACCTTGGCCAGTCCGGGCCCGACGCCCAGTACCGCGCCGTCCCGTGCCACCTTGGCCACGTTGGTGTCCGAGCTCCAGAAGGTGAAGCGGGCGTTCGGGATCAGGTTGCCCTGGCGGTCATACGCCGTGGCGAAGAGCCGCTGCTTGCCTCCGACGGCCAGGGTGAGGGTCTCCGGCGTGACCTGGACCTCGGCCACGGTCTGGGCGCGGGCCGAGACCGCGGACGCCAAGGCCAGGCCTGCCGCGACTAGGAGCCGGCTGAGGGAGGGCAAAATCACCGGGTGAGCGGGTCCGGGATGAGGTCGGAGATGGCGTAAGTATAGCGCGAGACCGTCAGGCTTGCAGAAGGATTCAAGATGTGCAAGTTATGTAACTCGACCGTGAGCGGGGGGCTGTAGCGTCTCGCGACCGGCGGCGGGTTGCGCCGCATCTGCGTTCGGAAGGAGCGAAGATGGCCGACCTTCATTATATGGAGATGGGCTGGTCGGGCTCGGGTTGGATGGATCCACTGCCCTCGGAACCTGCCCCTACCCCGGCCCCGACTCCGGCCTCCACACCCGCGACCCCCTCCCCCGCCCCGGTCTCACCGGCGGACGAGCGCCCCGCGGCCAAGAAGCCCTCCCGCCGTCCGGCGAAGAAGGCGGCCAAGAGGGGTGCCAAGCGCGGCGCGAAGAAGAGCGCCAAGCGAGGTGCGAAGAAGGCGGCGAAGAAGGGCGCCCGGAAGTCCGCCCGAAAGGGCGCCAAGCGAGCCGGCAGCCGGGCCAAGAAGAGCGCCCGCCGCGGCGCGGCTCGATCGGCCCGACGGTCGAGCAAGAAGTCGGCAAAGCGATCGGCGCGGAAATCCGCCCGTCGCCGCCGCTAGAGATCGCGTCCCCCTTTACCAGCGCCCCGCACCGCGGGGCGCTGTCGTTTTTCCGGAGCTTGCATCGACCGGGACGCATATCCACCTTCCAGCACCTCATCCCGCAGAGTCGATGTCCCATCGTCATCTCCACGCGGCCACGGCCGTATGGCTGTGTCTGCTTCTCGCCTGCCGCTCCCGGGAGCCGGACGGCATCGCTCTGCTCGGCGCCACCCTGATCGACGGGAGCGGTGGTCCGCCGATTCCCGCCTCGGCGGTGGTAGTCCGCCGGGGTCGGATCGAGTCGGTAGGATCGCGCGCGGATTTCCAGCTGCCCCCGCGAACCGCAGAGCTGGACCTCACCGGGCGCTGGATCATTCCGGGGCTGATAGACGCGCACGTGCACCTGGTGGACCCCCAGGCGGGCGTGGCGCGATGGTCCATGGCCCGCTACCTGGCCTGGGGTGTCACGACCGTGCGCGACATGCACGGCCCGTTGCGGACGGTTCTCGCCGTTCGGCGGGAGCTGGACCGCGGCTGGCGTCCGGGCCCGCGGGTATTTACGGCCGGCGCGATGCTGGATGGGGCCCCGCCTACCTATCCCGACGCCATTCCGGTCCGGACCGCCAAGGAGGCGCGTCGCGGCGTGGATCGGCTGGTGGATGCGGGCACTGACTTGGTGAAGATCTACACCCGGGTGGACCGGACGCTGATCGGTCCGCTGATCGACGAAGCCCGCACCTTCAACCTCCCCGTCGCCGGCCATCTCGGCCTCACCGACGCGGCGACGGCGGCCCGTCTGGGACTGACCTCGCTGGAGCACATGAGTGGGATTCCGGAGGCGGCGCTGGAGGATCCGGCGCCACTTTTCGCCGCCCATGAGCGCTCCTTCTTCGCCGGGTGGACGGAGTTCGAGCGGGCATGGGGCGGGCTCGACTCCGCGGCGCTGGGGAGAGTGGCCGGCGTACTCGCGGCTCGAAACGTGGTCGTCGTCCCCACCCTGGTGCTCCACGAGACGTTGAGCCGGTTGGACGATCCCGCCGTCGCGGCGGACACCATCCTCGCGGCGGTCCCCGAGGAGGAGCGACGCCGTTGGAGCGCGGCCGACATCATCGAGCGGACAGGATGGACCTCGTCCGACTTCGCCGCCTTCCGCAAGGCCCGGGCGGTGCAGGATCGCTTTCTGCGAACGTTTCACGCGAAGGGTGGGAGAATCGCGGCCGGCACCGACGCGGCCAACCAGATGCTGATTCCGGGCTATGCCGTGCACCGCGAGCTCGAGCTGCTGGTCCAGGCGGGGCTCACCCCCGCCGAAGCGATCAGTGCGGCGAGCCGGAACGGGGCCCTGCTCCTGCGGGTGGATTCACTGGGGCTCGTCGCCCCAGGAAAGGTGGCCGATCTCGTGATCCTGGAGCGGGACCCGCTCGCCGACATCCGCAACACGCTCGCCATCGAGCGGGTGATGAGCCGGGGCCGCTTGTTCTCACCTGACAGCATCAGGGCCAATTGGTGAGCGGTGCATGGCCCTGAGCCGACTCGCCCTGGCTTGGCTCGCGGTGACGGTCTGGCTGCTGCTCTGGGAGCTCCTGGTCTCACGCCTCGGTACGGCGCGGGGGAACGGCCGGCTGCGACGTGCCCGGGTCTTCCTGGTGGAGGCGCTCCTGCTCACCATGTTCGGGGCGCTCTGGTTCGGCAGCCTCGGCGAGGGGGCGTGGTGGCTGGTCTTCGGCCTGGTGGGCGCCCTCCGCGAATGGCCCGGGCCGCAGGGGCGGCGTCCGGGCGAGGAGGCCGATTCGATCGGCATCGGACTCTCCGTCCTTCGGGTGCTCCGGACGGTGATCGCGGGCGGCATCCTCGCGTGGCAGCTGGGCGCCACATGAGCGCCGACCCGATCCAGCTGCTCGCTCAGTACTTCGGTACCGGCTCGACTCGCCAGGCCTATCTCGCCCGCCAGGCACTTGGGCGGCCGCTCCCGGGCGATCCCCGGCTGGCCGATCGGCTCCGTCACGAGCTCGCATCCGGGGTCCGAGCCGACGGCACCGTGAGCGGCGGCGCCGTGCCGACGATCTGGCGGGTGCATGAGCTGCTCGACCTGGGACATATCGAGGACTCGCAGGCGGTCACGCGTCCGCTGGCCTGGATGCTCGAGCTGCAGGATCGGCCCGGTGCCTTCCACTACGGCTGCGACCGGGTCCGCCACGCTCGGCGGCTCTGCCAGCACTACATCGCAGGCTTCTTCGCTCCCGCGCCGCCGACCCAGCGGCTCGCACCGGTCACGCTGCCCAACGGCAAGGTGTACCGGGTCGAGCCCGCGGCGCGCTTCGCGATCAGTTGCCTCGCCCTCCGGGCCGCGCTGCGGGCCGGCTACGAGGAGCGGCCGGCCATCCGTCGCCATCTCCAAAGTCTGGCACAGATCTCCGAGCAGTGGACCGAGTGGAACGGCTACTTCGCCCCCGATGTGATCGTGGCGGGGCTGCACGCGCTCGCCGGCGGGGGGCGGGACTACCGCCAGGCGGTGCATCGGCTGGTGGACCTGGTCACGGCCAACCAGGGGGTCGAGGGCGACTGGCCCGCGGCCGATCTGATTCAGGTGCTCGACGCGCTGCTGGCGGCTGGCACGTCCGAGGCACAGGTCGCCGTCCGCCGCGCCACCACCGCATTGACGGCCCGCCAGCGGGCCGATGGCACCTTCGGCGTGAGGACCCAGCAGGAGCGCGCCCTCATCGGTCTGCGCGCGCTGCTCTGGGCCGCGCAAGCCCCAGCCTGAGCGGAGTGATGAGGAAGCAAAAACGGCGGCCACGCGGGAAGGTCGAGCGAATCCACGCCGGGCCGGGGACGCCGGGTCTGGACCGCGACCTCACGGTGTACCTTCCCCCGTCCTACGCCCGGGGGGAACGGCACTACCCCGTGCTCTACATGCAGGACGGGCAGAACCTGTTCGATCCCGAGGAGAGCTTCGCCGGCTCGTGGCGGGTGGACATCGCCATGGACCAGGCGGCGGCCCGAGGATTCGAGGGGATCGCGGTGGGGATCCGGCATGCGGGCGAAGGGCGCCTCGCGGAATACAGCCCGTTCGACGACCCGGAGATGGGGGCCGGCCGAGGCCGCCAGTATGTGGAGTACCTGGCGGACAGGATCAAGCCACTGGTAGACGCCCGATACCGCACCATTCCCGGGCGCGGCACCACCTGCGTGGCGGGGTCCTCGATGGGAGGCCTCATCAGCCTCTTCGCCTTCCTCGCCCGGCCCGACATCTTCGGTGCCGTGGCGGCGATGAGCCCATCGCTCTGGTACGCCGGACGCGCCATCTTCGAGGCGGTGAAGGCGGCGCCTTTCCAGGCCGGCCGGATCTACCTGGACGTGGGGCGGCGCGAGGGGGAGGATACCCTGGCGGACGCGCGCCGCCTCCGGGATCTGCTGCTCGCCAAGGGCTACCGGAAGGGCGACCAGCTCCGCTACGTCGAGGATCGGGCGGGCGGCCACGAGGAGGCCGCCTGGGGCCACCGCCTTCGCGCCGCGCTGCCGTTCCTCCTCGCACCCCCGGGATGATCCGTGCACCACGAATTCCACCACTGGTTCAGCCCGACCCTTGGCCGGGAGATGGCGATCGAGGTCGTGGGCCATCACGGCGCACGGGTGCTGGTGTTCCCCACCTCGCTCGGCACCCACCGGGAGTGGCTCGATCGCCGGATGCACGAGGTCCTCGCCGATCATATCGAGCAGGGCTGGATCCAGCTCTTTCTGCTCGACCACCTGCCGGGCGAGACCTGGAACGCCGACCATCTGCATCCGGGTGCGCGGGCCTGGCGGTTCCTCCAGTACGACCAGTACCTGGTGAGCGAGGTGCTGCCGTTCACCGCCAGCCGCAACGGCAACCCCTACCTCATCGCCACCGGCGCCAGCCTGGGCGCCTACTACGCCGCATGCCTGGGCTTCCGGCACCCGCACCTGGTGAACCGGATCATCGGCATGAGCGGCACGTACGACGTTCGGCGGCTCACCGGCGGCTACTCGGACCACAACGTCTACGCCTGCAATCCGGCTGAGTTCATGGCCCTGGAGCACGACCCCGGCCGGCTGGAAGCGTTCCGCCGGCAGGATATCATCCTCGCGGTGGGCCGGACCGATCCGGCCTACCCCGACAACGAGGCGATGTCGGCCACCCTGTGGAGCAAGGGGATCGGCAACGCCTTGCGCATCTGGGACGGGTGGGCGCACGATTGGCCATACTGGGAGAAGATGATCCGGCTGTATATCGGAGGGCACGACTGACATGGCACGCGTCACACGCACGGCACCCAAGCGGGTGGGACTCATCCTCGGGAGGGAATGGTCGTTTCCGCCCGCCTTCATCGAGGAGGTGGCGAAGCGGGACGAGGCCGTCACGGTCGAATACGCCCGGATCGGCGCGACCCTCATGGACCAGCCCTGCCCCTACGATGTGGTGATCGACCGCATCTCCCACGAGGTGCCGTTCTACCGGACCTGGCTCAAGAAGGCGCTGCTGGACGGGGTCACCGTGGTCAACAACCCGTTCATGTGGAGCGCGGACGACAAGTTCTTCGGCGCGGCGTTGGCGACGAAGCTCGGCGTGGCGTCTCCCAGGACGGTGGCGCTGCCGAACAAGTCATACGTCCCGGGCATCGTGCCGAACGAGAGCCTGCGGAACCTGGAGTACCCGCTCGACTGGGAGGGTCTGGTCCGGGAGATCGGGATGCCTTGCATCCTGAAGGACGCGCATGGGGGCGGGTGGAAAGAGGTCTACGTCTGCCGCTCGCTGGACGAGCTGCTGCACCACTACGACCGCTCCGGGCTCCTCACGATGGTGGTTCAGGAGTACATCCAGTGGGAGCAGTTCGTCCGCTGCCTCTGCATCGGTCAGGAAGAGATCCTGGTGATGCCGTACGACCCGCGGGAGCGGAAGTACCTGGTGCAGCCGGGCTATCTCACGCCCGAGCTCGAGGCCCGGATCACGGAGGATGCGCGAACGCTGGTGCGGGCGCTGGGGTACGACATGAACTCGATCGAGTTCGCCATCCGGGGCGGCATCCCGTACGCGATCGACTTCATGAACCCGGCGCCCGACATGGACATCTACTCCCTCACCCCGACCTACTTCGAATGGACGGTGCGGGCGATGGCGGACATGGCGATCCGGTTGGCGAAGAAGCCGCGCCGCCAGTCCCGCGCGCTCAAGTGGGACGCCGCGTTCACCGCCGGGCGCTAGGCGCTGACCCGTGCAGGAGGCGATCGCCCACTATCACGAGCTCCTGACCGACGAGCTGGCCCAGGCGTCCGACGCTATGCTCACGGACCAGCTCCGCCGGCGCGGGCTCGTCTTCGGGGACCGGCCGCTCGCCACGGTCCTGCGGCCGCGGTTCATGACCCTGGACCGATACCGGCTGCTCCAGCACCGGGTGCGGCTGCTGACGAGCGCGTTCGGGAAGGCCTACGAGCGGGCGATCGCGGACCCCGGTTTCCGCCGACAGTTCCGGCTGGCCGACTGGGAGGAGCGGCTCATCGCCTGCGAGACCGGTCTCGCCGAGCCCAGCCCGACTTCACGACTCGACGCGTTCGTGATGGACGAGGCGGGCACCATGGCGCTCACCGAGTACAATGCGGAGACGCCGGCAGGCGCGGGGTACAACGACGCGCTGGTCGCCTCCTTCGCGGACCTGCCGATCATGCGGGCGTTCGGCCGGAAGTACGAGGCGGTGCCGCTGCCGGCGCGGCACGGCGTGCTGCACGTGCTCCTCGACGCCTACGAGGCGTGGGCGGGGCGGCGGGAACTGCCCCGGGTGGCGATCGTGGACTGGCCCGAGGTGCCGACCCGCAGCGAGTTCGTGCTGTTCCAGGAGTACTTCACCGCGGTGGGCATGGAGGCCGTTATCGCCGACCCGCGCGAGCTGGAGCTGCGCGGCGGCCGGCTCTACGGGCCGGGCGGCCGGGTGGATCTGGTGTACAAGCGGGTGCTGCTCGCGGAGCTGGTGGAGCGCTGCGGGGCGGACACCCCGCTGCTCCAGGCCGTCACCACCCGCGCGGCGTGCATGGTCAATCCGCCGCGCTGCAAGGTGCTCCACAAGAAGGCGAGCCTGGCGGTGCTGTCGGACGAGCGGAACCAGTCGCTGTTCACGCCCGAGGAGCGGGCCGGCATCGAGGCCCACATTCCATGGACGCGGGTCATGGAAGAGCGCCGGACCGAGCACGCCGGAGCCGAGGTGGACCTGGTGCCGTTCGTGGTCGAGGGGCGCGAGCGCCTGGTGCTCAAGCCCAACGACGACTACGGCGGCGCAGGGATCGTGCTGGGCTGGACGGTGGACGCCACTGCCTGGAGCCAGGCGGTAGCGGACGCGCTCGCGAGCCCCTACATCGTCCAGGAGCGGGTGGAGATTCCCTCGGAGCCGTACCCCAGTGTGGTGGACGGTCGTGCCGTGTTCGCCGAGCGAATGATGGACACCGCGCCCTTCGTGTGCCACGGGGACTACGCCGAGGGCTGTCTTACCCGCCTGTCCACCGCCGCCCTGCTCAACGTGACGGCCGGCGGCGGCTCCACCGTGCCGACGTTCGTGGTGGAGCGGCGGTGATTCGACCGGAAAGGAGACCGGGATGCAGGCCCCTTCGCTGACGCTCGGCGTCGAGGAAGAGTATCAGATCATCGACCCGAAGACCCGGGAGCTGACGTCATACATCACCCAGATCCTCGAAGCCGATCACCGGTTTCTGGAGCAGGTGAAGCCCGAGCTGCACCAGTCCATCGTCGAGGTGGGCACCAAGGTCTGCCGCACGCCGGCGGAGGTGCGGACCGAGCTGGTGAACCTGCGCGGCGCGGTGATGGAGCTGGCCGCGCGCAACGGACTCAAGATCGCCGCGGCGGGGACGCATCCCTTCTCCTCGTGGATCAAGCAGGAGATCACCCCCCTCGAGCGCTACCTGGGGGTGAAGGAGGACATGCAGGACCTGGCGCAGCGGCTGCTCATCTTCGGCACCCACGTGCACATCGGGATCGAGGACCGCGAGTTTCTGATCGACGCGCTCAACGTGTCCCGCTACTTCCTGCCCCACATCCTCTGCCTCTCCACCAGCTCGCCCTTCTGGAACGGGCGCAACACCGGGCTCAAGTCGTACCGCAGCATCGTGTTCCGCGGCTTCCCCCGGACCGGTGTGCCCCGGATCGTCCCCAACTGGTCCGAGTACGCCAGCTACCTGGAGACACTGACCAGCACCGGCTGCATTCCCAACGGCTCCAAGATCTGGTGGGACGTCCGGCCCAACTGGAGCTACCCGACGCTGGAGTTCCGGATCTGCGACGTGTGCACCCGGGTGGACGAGGCGGTCTCGGTGGCCGCGATCTTGCAAGCCATCGTGGCCAAGCTGTGGAAGATGCGGCGCGACAACGTCACCTTCCGGACCTACTCGACCGACCTGATCGAGGAGAACAAGTGGCGGGCGGTGCGGCACGGGCTCGGGGGCAAGCTCATCGACTTCGGCAAGCAGCAGGAGCTTCCCGCGGGCGACCTGATCCGTGAGCTGCTGGAGTGGTTCATCGGCGACGTGGTGGACGAGATGGGGAGCCGGTCGGAGGTGGAGTACGCGTACCGCATCCTGTCGGAAGGTTCCAGCGCGGACCGGCAGCTGGCGACGTACCGCCGGACCGGCGATCTGAAGGCGGTGGTGGACCAGCTGATCGCGGAGACGGAGGAGGGCGTGGTGGTGGGTGGAACCCCGAAGGCCGAGGGGGCGTTGGTTTAGATTGCCGTCATCCCGAGCGCAGCGAGGGATCTTGGCCGGGGGCGGCCTGAAAGCCGGCCAGATCCCGCGGGGCCCGCCGGGTGGCCCACGGAGGAAGGGGGACCGGTGCGCCCC
>JBKPGZ010000119.1:0-15495 GCA_046729675.1 Gemmatimonadota bacterium | reverse complement strand
CTGGAATCCCCGATGGCCACCTCTCGGTCGCCCTCGAGCCACACGGAGAGCCGTTGCGCGTCGTGGAGGCACTGCGGCCGATCGTAGCGAGGCTTTGGAGTGCGGGCGCAGCCTGGGCCCCCACACGCGCCGGTCCCAGGGCACTCGGGTCCGTGCCCGGATCGGGCGGGCGATGTACACTTGTATCAGACCACCCGAGACAAATGTCGCAACCCGCGCCCGCCCTCGATCTCCTGATCCCCGGCCTCCTGTGGGTCACCGCCTGTTCAGCGAGCCGGGAGATGCCCAGCACAACCCCAGCCCCAGCAGCGCCGCCTGTCGTAACCTTGACGGCCGTCGATTATGGGTTCGAGGCGCCCGATACCATCGAGGCAGGGCTCACCGCATTCCGCCTGGTGAACGAGGGCAGCCAGCTCCACATGGCGCAGCTCATCAAGCTCGAGGGCGACAGGTCATTGGACGACTTTCTCGTGGCGTACGCCGAGGCGTTCCGCACGACCGGCCCTCGCCCGGCCTGGGCTCCGCGGTACGGGGGGCCTGGAGCCGCGGATCCGGGGGGCAGCTCCAACGCGACACAGTACCTCGAGCCGGGCAACTACGCATGGATCTGCATCATGAACGTCCCCGATGGCATCCCACACGTCGTCAAGGCGCGAATGGCAAAGCCATTTGCCGTGCGGGCCGCGACGACGCGTCAGCGCCACGGAGGGCACCAGCCGCCAGTCTGGTCTTCCAACTGGTCGACTACGCCTTCAGGATCACTGGTCCGCTCACTCCCGGTAGGCGAGTGATCCGGGTCGAGAACGCGGGCACCGAACCGCATGAGGTCGCTCTGCTCAGGCTGGGACCCGGGAAGACGATGGTAGACTTCCAGGCCTGGATGCAGGATCCGCAGGGCCCGCCGCCGGGAAACTCGGTCGGCGGGGTTCGTCGCTTGCGCCCAAGCTGGAGGCGTACTTCGAGGTCGACCTGACGGCCGGCGACTATGTGGTCCTATGCTTCGTCACAGCACCCGACGGGCGATCGCACGTCGAACACGGCATGATTCAGCACGTTCGGATCGATTGACGGCCCATCAGGTGAAGACTTTCCAACTGGTTGCGAACTCTCCTGGACTGCGGAGCTCTCATGCACTTGATCCTCTCTGACGACGACACCGTCCTGCTGCGCGATCTGCTGGCCGATTACCTGCCGGCCTTGAGACGGGAAGTGGCGCGGACCGAGCGACACGAGTTGCGGCATCTGATGGTGCAACGGCAGGAACTGGTGGAGCGTGTCCTCGCGCAACTCGAGCAGGTAGCGTAGGGCACGCCTGACGAGCATGGTGAGTGCGCGACTTTCGAGTCTGGTGGGTTCTGTTTGTCTTCTTCGCCGGCCTCAGCATAGTGGTGATTCAGCGGCGGTATCATCGCTGGCGCGGCGCGAGGCGCCTCTTATCCGAGGTGGACTCGCGAGAACGCGCGGAAGTGAACCGCAGGATCCGACTCGAAGGATGGCGTCTGGTCCTGATGACGGTCAGTCTCCTGGCCATGAGTGGAGCTGTGGTGACCGTCTTCTGGCCTGGGCCCACGGCACTGCTGGAGGTCCTGAGGGTAGTCGCGCTCTTAGGGGTGGTCGGGGTGCTGCTGCTGAGCCTGCGGCTCTAGGGTCGGGATTCGCGCCGCAGGCTTGACTTCCCCTCCGGCCCAGACGCACTTTCCGCACGCGAGACAATACGGCCACGAGATGGCGCCGGCCCCGGCGCCATTCGCTCGCTCTGGGGTCGGATGTCCAGTTCGTCCCAGCGAACACTCAAGCCAACCACCGCAGATCAGGTGCCGCTCCACCCGGCCCGCGCCGCGTGTCGCATCCCGATCGTCACACCAGGATACCAGGCCATGAGACGCATGCCCGCGGCCGCCCGTGCGGCGCTCCTGCTCGCCTTCGCCCTCCATGCCGCCTCGTGTGGCGAGACCGATCCCCCCAGCTCACCGGAGACGATCGCGCTGACGGACGCGCCGGCGCCCGACCCCGCGGTGGCCTATTCCGGCATTCCCTACGGGCCCTACGACCTGTGGGCGAGCACCACCGAGCTCAAGTGGGGTCCGGGGCCCTTCACCCTGAGCCTGGACAACTCCTTCCTCCCCAACTCCCTGGTCCAGCGCATCGGGGCGGCGAGACAGAAGCGGGTTCGCCTGATCCTCGTGATGACGGGCGGGCCGAACGAGGTCATCACCGACGGCAAGTTCGACCTGGGGAAGTGGAAGGCCAGAATGGACCGGCTCAACACCTCGGCCATCAAGAAGGCGGTGGCCGACGGGGTGGCCGACGGGACGATCGTCGCCAACAAGCTCATGGACGAGCCCGAGCATCCCAAATGGGGCGGCGTGCCCACCAAGGCGATGCTCGACCAGATGGCGACCTACGCGAAGAAGATCTTTCCGACGCTGCCCATGGGCATCGGCCACGGGGCGCCGGGCTTCAAGTGGCGCTCGGGGGAGCGCTACAAGGTGCTGGACTGGGTGAGCGTGCAATACGTGTGGGACTACAACCAGGGCAAGGTCAGCGCGTGGCGGGACCAGGTGCTCGACTTCGCCCGGGTGAACGGGGTGACGCCCATGTTCTCGCTTAATATTCTGAACGGCGGGGTCAGGGACACCCAGGGCGCCTGGGATTGTCCGAACACGGGTGGCAAGGGGACGAGGACGTCCTATTGCCGCATGACGTCCGATCAGGTGCGGACCTACGGCCGGACCATCGGCCCCTCCGGCTGCGCGATGCTCATGTGGCGCTACGACGACGCGTTCATGTCGAAGGCCGCCAACCAGTCGGCCTTCCGGGACGTGGCGTCCCTGCTCAGTTCGAAGCCTTCGAGGAGCTGTCGGCGGCCCTGAACCAGGAGGGGCACAATGGATCAGTTTGCTTGGTCGGCGCAGGTGACCACGCTGAGCGCGATGCTCGATGCGCTCGAAGGCCCGGCGCGACGCGAGGATCTGAACAAACCCGGACTCACGGAGTTCAAGAGCGCCCTCGACGACCTGCGGCTGCGGACCTGGGGCCTGCTCACCGCCGCGCACGCGGATGACCCCCACGCATTTCAGGAGCAGTTCCGTACCCATCGGGGGACCGAGATGTGCCGCGCCCTCAGCACCGACCTACGCACCGGGAAGCTGAGCAGTGGACAGCCGGACTTGCCATCGCTGGGCGCCGCAGCCGGGGAGCTTGCAGCAGCAGTGAAGAAGGCGACCCAGAAACTTCCGAAGCGGCGCGGCAAAGGAGCGCGCTGAGCGCCTGCGGCCACGCTGGGCCGCGCCAGAGGAGGCCGCTTTGCCACATCGGCTACTCAACCTCGCGGGCGGGATGCTGCTGATGGTCCTGCCCCGACTCGCGACGGCACAGGAAGTCGTGATCCCGCCGGACTCCGCGCAGTCCCAGATCCGCGCCGTTCTGCGTGCGTTCTATCTCCACCTGGAAAACAAGAACTGGGAGGCACTCTCTCCCTATGTGCTGTCCCCGAAGCTCCTCGAGCGGCGGGGCGGTCCGGGGGACGTCCAGATGGTCGCCAGGGACCGCGAGCGGGGCCGCGGCTCCTCGCATGCAGCCGCTTCGCCGAGGACATGTCCGGCGAAGTCCTCGGCTCTGGTCGACGAAGCGGTCATCCGGCTCGACGGGGATTGGGCGGAAGTATCGGTTCCACGATGCAGCGGGGCCTCACCGGGAGTGGATGAGCTCCGCATGCTCTACTTCGAGGATCGGTGGCGCTTCATCTATACGGATCTCTTCGACGGCTCGCCAAGTGGGGAGCAATGAACCCCGCCACAGAGGAGAAAGTATGCTCGAGCAGAGCAGCGTCGCGACCAGGCTGCCGGCACAAGACCTGAGTCGGGCTCGAGCGTTCTACGCGGACAAGCTGGGGCTGAGACCGGTCGAGGAAAGGCCGGGAGGCCTGCTGTACCGCTGCGGAACGGGATTCTTTGCCCTCTTCGCATCCGCCGGCACCGCCGCCGGAACCCATACGCAGATGGGTTGGGAGGTGACCGACATCTTCGCCACGGTGGCGGCGCTCCGATCGCGCGGCGTGGTCTTCGAGGAGTACGACCTACCGGGACTCAAGACCCGCGACGGCGTTGCGCGGATCCAGGGGAACTATCCGAGCAAAGGCACGGGGGAGTACGGCGCCTGGTTCAAGGACAGCGAAGGCAATCTCCTGGGCATCGGTCAGCCCATACGCTGACGAGCTCGGAATGACGAAGGACATATGGAGGACGGAATGACAACGATGACGAAACATACGATCGGAACACGCAAGGAGTGGCTCGCCGCACGGCTCGAGCTGCTCAAGGCGGAGAAGGAGCACACGCGGCGCGGCGACGAGCTGGCGCAACAGCGGCAGGAGTTGCCGTGGGTGCGGATCGACAAGGCGTATCGATTCGAGACCGACCAGGGGAGCGCCTCACTGGCGGACCTCTTTCGAGGGCGCTCGCAGCTCCTGGTCTACCACTTCATGTTCGGGCCCGAGTACACGGCGGGCTGTCCGGCCTGCTCGTCGATCGCGGACGGCTTCAACGGTGTCGTGACTCACCTGGCCAACCATGACGTGATGCTCTGGGCGGTTTCGCGGGCGCCACTCGCGAAGCTGCTGGCATACCGGCGGCGGATGGGCTGGAGCTTCCCCTGGGCATCGTCGTTCGGCAGCGACTTCAACTACGACTTCGACACATCCGTCACGGAGGAACAGCAGCGCTCGGGTGTCGTCGAGTACAACTTTCGCAGGGAAGACGTCAAGCCTCGCCTCGAAGCCGGCAAAGAGGGGCCGCTCGCCGAGATCGCGGCGAGCACCGGTACGGACTGGGCGACGTACACGCGGGAACAGCCCGGCATGAGCGCGTTCGCCCTGGAGGACGGGGTCGTCTATCACACCTACTCGGCCTACGCGCGCGGGGTGGACGGGCTCTGGGGCATGTACCAATGGCTCGACCGGGCACCGCTTGGGCGTAACGAGACGGGAATCTGGTTCCGCCGCCACGACGAGTACGACAAACGCTGAGCGTTGCTGCCGTCCCCTCGAGCGGCCCCTTTTCCGGTGGGTACTGATGGCTACACAACGAGGGATGGACGAGGCCGACATTCGGCGGCGACTGGACGAGTTGGTGAACGCGGTGCGGGCGATGGATCTCGAGAGCCTGAAGTCGATTTACGCGCCGGACATCGTGTCATTCGACATCGAACCGCCGCTGCGGCACGTAGGAGCGGAGGCAAAATGGAAGAACTGGGCGAAGGTCTTCACCATATACCAGCGTCCGCTCGGTTACGAGATCCGCGGCCTCACGATCATGGTGGGCGATGACGTCGCATTCGGGCACTGCCTCGCTCGCATCAGCGGCACGCTGAAGAACGGGAACACGAGCGACTACTGGGTTCGGTGGACGAGCTGCCTTCGGAAGCGCGACGGCACCTGGCTCATCGTGCACGATCAGATCTCGGTGCCTGTGGATTTCCAGAGCGGCAGGGCGTTGCTCGATCTCGAGCCCTGATCTTTCCCGGGAGGCGACGCCACACCTCCGGCCGCGACGTCCTCGACCGAGCGTGACTTGCGCGAGTCCTGGTGCCTGGGGACGTATCCGAAAGGAGGGATCCTGTGCCGAAGGTAAAGGCGAACCATCTGACGATGAACTATGACCAGCAGGGGAGCGGAGACCCTCTGGTCCTCATTCCTTATCTGGCGGCCGATTACGCCTGTTACGCCTTTCAGGTCGCCGACTATGCCAAGCACTTCACCTGCATTTCGGCGGATCTGCGCGGAGCGGGAGAAACCGACAAACCGGACGGCATCTATACCACGGAGCTCCTGGCCGACGATATCGCCGCCTTCATGGCGGCTCTGGGAATCCAGCAAGCACATGTCGCCGGTCTTTCGCTTGGCGCCGCGGTAGGCATGTGGCTGGCAGCCAAATACCCGGCAAGGGTCAAGTCCTTATCGCTGCACAGTGCCTGGCACAGGACGGATGCCTTCCTCAAGACCACAGTGGAAGGCTGGCAAGTCATGGCCCGGGCATCCGGATCCGTGGCCGACCTGATCCTCCTGGGGATCTTCCCATGGTGCTTCACGCCGGAGTTCTACAATGCCAAGCCGGGCTATATCCAGTCGTTGGCCGACTTCGTGCGGAGCCGGCCGGCTCAGCCCGTGGAGGCATTCCTGCGCCAGTCGAATGCGGTGCTCGCCCACGACGTGGAGGCGGAGCTGGATAGGATCACCGCGCCGACGCTGATCACCTTCGGTCGCCGCGACCTGTTGACCTCCAGCCGGTTTGCGGATCGGCTCAAGAACGCCGTCCGTGGTTCAGAGGTGTGGGTCTTCGAGGAGTGTGCGCATACGCCGATCTACCAGAGCGTGGAGGAGTTCAACCAAAGGACGCTGGCGTTCTTAAGGCGACACGCGGCCTGACCTCGGCGCACACTTTCCCACGAGGCGTGATCGAATGGAACTCGTCAGGTTTGCCAAGCTGTTCGATCACTCGATCGTTCGGCCCGACGCCACGCGGTCGGAGGTCGCCCAGTCCGCCGACACCGCAGCGAGGCTCGGCACGGCCACCCTCACCGTGCAACCGCATTACATCCGCTTCGCGGCTGCGGAGTTGCGAGGGTCAGGCGTCCTGGTGGGAACGGTCGTCGGATTCCCCCATGGCAACGAGACGCCTTCCATGAAGGTGTACCAGGCGAAGGAGGTTCTCGACCTTGGTGCCGACGAGATCGACATGGTCATGAACATCCCCGCCTTGAAGAACGCCGAGGAGGAGCTGTTCATCCGTGATGTCGAGGGCGTCGTCAGGGCGGCCGAGGGAAGGACGGTGAAGGTCATCACCGAGAACTGCTATCTGACACAGGAGGAGAAGCGACGGGCCTGTGAATGGATCGCACAAGCCGGTGCGCACTTCGTGAAGACCTCGACCGCGTACGGTACGGATGGCGCCACCGTGGAGGACGTGCGTCTGATGCACGAAGTGGTGCGAGGGAGATGTCAGGTCAAAGCCGCGGGCGGGATCCGACAGATCGGCCAGGTGCTGGAGTATCTCCAGGCCGGCGCGCGGCGTTTCGGTTCGACTCGGACCGATCAGTTCGTGAGCGCCTTCGGACAGCTGCCGGCGGAGGCTAGAGCGCGCTTCGCGGAGTACCTGCCGAGCCTGCCTCTGTCACGTTCCCTGAGCCCGGAAATTAGAACGAAATAGGATACCGAGAGCTATGTCCAATGTCAGCGTGCGGTACATGATCGACGATGTCGCTGCGGCCATCAGGTTCTACACCACACTCCTCGGCTTCACGCTGGAACACGATGCTTCACCGGCCTTCGCCGCGGTTGCGCGTGACGGCGTCCGGCTGTTGCTGAGTGGCGAGGGCAGCTCAGGCAAACGCCCGCTCGCCGATGGTCGGCTTCAGGTGCCGGGCGGCTGGAACCGCATTCACCTTCAGGTCGCCGATCTGGAAAAGGAGGTCGAGCGGCTGCGAGGTGCCGGGGTGCCCTTTCGGACGAGTGAGATCGTGACCGGGCCGGGCGGCGCCCAGGCCATCATCGACGATCCGTCGGGTAATCCGATCGAGTTGTTCCAGCCTCGACAGTGAAGCGCATGTTCCCGAAGGGCACCCGATGAGGCGCTCGACACTCCTCCCGCTCCTCTTTCTCGCCTGCAGCCACGCCCCGCCACCCGAGCGCTACGGTTTCGTCGCCGTGCTCGGCAACGACACCGTCTCGGTGGAACGTGTCGAGCGCACGCCCACCAGGCTGGTCACGGACGGTGTGGATCGCTGGCCGTTCGTACGGAGGCGTCACACCGAGTTCGACCTGGGTCCCGACGGCACCATCCGGCACATGGTGATGGACGTTCGCACGCCGAACGGCCCGTCGCCGAGGGAGCGGGGCCGGCGGGTCACGGCGGACTACTCCAAGGACCGGGTAAGCATCTCGGTCCGCGACAGCAGCGGCGAGCGGGACACCTCGTTCGTCACGGGCGGAGCGATCACGGTGCCCCACGTCTCGATGATGTACAGCGTCATCGAGCTGGAGATCGCGGCAGCGCTCCGGCGAGCCGCGGCGACCGGGCTGGCGCCGACCGACAGCGTCCTGTTCCGGCAGTTCTATCCCGACCGAGCCGTCGGACCGAGCTTCACGATGCACCGGGGCTTCGTGGTCCCGCGCGGCGGGGGCAAGGTGGAGCTGCGGCACGGCTGGCTGGCGGGAACCGGCGACGTGACGGTGGACAGCGCCGGCCGGATGCTGACCTACTCGGGGATGCGAAGCACCTACAAGGTCACCGTCGCACGGACGACCGCCCCGCCGGACGTGGACTCGATTGCGGCCCGGCTCGCGGCCGCGGAGCGGGTTACCGGCCAGCAGCAGCTCAGCGTCCGCGATACCGCGCGCGCGACCATCGGCGCCGCCACCTTCTCGGTGGACTACGGCCGGCCACTGGCGCGCGGGCGCACCCTCCTGGGCAACGTGATCGGCTACGACCGGGTCTGGCGCACCGGCGCAAACGCCGCGACGCAGTTCACGACCTCCGCGCCGATCACGCTCGCGGGGTTGGCCCTGCCGGCAGGGACGTACACCCTGTGGACCGTCCCGCACCTCCGGGGTGTGGACCTCATCGTGAACCGGCAGACCGGGCAGTGGGGCACGGAATACAGCCGGGCCCAGGATCTGGGGAAGGCGCCCATGCGATCGGACACGCTGGAGACGCCGGTGGAGCAGTTCACCATCTCCATCGAGCCGAGCGACGCCAAACGGGGCATCCTCGCGATGGCGTGGGGGACGTTTCGCTGGACGGCGCCGATCGTGGTGCATTGAGGCGGGCGTTGTCCTGAGCCGGCGGTCGGGGTCATCTTCCGGCTGTGATGAACGCCGTCGCTCGACCGTTGCTCCTGCTGCTTTGCGTCGTGCCGCCGACCGCCCACGCGGCCGCGGCGCAAGCCGGCTACGCCGCACCGGTCCTGGCAGGCCTCAGCAATCGCGGGCAAACCGCAACCAAGCCCTATGTCACGGCAGGCACCCGCACGTATGTGATCGGAACCCAGGACGGGAACTTCCCGGACCTGGGCGGACACCTGACCGGCGAGATGGGCGGGGCCTGGCTCCACCCGATCAAACTGATCGACGCTTTCCGGGCCACGGTGGCGGAGCCGGCGACTGGCCGGGACGTCGTCCTGTCGGCCAGCACGGACTTCATCACGTACCCCTACGGCAATCGGTTCGCCTACGGCCCGGTGCTGGACAGTCTGGAGGTCGAGCGCTTCCAGTTCAGCCCCGATGGCCGTGAGGGATTCATCGTCCAGTACGAGCTGCGGAACGCTGCCGGCCGGACGAGGGCGCTGACCTTCGACTTCGCCGTCAAGACCGACCTCCGCCCCGTCTGGTTCTCGGACAGCCTTGGGATCACCGACGCCCGGGACACCGTCGGCTGGGAGCCGGCGAACCGGCTCTTCATCGCCCGGGACACCGGGCATCCCTGGTTCTGTGTCTGGGGAGCCACGGGTTCCGTGGATGCACGACCCGTCGCCGATCCGCCGCCGATCCGGACGAGCGGCGCCGGTGTCACCGGCGCCTCCCGCCACACCGTCTCGGTCGCTCCCCGCAGTACCGCCACCCTGACCTTCGTCGTCGCGGGCTCGGCATCCACCAGGGACGCGGCGGTCGAGACCTACCGCGCCCTGGCCAGAGAGCACACGACCCTCCTCGCCGAGAAGAAGGCGCACTACGGGTCGCTGCTGCAGCGGTCACGAGTCACCATTCCCGACCGGCGCCTGCAGGAGGTCTACAACTGGGTGAAGGTCAACACCGAGTGGCTGGTCCGGGAGGTGCCCGGCATCGGCCGCGGTCTGGGCGGCGGGCTGATGGAATACCCATGGTGGTTCGGGACCGATGCGAGCTATTCCCTGCAGGCAATGCTCGCGACGGGCAACACCGAGCTCGCCAGGCAGACGCTCCGCCTGCTGAGAGACCAGTCGCGCAAGGCCAACGGCAACGGCCGGATCGTGCACGAGGTGACGACCAACGGCGGGATCGTCAATCCGGGCAACACGCAGGAGACCGCCCAGTTCATCATGGCCGTGAGCACGGTCTTCGACTGGACGGGAGATCTTGCCTTCGCCCGGGAGATGTACCCCGACATGAAGTTGGGCCTGCGCTGGCTACTCACCGACATGGACCAGAACCATAACCTGTTCCCGGAAGGGTACGGGATCATGGAGGTGTCCGGACTCAACGCGGAGCTGATCGATGTGGCCGTGTACACCCAGCAAGCGCTGGAGGCTACCGCGCGCGTCGCCCGCGTGCTGCACGAGCCGGACACCGCCGCGCGCTACGAACAACAGGCGTCGGCCCTGAAGGTCCGGATCAACGATCGCTTCTGGGCCGAGGACCAGGGCTCGTACGGCGACTTCTACGGGTCGCGAGCGCAGGCGATGAGCGCCGCGGAGGGGGCGATCCGGCAGATCCGGCTCAAGGGTGACACCGCGCTGACCGGGAGAGACCGAGAGCACATCAGGTACTACGAGCGCCTCAGGCGGCGTTTATCCACGATGCCGGATACCAGCCGAGGGTGGATCACCAACAAGAACTGGGTCATCGCCACGCCGATGGAGGTCGGGATCGCCCCGCGGGACCGGGCGATCCGGCTGCTGGACAAGATCCGGCGCGAGAATGTCGGCGAGTACGGGCCCTTCCTGTCGGCGGTCGAGCAACAGGCGATGATGACCATCTCGACCGGCGTGCAGGCCGTCGCGGAGGCACGGTACGGGCGCATCGACGAGGCGCTGTGGTATGTCGACCGCATCGAGCAGACGTTCGGTCGGACGTTACCGGGGTCGATCTCCGAGATGATGCCCGACTACGGCTGCTTTGCGATCGCCTGGACCAGCTATGGGATCATGGTGCCGCTGGTCCAGCATGTCTTCGGGGTCCGGCCGGACGCCGTGCACAAGACCGTCGTCTTCGACCCACACGTCCCTACGGGCTGGGAGGAGATGCGCATCGAGGATCTGCCGGTGGGCAGCAATACGCTCTCCTTCTCGCGCCAGAGGACCGGCGAGGGTATCGAGTACCGGGTCGACGCCAGGGAGGACGGCTGGACCTTCCTCCTGAGGCCGGAGGCGTTGGCCGGCGCCAGGTACTATGTGAACGGGAGGCCTGCCTCGCTCACTTCCTCCGGGATCCGGTTGACCGGTAGGACCAACCGTGTCCTGGTGACTCAGGACTAGTGACTCGGGAGACGCCCAGGGAGCACTCATGGAAAGCTGGCCATTCGCCGACAGCCCCAACACGGCCTCGATCACCACTCGTCAGGTGCTCGAGGGCGCCCCGGTCCTCCTTGTGACCCACGATGCCGACGACGGCTCTTGGCAGTTCCTGTGCGGGACCACCAACGACTCGGAGGACGCACGGGTGGTTGGCCTGGGACAGATGTACAATCGGGACAGCACGCTGGGCGAGCTGGCGGATCTGCCGGAGGGCTGGCGCGCCTTCCGCTCCGCGGCGGGCCTGCCATGGAACCGCAGCCCGACGTAGGCCGCCGCCGCCCCGACGATGATGGAGGATGCATGATGACGACGGAATCGGCACCCGCCACGGGACGCCTCACCGGCATCGCACCACAGTTTCTGGTGGACGATCTCGATGCAGCGATGGCGTACTACCGCGACAAGCTCGGATTCAACGTCGACTTCTGCTACGACTCTTTCTATGCCGGCGTGAGTCGGGACGGCTTCGCCATCCACCTCAAGTGCGCCCCCAAGACGCGCAGCGACAGGGCACATCGCAAGCAGAACGAGCACCTGGACGCCTACATCAGCGTGACCGGGGTGACGGCGCTGCACGATGAGCTGCGGTCGCGTGGGGCGCTCATCACCAGGTCGCTGGAGGCGCGACCGTGGTCGTGTATCGACTTCTACGTCGAGGATCCCGAGGGATACCTTCTCTGCTTCAGCGAGCCGACAGCCTGAAAGTGCGCCGCCGATTCGGTTGCGCCGCGTGGCGCATCTCCGCCTTGGATGGCAGCCAACGGAGGGCATCATGAGGCCGAAGCACCTCTACCTGGCCCTGTGCGTCGCCGGAACCTTGCTTCCCTTGGCGGCGTTTCTGCCGTTTCTGCGCACTCACGGCCTGGACGCGGGCGAATTCCTGGCCCAACTCTTCGCCACGCCGGTGAGCAGTTTCTTCGGCTGGGATGTCATCGTGTCGTCCGCAACCCTCTGGGTGTTGGTTCTGCTCGAAGGGCGACGCCTCGGGATGGGTGGACTGTGGGCGCCGATCGTGGGGAATCTGGTGGTCGGCGTATCACTGGGACTGCCGCTGTTCCTGCTCATGCGCGAGGTTCGACTGGAAGCTGCGGCCGCCCTCCAGCGCGGTTGACGAACCAAGAGGAGACGTCTCGGATGCGACATCGCCTGATGGGCCTGGTGGTGCTGAGCGCCCTCACGGGCTGTGGAGCCGATCACGCGGAACCCCAGGCACCGAAGAGCCAACGCCAGCGCGACAGTGCGATAGGTGCATCGCGGCTTCCGGGCGCCCAAGGGGTCGGCGGGGCGCTCAAGGCCGCGGACTCCGCCGCATCGCGGCGGGCACAGGAGGAAGCTGCCGCCCGGGAGCCTTAGCCATGGACAAGCCTTCCCGACGTCGCCTTGCCATTTTCGCAGGTCCAGTTGAGTGTGAGCTGGCGGGAGATGCCGGATCGCCACGTGCTGCGCAACGATGGACCTACGAGCATCCTCGTTTATGAGATCGACTGGCGCTAGCCGATGCGCGTACTCCTGATCCACGGCCTGGCTCGCACACCGTTCTCCCTGCTGGGGCTGGCCCGCGATCTCAGGCGAGCCGGTCACCAGACGGAGCTGGTCGCCTATTCCGGCGCCCTCGAGTCCTTTGGAAGGATCGTCGGTCGGGTACGGCGCCGGCTGGAAAGCGCCGCTCACCGGGGAGAGCCGTACGCCCTCGTCGGGCATTCGCTCGGCGGAGTCATCGTCCGCGCCGCCCTGGACCGGTGGCCGCCCAGGTTGCCGCTTCCACGGCACCTCGTCTTGCTGGGGACGCCCAACCACGTGCCACGCCTGGCGCGGCGATTTCATCGGTGGTGGCCCTACCGGCTCGTCAACGGACAGTGCGGCCAGCTCCTCGCCGAGCCGAGCTTCTTTGCGCGGCTACCGCGACCGACGGTGCCGACCACCGTGATTGCCGGAACGAAGAGCTGGCCCCGACCGCTCAGTCTGTTCCGCGGGGTGCCCAACGACGGGGTCGTTGCGGTGGAGGAGACCCGACTGGATTCAGGGGCGCCGCTCATCGAGCTGCAGGCGTCCCATACGTTCATGATGAACAACCGTCAGGTGCGGGCCACGGTACGCGAGCTCCTGGCGCGAGCCGCGGCTGATCAAGACGCAGGCTGCCAAGCCGCTGGGCAACCGCGGGAGGGAGACATGCCAGTGCTGGTCACCGCCGAGGTTCCGGGTCAGACCGCCGAAGGGTACGACGCGATGCTTGGCCATCTGTCGGCCCTGATAAGGCAGGCGCCCGGCTTCATCCTCCACACATCCCAGGCGATTGAGGGCGGCTGGCGCGTCATCGAGATCTGGCAGTCGAAGCATGACGCCAACCAGTTCTTCGCCCAGCACGTGCATCCCAATCTCCCCGCGGGAATCAGGCCGAAGCGTACATTTCAGGACCTCCACAGTCTGGTGACCTCTTGAGCTGAGACGCCGGCCTCGTTAAGCGGAAGCTGGCTTCACGAGGCCGGCGCGCTTCGCGACCACGGACCGATAGGGCTGCGAGCGCCCGTGCTCAGCGGTCAGGCTCGTCGCCTTCGCCGGCCTCAGCCAGCTGCAGCAGCCGAGCCGACTCGACCAACCGAACGAACTCGGCCCGCTCTCCATCCTGATCCGCCCCCTCCGATCCGCGCGCCAACGCCAGCACCTGGTCCAGCGTCGCGGTACCGCGGTAGTCGGAGTTGCGCAGCACCAGTCCGAAGGCGGCGACCGCAGTGGCAAAACGGAAGTCGCCCCTGGGCTCGCCAATCGGCTCCCGCACCTTGACCGCGTGCGAGAGGAGCCGGCTCTTGCCGCCGCTGGGCTCCTTGTAGCGAAGCTGGACGGTCAGCCATTCGTCCGTTCGAGCGGTCTCGGACCGGAGCGACACCGTCTGGTACTTCAGGGAGTCGAGGTCGCCGCCCGTGGAAGCTGTCGCCGCGCCGACCGGAACGATCTCATAGAGCGCGGTGACCGTGTGCCCGGCGCCGAGCTCGCCCGCGTCCTTGCGGTCGTCGGCGAAGTCCTCGTTGCGGAGCGCGCGGTTCTCGTAGCCCACCAGCCGGTACGTCGCCACCTTCGCCGGATTGAACTCGATCTGGATCTTCACGTCCTTCGCAATCGTGACCAGCGTGCCGGCGAACTCGCGCACGAACATGCGGCGGGCCTCGTTCAGGTTGTCCACGTAGGCATAGTGCCCGTTGCCCTTGTCGGCGATCTGCTCCATCCGGCTGTCCTTCAGGTTCCCGGTGCCGAAGCCAAGCACCGTGAGGAAGATCTCCTGATCGCGCCGCTCCTCGATGAGCTGCACCATGGCCGCGTCGGAGCTCTCGCCCACGTTGAAGTCGCCGTCGGTCGCGAGGATGACCCGGTTGTTCCGGTCGCTCCGGTAGGACTGTCGCGCCACGTCGTAGGCGAGCCGAAGGCCGGCGCCGCCGGCGGTGCTGCCACCCGCCTGGAGCCGATCCAACGCCGCGAGGATGGCTGCCTTGTCGGATCCCGGCGTGGGCGGCAGCACCAGGCCCGCCGCGCCGGCATAGACCACGATGGCCACCTGATCCTCCGGGCGGAGCTCCTGCACGAGGAGCCGGAAGCCCTGCTTCACCAGCGGAAGCTTGTTGGGGTCCATCATCGAGCCCGACACGTCGAGCAGGAAGACGAGGTTGCTCGGCGGGACCTTCCGGGTCTCGAGCGACCGGCCCTTGATCCCGATGCGGAGCAGCCGATGCTCAGGCGCCCAGGGTGTCACGGCCACATCGGTGGTCACGCTGAAAGGCGCGCTGCCGCGGGGCTCCGGGTAATCGTAGCGGAAGTAGTTGAGCAGCTCCTCGACCCGCACGGCGTCCCTGGGCGGCCGCTGCCCGGCCGTGAGGAAGCGCCGGACGTTGGTATAGCTCGCCGCGTCGACGTCGATGGAGAAGGTCGAGCGGGGGTTCGCGGCGGCCGGCAGAAACCGCGACTCCTCGATGCGGGCGTAGTTCTCGGTGTTCCAGTCCTGTGCGCCAAACGCGGCGGACGGGGAGCCGGCCACGACGGACGCCGCCTCGTCGCGGGGCACCACCGGCAGGGCATCCCCGTAGGTGACCACCGTGATCTCCTGGATCTCCACCGCGGTCTGCTCGAGGAGGATGTCCACCGCAGTGGTCTGGCCGGCGCGGACCGGGACCTGAGTGATCTCCTTGCTCTGGTAGCCGATGAAGGCGGCACGGACCGTATCTGTCTCTTATACACATCTCC